>NZ_JBMGUV010000001.1:0-361085 GCF_049058285.1 Lysinibacillus sp. UGB7
TAACTAGTTTGCCATTGTAGAAAGAGACTACGAGTATTGTTTTCATTGAAGTATAAACAAACATATTTTAAAAATATTTTTAAAAAAACAAGGTTTTAACTTTGATTAAGAGTAACTAGTTTGCCATTGTAGAAAGAGACTACGAGTATTGTTTTCATTGAAGTAAACAAATATATTTTAAAAATATTTGATTAAGAGTAACTAGTTTGCCATTGTAGAAAAGAGACTATGAGTAATATTTTCATAGAAGTTTAAAACAAATATATTTTAAAAATGTTTTTTAAAAAACATGGTTTGAACTTTATTATCGAGAGTAACTAGGTTTGCCATCTTAAAATTGAGAGGGGCTACGATAACAATATATTTCAGAGTTTGATGATCCGAATAAAAATCTTCTTTAAGTTCTAATTTAATAGAGATATGTTAGGGATACTTAAAAAGGGTGAAAAAAATTTTTATACATATTCTGAAATTCTTATGAATACACTGTTAGCAAAGTGAAACGATAAGCTAGTATATGGTTTCACTTTACAAACAACATACCAATTTTTTTAAAAAATACTATATCTTTCGTTTAGTACCTTCAAAAACAAGGTTATGTTTTTTTAGCGACAGTGGGAGGGGTTACGAGTAATATGTTGTTGATATAAATAGCATAATTATTATTGACGTTAGAATAAGGTTGTAACAAGAGTTTTTAGCAAGCTCTTATAAAATCTTGGTTTAAAATAAATCTATTTTAAAATTAAAAAAACAAGGTTTTAAAATTGTATAATAAAAAACGTAGATTCTGTTGAATCTACGCAAACTTTAATTTATTTAAAAAATGATAGTAGTTGATGGCGTTCCTTTGGAGAAAGCATTTTATTGTTCATATAAACAAAATCAGATTTTAAGACCTGATCTAAGTCAAAATATGCTTCTTGTGCTTTGTCTGTTAATCCAGCTAATTGCATTAAATCCTTAATGTCTAAGTCTAATTCAATTGCCAATTTAGATAATACTGTAACTGATGGCTTTCTTTTTCCTGATTCTATTCTTGAAATATAAGATTGTGACACCTCGATTACTCTCGATAGTTCAGATAATGAATATTCGCTATCAATTCTCGCTTCGTGTATTACCTCCCCTAATTTAATTAAATCTGCCATTGTATGCCGATACCTCCTTATTGTTCTGTATTTGTAATAGGTGCAAATGTAGAGCTTTTTACTTTTTTAAGCATATTTTGCTCTACGACATATTTTAAAAACGCTCCGCCTTCATGAAGAGGGATTTGAATACGTTCATCTGTAGAAATTCTGAAACGTTCAATTTCAGTAGTGCAAGCATATAGTTTACCTACTTCCAAAGCGTTGTCATCGTTTTCAGTAAATACAAAAAGTACAGGAGGTTCTAAATCCTCATAAAAATACTTTTTCCAAGCATTTGTCATAAGCAGCTGCTCTAATTTTTCAGCCTTTTCTCTAGCATATAAAGGGAAGTCAAAGTCACGAACGATTTCTCCAATATAATTTCGATTAATGCTGCCATCCTTAATGCAGAAATTGAATGATGGAATGATTGTTTTCTTGCCGCAACGGAAAATCGGCTCCGCTTTAAAGTAAATTAAGCGATTCCCCATTGTTTCACGCAAACGTAGGTAAAAGTCCACTGTAAATAGCGTTTTATTTACAATTTCAGAACTTACCATGTTAATTGCTGAATACCAATCCGTTGTATCTTCATTTGAGAAGTTTGTTAGTAGGTAACGTCCACCTAAATCTAGGCAGTAAACCTCAAAAGCATCCGTTGGGATTTCGTCCTCTTCATAGTCACCTAGCATAAATTTGTTTAAAATTCGAGAATGCGTTAATTTCTCAAGTCGTCCTCGTAAATTTTCAATTGAAGATTGTTCGTTTAGAAACGTATGAATCTGTTCTGCCGTAGCAAATCGGAATTGAAATAAAAATTTTGCAATTTTCACATCTCGTTCAGTCAGGTTGTTGTTGTTTTTACGTTTGATGATTTCGGTTTTGCCAATATTTAATGTAAATTTATTAGCAAATGTTTGCTTTAACTCAGCTGGTATAGCTGGAATACCTTGTTGTTTTTTAATGTACAAAAAAAAACACTCCTTTCGGTTCAATTATTTACAGGCTGCTAATAATCTATTAACAGCCTGTATGAATTTTTGATAATGTAAGCCTTATCCAATAATATCTACAATTTTACCTCGGATACGATTTTGTGCTCCGTCATTAAACACCTTAGTAATTCGGCATCGTACACGTGATCCTTCTTCAAGTTCACCTGTGCCTGGTAACGAGCAAAGGGCATCAATATTACCTGCTAGGCGTACAAACACGCCCCAGGGTTGAACAGTTACAACTGTGCCAAAAACTAGTTGATTTCGTTCGTATAGGTCAAAGTCGAAAATTGTAGGATTTTTATACTTTTCAACCGATTCAAATACTAATCGAGATGAAAGTTTTTTTAGCCTAACGTTTACAGTATCGCCAATTTTTAGAACGTCACCGATAGAAGTGTGATCTTCTGCAAAATCCTTATTTTTTAATAAGCCTGTTACGCCTTGAATTTCTACAAATGCTGCGTAACGTAAAATATTAACCACTTTTGCTGGCATTACTTCGCCTTCTTGTAGACGAGGAATGATCGTTTCGCGTGTAATTAATTGAGCTTCCTTACGAGAAGCGAAAACTGTTTTTGCTTCTTCATCTACTGACAGGATGATATATTGCACTTCACGTCCAACGAAATTGATTAAGGATTTCCATTCCATTTCAGAATCGATTTGGTCACGTTTGATAACGAAGCGTGCTTCCGAATGGTCTAATAGTAAAACATCTGATTGTAATTCTTCATCAAAGTAGATCATATAAACAATCCCTTTGAATACCTCCTTGTTATTAATCGCATTTTCATATTTTTTAGTTAAAGTCATGATTAATGTTCCCTCCTTGAGTTCTTTTATTTTTTTCTTCCAAATAATCGGGCAAATAGCCCTCCCTTTTTAACACCAGCATCAGATTCCTCTTCAGCATTATGGATAACATAGTGTTCAGGAATATCACTTTTATATTGACTAATCCTATGTTGTTCATCAGCTGTAAGAGGTCGTCTTTTTGACATTGGTGGTCTAATTGTTGAATTGAATCGATCACCTATGGCTGGATTCTGTTGTGAACTGTTTTCAGAAATAGAAATTTTTTGAGTAGGTTCAGGCTGCTTTTCTTCCTGTTCATACAAGGTGAATAGTTTTTGATCATACTCATTTTCGATTGCTTGTTCTTCAATAGTCAAAATGGGCGGTGGCTCTTGATTTTTTTCTTCAATTGCCTCAATAACTTGTTTAGGTTCATTGTTTTCTTCCAAACTTTTAATACGCCATAAACTACGATGATCAAACGGTTTTACTTCGATAGGAATTTCTTCATCTGATGCAGTAGATGTAGTAGCATGTTCGTTTTGCGTTGATGGTTGCACAACTAGCAAGTCATTTTTGCTGAAATCCGTTTCAACTTTTGGTTGAGGATTATTTAATTCATCCTCTTCCACTTCTTCAAGAATGATAGTGTCTTTTTGAGCGAGAATTTTTTCTTTAGTTAATGCAAATTCACCTGATTCATAATCGGGTGTTTTATCTTCTCCATATTGAATTTGTGTTTTTGCATTACGAATTTCGATGTTGCGATGTGGACGCTCAGTTGTTTCAGATGCAATCACTAACTCGAAGTCATCACTTATCTCAGGTTGAGGCAAGTAGATTTCTTCTACAAGAGGTGTTTCTTCTAAACGTGTTGTTAGATAAGGTGGTTGAAATGGTTTTTTGATTAGATGAAGAGCACCTAATTTAATAGCTAATTGATGTTTTTCTTCATTTCTTTCACCTGTGATAACAATGACTGGAAGTTTAGGATATTTGTCTTTCAAAATTTCTAACACTTCATAGCCATTACGTCTAGGCATATTTAAGTCTAGTGTAATTGCAGTGGGTTGAAGTTCTTCAATTAATTGAATAGCTTCAATTCCATCTGAGGCTTCACCAATACATGAATGATTTGTAGCATTGATAATCTGCTTCACAACTCGCCTATTAACATAGTTGTCATCTACAACAAGAACTTTATGCGAATACATTTATACACCTCCTTTTTCAAAAAAAATTCTATACAACAATCTACTCATTGGCAGCTACGATTATGCCAAAATATTAAAAAAGACAGGTAAAAGTGTCGATAAAACAAGGTTTTTGGATCACAACGTCAAATATAATTTACATTTACTTATGTTAAGCGAATGATATAATAGTTATATAAGTACAATTTAGGTCGTATAAAAATAAGGTTCATATATAAAAAATGGGGGCGAGTTGCCATGTTTAAAGGGATCGTAGAAATTAAAAAGATTCGAAATCGCAACAAAGAAACTGGATATTCGGTATTAGAAGTAAAAATTATTGATGCTCAAGGCAGTGAGATTTTGACTAAAGAGCCAATCGTAGTTGGAAGATTTGTTTCGGTTTTCGAGGGCGATGAATTTGCAATTGATGGACAGTGGATTGAACATAGGACTTACGGCTATCAAATTGAAGCTATTTCATACGAAAAGCAACTACCTCAGTCTTTAAAGGGGATTGAACGGTTCATTTGTATGCATGTAGAAGGAGTAGGTAAGAAAACTGCTGCTAAGATTGTAGATGTATTTAAGGAAGAAACGTTGAAAATTATAGAAAATCAACCTGATGCACTAGCTAGTATTGAAGGGATTACAAAGAAAAAAGCAATGCATATCAGTGAATCTATTTTTCGACATAAAAAATTCGAACCTGTTTCTATGTTCGTTTTAAATGCTGGAGGCAGTTATGAATTAGCTTTATGGATTTATGAAACATATGGAGATTCATCGATTCGGGTAATACGTGAAAATCCTTATGTGCTTATGGACTATGATAAAGAAGGGTTTAAATTAGCTGAAAAATTTGCCTTAAAGTTGCAAGTTGATCCTTATCATGAAAGTCGATTCAAGTTTGGTATCTACACATATTTAGTGAAAGCTGCCGAAACGAGAGGGGATTTATATGTTAGGGAATCTGAAATTTACAAAACACTTAATTCTTATTTAGCTTCATCAAGTATATTCGATCCATTAATGGATATGGATTTATATAGAAAGCGAATTAGTGATGCGATGATAGGATTAATTGCTGAAAAATCGATTGTCGTTTGCGAAATATTAAATGATGATGCTGAAGATCGAGCTGTGTATCTAGGAAAGTATTACACAATTGAGAAAAATATCGTTAAAACGATGAAGCGTATCATTATTGACGAGAATAAAAAAATGTATGTTCCTAAACAAGTAATTGAGGAATGGATTCCTTCATACGAAGAGAAAACGAATCAAAAGCTTGCTGACATGCAGAAAGAAGCAATTAATATGGCATTGACTTCAGGAGCTAGTATTTTAACAGGAGGACCAGGTACAGGTAAAACCGCAACAATAAATGCAATTATAAAATGTGCGTTAGAATTGAATCCTGCTGCTGAAATTGTATTACTTGCTCCAACAGGTAAGGCTAGTCGAAGAATGACGGAATTAACAGGGTTGCCAGCAAGTACAATTCATAGCAAGATAGGGTTGAAAATGAATGCTCCTACTGCATATGTAAACGAGCTGTATTGCGATTTTGTTATAGTAGATGAATTCTCTATGGCTGATGCTTATGTGTGTTCAAAATTATTAGAAGCTATTCAAGATGGCACATGTGTATTGTTTGTAGGGGATGTTGATCAATTACCATCTGTAGGTCCAGGTCTTATTTTAAGAGATTTTATTGAATCGGGTGTTATTCCAACAACAAGATTGGTTGAAATTTTTAGACAGGCTCAAAATTCACAAATTTTATTAAATGCTGTGAGAGCCATTAAAGGGAAGGATACAAATGATATAGAAGATCCTATTCATTGGGATCATTCAAAAGGTGACTTTTTCTTTATTGAGGAAAATGTACCTCATAATGTAGTAGGACGAGTATTGCAATCATATTTAAAAATGGTGAAACAATACAAGCATAGTGTTTCTGAAGTGCAAGTTCTTACACCAATTCATAAAGGTGTTTTAGGAACGTGGAATTTAAACAAGCAGTTACAGGAGCTTTTAAATCCACCTTCTTCTAATAAAGCGGAAATTTCGATTAATGAAACAACAATTATTCGTGAAGGTGATAAGATTATTCATTTAAAAAATAACGATGAATTAGGAGTTATGAATGGTGAAACAGGGATTGTTTATTTAATTTACGAGGATGCAGATCGTGGTATCAGTGTTGATGTCGAATATGATAATGAGAAAATGGTGACATATAATTATGTTTATTTTGAAGAGATTGATTTGGCGTATGCAATGTCTGTTCACAAATCTCAGGGAAGTGAGTATCCAGTGGTGATTGGCATTTTTCATGATATTTTAGGAATTGCTCCAAACCGCAATTCAACTTATACTTTTTGGACAAGGGCGAAAAGACGTTTGATTAATATCGGTACAATAGATGCAATGAATAGCTCGATTAAGCGAGTAATGCAAGTGCAACGAAATTCTCAAATTAAAGAATATTTAAGAGAAGCTTTTTCTGATACAGTAGCGATAAATAGTTGATATATAAGTCAGGAGGAATTGAGATGGATAAAAAACAATATAAAAAACAAGGTATTGGACAAGATAAAAAACAAGGTATTAAACTTGATAAAAAACAAGATAAAAAACGTTTTAAAATGTTTGATTGGTATTTTAAATTAAGTTGGTTGGGCAATGGACTTCTAATTGTCATTTTGGCAGTAACATTTGGAAGTGCCTCATTTACTCCATCAGCTTCAATGGAGCCAACGCTAAAAGAATATGATTACGTATATTTTATTAATTCAAGCGAATTTGAAAGAGGGGATATTGTAACATTTACGCCTTCATGTGAAGGGATCGATTGTGAGGCTAAATGTGGTGTTACGGAAGATGTAAAAGAGTTGTCTAAGCGAATTGTTGCAGTCGGTGGTGACGTTGTAGAAATTCGAGCAGGTGTTCTTCACATTAATGGAGAAGTGGTGAATGAGCCTTATGTAAAAGAAGAGTGGTTCGACACATTGCCTGAATTTACCGTACCCGATGATCATGTCTTTATTATGGGTGACAATCGCAATGAATCTTCTGATTCGAGATGTTTTGGGAATGTACCAATTGAAAATGTTTCAGCTAAAGCGTTGTTCAGATTGAAGCCGAGAAAAGATGTTGGATTTAAAGTCGAATAAATATTTTAAACAAGGTTAAGTGTATTAGCCTTGTTTTTTTATATATTTCAAGGTGTTAGTACATAGATTAATAAAGAAAAAAATTAGGAGGGATTTACATGTATAAAAAAGCTTTATTAGGATTGGGTATTGCTGGAATGGTGTTCTCATTTGGAAACGTTTCATTTGCAATGGAAGATTCTAAGCCTTTTGAGCAAGGGAACGTATTAAAAGAAGAAGTTGTGACGGAGGAAATTCCCTTTGAAAAAAAATTTGAAGGGTTTAAAACTTTGAATTTAGAACAGAAGTTGAGTATTGTTCAAGGTTATTTAAGCAAAGAGATAAAGCAGGTTCGTTCAAACGAAAAGCAGTCGTGGCTATTCCTACATTTAGGCATTAAAAGTATGAAGAGCGGAGAGATTGAGAATAAGTTAAATGAGTTTGCTCAATTAAATAAAATCTTAGAGGATACTTTAACGCCTGAAAATATTAAAAGTCGTGAACAGGAAAAAGTTATCAAACAAACATTGGAGATGTATAAGCAGTATCATGTGTTGTTAAAAGAGCAAAAAAAAATACTAAGTAAGATGAATACAATTTCAGCTAGAGAACAATTTGCTCGTTATTTAGTTATGCAAGATTATTTAACAAAAGGTGAAGCAGAATGGCAGTTGAAGGAGTTAAATGAGCTTAATCGTCAATTGGGCGGCAATGAAGAAATCTTAAAAATGATTAAATCATTTGAAGATATGTCGAAGCTTAATATCTATTATGATAATAGGCTAATTATTAAACCTTTATTTAATAATCAACCGTTAATCAAGTTTGGTGAAATGTTGATTTTTTCTGTAAAGGTGGCAAAAGCTGAAAACGGAGAAATATCCTTTTCGTATAAAGACCAAATGATTGTTCAGAAATCTGATGGTGTTTATTTAAACGATTCACTGATTTATGAAGGAAATGTTATGACAGTAGAGCAAGAAGAAAATTATGTTGATGTCTTTAAGGTATTGATATTATTAGGCTTCAGTGTCGAAGTAAATGAATTTATTTACAATGTGCATGAGCCAAAAGAAACTGAATCAATTTTATTAAAAATGGACAACGAGAAAATTATGAAGCTATTAATGGCTCACCTATAAACAATATTTATTGTCAATTATTATTGACAATATTGTGTATTAGGTAGATAATGAGATTATCATACAAAAAAACAAATTTATTTAATGGAAGAGAGGTGATGGGGGCTTAAATGCTCCCAATTTTATATGAGAGGTTTATTTATTGCAGAAAAACCATCTGTTGCTAGAGATGTACAAAGTGTTTATAACAAAATGAGAAATTATCCTGATGAATTAGATTTTGTAGGTTTAGTAGGTCATGTTTGCCAACAATCTATGCCTGAAGATTACAAACAAGAGTGGGGTAAGCCCTGGCGTGCTGAAGTATTGCCGATGATTCCCGAAAGCTTTACTACGAAGAAAATTGATCGTACATTGGATCTCTATAATATGATTGTTAATAAAATTAAAAATGGACATTATGACTATTTAATTTGTGGGACCGATGCAGGGAGGGAAGGCGAGCTGATTTTTAAAATGTTTTATAAGGATGCCAAATTGAAGCTTCCTGTTAAACGTTTTTGGGCTTCAGATACTACAGCAGAAACAGTAGAAAAAGCATTGAATAATTTAATTGATAATTCATCGCCTGAAATTCAAAATTTAGAAAAAGCTGCATTTTTACGTTCGGAATTTGACTGGCTGCTAGGTATGAATTTAAGTCGTTCTGTAACGTTAAAATCTAATGTATATATTCCAGTAGGTCGTGTAATGACACCGACTTTAGGAATTGTCGTTGAGCGTGAGTTAGCAATTCGCAATTTCGTCCCTGAAAACTTTTGGGAAATCGAAGGTCTTTTCGAAGGCTATAAAGGAATGTGGATTCATGCTGAAACAGGTGAGCGTAGAATTGATAAATTGGAAACAGCTGAAGCAGTAATTGGACGCATTTCTGATGCAAAAAAAGCAAAAGTATTAAGTATGGATACAAGCCGAAAAACTTCATATGCACCAGGTCCATTTAGTTTAATGCAGCTTCAAATTGAAGGTTCTCGAAGATATGGTTATACAGCGAGTGAAGTGCTTGACATTGCTCAGTCGCTTTATGAAAAGCATAAGCTTTTAACATATCCTCGTACATCGTCTAGCTTTTTACCCAAATCTCTAGGAGCTACCATTACAAAACATTTAGAGCCTCTTCAATATGTGCCTGAATTAGCAAATTATGCGAAAGAGGTGTTAGCTGATCCAGCTTTAATTAAGCAGGTTATGGGAAAAAAATCATACGTAAATGACGCTAAAGTGACGGATCATCATGGAATTATCGTTACAAATGTTGTTCCAAATTTAAGTATCTTGTCTGAAGCAGAGCTGCGTATTTATATGCTTGTGGCAAAGCGTTTGATGGGAATGTTCTTACCGCCATTATTAACGGATGTAACAACATTGATGACAGGTGTTAATAACGAGAAGTTTGTTACGAGAGGTAAAATAATTGTAGATGAAGGTTATACAGTTCTTTATCCTAAATCGAACAAGCAAAAGGATGACGATGATGACGATGATTCGGTGTTGCCAAATGTTAAAGAAGGCGATGAGGTAAATGTTGAAGGTATTAATATTTTAACAAGAAAAACAACGCCTCCTAAACGTTTTGATGATGCCTCATTGTTATCAGCCATGTTTAATGCTGGTAATTTGGTTGAGGAAGAAGAATTGAAAAATGTTATGAAGAAAACAGAAGGGTTAGGTACAGAGGCTACACGTGCAACAATTATTGAAAAGTTAGTAAGCCTTAAAATGATGGAACGTCAAAAGAAAATCATTATTCCCTCTGATTTCGGTATTGCTATTATTCAACACTTAAATGGTCGAGATGTTGTATCGCCAGTTTTGACTGCTGAATGGGAAACGAAATTGTTAGCGGTACAAAATGGAGAGTATTCAGCAGATGTGTTCCGCAAAGAAATGGAGGATTACATTACTCAAAATACAAGCGATGTTTTGGCAAATATGGGGGCGTTAAGCGGCTTTACAACAAATAGTGGTGGGGGAAAAAAAACGGACGGTAGTTATGATAACAGCGAAAAAGAGGTGTTAGGAAAATGTCCTAAATGTGGTGGAAGCGTCATTGAAGGAAAAACTTATTATTTGTGTGAGAACTACAAGAATCCATGTACAGTAATTATTGGCAAGGAGTATTTTAAAGCAAAAGTAACCAAAACGGATGTAAAGACCATGCTGAAGGGTAATGTGTCTAAGCCTAAAAAGCTGACTTATGGCTCAGGTAAAACATCTGAATCGGCACTTAAAATTAATCCTGACGGAAAGTTGATGGCGGAATGGATGAATTAATAAAGGGCTTTAGACATTTTACAAAAACCTTGTTTTTTTAAAAGTTAAAAGATTGTAATTAAAATTAGATAATTCCTTTGATTATTAAAGAATAGGGGTGAGTTGATGAATCAAGAATATGCTTATATCATAGGATGGGTAAATCATCATTCTCATATTGATACTTTGGCAGAATTGAAATCTTTTATTTTTCGACAAATGACTAATGAAGAAATTGAAAAGTTTGGAGAAGAACCACTGAAGATTGCATGGGAAAAGCTATCAATTGAAGAAAAGGTTCAATTGGAAGAAGAAATTGAATCTATCTATCAAAAGTAATTATCATATTGAAGTAAGTAAAGTTACATAGTTTTGTGTAATTTTACTTGCTTTTTAAATTATAAATATATTGATGTAAACGTATATTGAATAAAAAAAGGAAGGGGAGATGTTAATGAAAGATCGATTAAAACAGGCGTTTAGTAAGCCTATTTTTATACCAATTTTGCTTATTATCATTATCATATTTGGATCTTTGAGTGTAGGGGCATTCTTTGTACTAAAAAATAGTACAGGAAATCCTGACATTGAGAATGGGGCTGTTCTAAAAGGGAATACGGTGGATGGGGTAACTGAAGATAAGCGAGTGAAGGAATCTAAGGAAGTTGCTGAAGAAAAAATTGATAAAATGAATCAGTCGGGCGAAGTCGTTGTGAAAAATCAAGAAACGCCTTTAAATAACCCTATTTCGAATGAAGATTTTGAAATGGAAGAAGATGAATGGGAATATATAAAGGGCGAAGTGAATAAACTGGTGGATCAATATAAATTTGTAGAGGCAAATGAGTTGCTGAATAAGCGAGTAGTGGGATTGGATTTGGAAAAATATGAATTCGGAGTGGAGTTAAGTGAACTTCATATGGACATTAATAAATTGTCATTTATCGAAACAACTTACGGTGTTGAAGTTGCTAGTAATGATGTAGGTGCAGCAGTGATGCCTGTTGTTTCTCAATATGATCCGAAACGTGCTTTATTAGCTTCATTATGGCTTTCAGTTAATGTCATGACTGAAGCGATTTTAAATCAAGAAAGTTTAGTGCCAATACGAGATGGCGTGCCAGTAGTCGGAAAAATTGAGGATTTGAAAGATGTACATTATTTACGTGAGATTAAGACAACCTACGGTGATGTGCAAGCTAAGATGATAGATTTTAAATTGGATGGGTATCCATTACAAGCTATAGTTATTGGTTATCAAGATGGGACATATCAAGTGTGGAAAATTATGCAGGAGGCAAGTGGAGAAGCACCGTACCAAAATATTAAGTTTTGGAAAGTTTACTTGCAGCAGATAGCTCCTAAAGGATCGCATTTAAATGAAGGCACTGGACATGGGCATTCTAGTGACGATGAAGGATATATTGATGATAATGATGATGCAGACTATCAAAAATATTTAAAATCGCAAGGTAAAGACAAATAGTAAAAAAGGGTGTATAGAGATTTTAGTTTCTATACCCTCTTTTTTTATAGAGAGAATTATTTTATAAAGCTAATTTATAAACAAATGTTATATAAAAATTATTTAGAAATTAATTAATATTTTTAAAAAACAAGGTTTTATAAAAGCTTGTTTTAGATATTCGTAGGTTAAAGTTTTATATAATTAATATGTAAGGGTTAATTAAAAAATATACAACTATAGATTATTTGAAAGCTTACTGCGATTCAAAGGTGCTGGTTAATTCCAACATCTTTTTTTATTTTTATTGGTATGTTGTTTGTAAAGTGAAACCATATACTAGCTTATCGTTTCACTTTGCTAACAGTGTATGACTAAGAAATTAATAATATGTTAAAAAATTTTTAGTAAATCCTAGCTTACATTTTATAAATTTTTGGAATAACAATGCTTCTTAAAGCATAGCGTATTGTATAAAATTTTAAGGAGGTGAGATGCTTTTAGGCAAACAATGTTTAGAAGCAAACATTTATGAACAACAAAGGTATTATTGTAGGTAAGGATAAACAAACTAACGAAGATGTTTTATGGAGTGAGGCTGATCGAAGAAAACATATGATAATTGTTGGACCAACAGGCTCAGGCAAAACAAGTCAAAGCATTATTCCATTCATGGCTCAAGATCTTCAAAATGAAAATATGGGGATTACATTAATTGAGCCCAAAGGAGATTTAGCTTTGAGAATAAATGAACTGGCAAGCGAGTATGGACGCAAGGCATTTTTCTTTGATATAAAATCTAAGTCGAATGCTATTCCTAACCCATTAAAGGGTGATATAGCAGATGTGATTGAAAATTTCGTAATGGCTTATCGTACAGTGGCAGTAGATTCTTCTACATTCGTTTTAAATATAGGTGAACAATTGATTAAGGATACTATTACAGTTTTAAAAGCTGTTAATGGTGAAGAAACAAATTTAGTAGAATTTAATAAGTTTATTCACAATACAGACGATTACGGAACGGAAATGATTAAAAAATTCTCATATTTAACAACAATTTCAGCAGAAGAAGAGCAAAAAAAGAAAAATACAATTAAATGGTTTAAAAAAGATTACTTTGCAAAAAAATCGAAGCTGTTTAAACTTTGCTCAGATATTCGTGTAATGATGAATAATTTAGTTGAAGCATATGGATTGGAAGAAAAAGTGGCAGATAAAGAAATCAAAGAAATCGATTTTGAAAAGCATCTTGAAGATGGGGATGTTGTGATAATTTCAACAAGTGCTGGAAAAATGGGTGCAGGATACCATCTATACAATCAATTAATTTCTCTCTCATTCCAGTCGGCTGTTTTTCGAAGAAAATGTTTAACGATTGAATCAAAAATGAATGCAGTTTATATTGATGAATTACAAATGTATGTAAATTCGAATTTTATCCAATTAGTGGCACAAGGAGCTTCTTATAATGTCGCATTACATTTAGCTACGCAAGCTAGATCACTGATTGGCATGGGCTTAATGGCTTCTGACATTGGACCAATTGAAGGTGTGGATGCTATTTGTGCGAATATCCGAAATGTAATTGTATATCCTGGTGTTAATGTTTCGGATGCAGAATATTACTCGAAGCAGTTTGGTGAGGTAGATGGTAAGGCTATAGTTACGGTAGCAGATATTGAATATGGTAAGTTTGGAGAAGCTACATGTGCTTTAATTAAGGATGGTAAGTTACAAAAGCCGATAGTTCTCAAAAATAAATATATATAATGTGAGTAGATAGTTGAAGGATAAAAAAGGTGCAGGAGACAGGTAGAATAAATTCTACTTGTCTTTTTTTATGAAAACATTTAATAAAACTTTAATAAAAATATTTAAAAAAACATTTAATAAAGGATTGTTAAAAACATTGGTAAATTCCTTTGAAATTGAATAGTTGAGGGAGCAAATGAGTATATTGATGTAACAAAAAAATATAAGGAGGTGAGATGTTTCTAGGCATATGATGTTTAGAAACAAACAATTTGAATGATAAGATCAAGCAAATAATACAGGATTCAGGTAAATATATGTTTACCGCTGTAGTTGCTCTTGTCATTGTTCAAGTAATGATTTTTGTAGGGCAGCAAATCTTTCATTTTTCGTCATTTTACATCGTATTGATTTCAAGTTTAATGCCGACTATTGCTTATATGGTAATGAAAGAAAATGCTGAAGATACACATAAGAAGATGGGAATGGGATTAGTGAAGCTTAGTTTAGTTTTAGCTCTAATTCTATTATTAAACCATTTCATTATTGCGATCCTATCAGGAATCGGTGCTTCAGGATTTGGTATGTTGAAAATGTTGTTGATTTTCCTAGTAGCGATCATTGCATATGCTACTTACAACAATGATAAAGCAAAGTATATTTTTGAAAGAATGGAACAGGAATCGCTATTTTCCCTGCTTAAAAATGGAAAAGAGCCTGATTACGAGCCAAAAGTAGGCGATATTCGAATGGGTGTGAACGATGTAACAAAAAAGCCGATCTATTGGCGTAAAAAAGATCGTTTCTTACACATGTTGATTTTAGGTCCTACAGGTTCAGGTAAGACATCTCAAACGATCATTCCGTTTATTAATCAAGACATGCAGAATTTAGAGGCTGGTATTACAGTTATTGAGCCGAAAGGTGATTTGGCTGAAAAAATCTATTCGATGGCGGAACATTATGGAAGAAAGGCTGTTTATTTTAATCCTATCTTGCCAAACTGTCCGTATTTCAATCCGCTGTATGGTAAAGAAGCTGATGTAATTGAAAATATGTCGATGACTTTTAAGATGTTGAGTTCGGATTCTCCGCAATTCTTCTTGAATATGAATGATGATTTGATTCGAAAATCAATAAAAGTATTAAAGAGATTATATGGAAATAATGCTAACTTCATTGAATTTAGTCGTTTGATTCAAAACTCAGGTGGATTAGGGAAAAAAATGGTGCAGGAATTTAGCCGTTTGCCAGCTGATACGCCTGATATGGCAAAAGAAAATGCAGATATTACAGCATGGTTTTTATCGGATTACTTTGCAGAGCGTTCTAAAACATATGAGCATTGTTCAGATATTCGTTCAACGGTATCTAAAATCATTTCAAACCATCATTTGCGTAGAGTATTAAATCCACCTAACGGAGAAAATGATATAGATTTTGATAAGCACTTAGAAGAAGGTGGCGTTATTACAATCGCTACAGCTCAAGGTGAACTACAAGATCTTTCAAAGTTCTTAGGTTATTTCATCATCTTACAATTCCAATCATCTGTATTCCGTAGACCAGGTAATGAAAATACAAGACGTGAACACTACTTATATATTGACGAATTCCAAACGTATGCTAACTCAGGTTTTGCTAACATGCTTACACAAGGTCGTTCATATCGAGTAGCTTCACACTTAGCAACACAAAACAGAGCTTTAATCGGTATTAACTCAGGTAAAGATGCAAAAACATTTATCGAGTTAGTGTCAACCAATGCTCGTAATTTAATCATTTATCCAGGCGGTAATGCATTAGATGCTGATTATTACTCTAAGCAATTTGGCGAAATTATGAAGGTGACAACTCAAGTAGGTGTAACTCGTCAAAAATTCAATATTTTAAAAGGTATTAAGCCAATGAGCTACGATTCAGAATCAATTAGAGAAGTTGAGGAAGTTGAAGCTAGATTTTCTCCAACAGATCTTATGTATCTACCATTTAGAAAGATTACGTACTGTTTAATTGAAAATAATAGTATTGGCGTGCCAGGTGTTGCTGAAATTGAGTTTATTCCAGAAGAGCTGAATGAAAAGTTAGATATAATGGTTGAAGAATATAAGGCGGCAGCATTTGCTACAGAATCAGAAAAGCCAGTAAGTGAGCTGGAAATGAAAATTGATTCTGCACCTGATGTAATAGAGGATGTAGTTGTTAAAAAAGATGCAGCTAAACCTAGACATTCGGTGAAAGAAGATTTTGTTGTCAATCCATTACCGCATGTTGATGAAACAGAAGCAGATTTTATTAAGCGAGGCAAAGAGGAAAAGAAAGAAAGAATGATAGATGAAGATTCTGATGATAAAGATCCGTATTTAACACAAACATCTCGATCTAATACAAGAGAGCGTGATCTAGGTGAAGAAGCATTGCAACAACAACGATTTATTGATGATGCATTAGACTTGATTGAAGAAGATGACATCATTTAATAAGAAATAATAGAAAACGAGCTTATGAAGGGTGTAATTATCCAACATAAGCTCGTTTTTATATATTTTAAAAATTATCGAGATTCCCTAATGCTGCTTCAAATACTTGTTTAGTTAATCCGTTATTCTCAAAATGAAATACGTTTCCAAACTGATCAAATTGGAAGATTGCTTCATGGAATGGAAGTGATTTAAGTCGCTCTAATGTTGTATAGAAAACATTTGGCTGTGCTGTTAAATCTAGCGATTTTAAATCTTTTAGTATTGACAGTTCGCTTTCACAAATAATTAGATAAGAGAAGTTTCGATTATATCGCTCTTTAAAAGTTAAATTATACTTTTGTATATATGCAATTTTGGCTATAACATCAGTTGGTGAAAAATAATAGTCATCTACTAAAAACTCTTGAATACGATTATTTTCAATATAGATTTTATTTTCCTCATTTAATTTGCGTACATAGCCATCGAATTTTGCATTTTTAAAGATTTTATTTAACTTGATTGCTTCAGACCATACATATTGATGCTTGTCTTTCAACGTTTGAATAATATCTTGTTTATATTCAATATCGTTTTTAAAAGATGGCACAAGATGTTTTAATAGGTAATCTTGAAGTATTTCATGTGTACCTACAACAATTTCAAAGTCGCCATCATGTAGGTCTAGTAATGTTTCGTAAATAGTGTAGCGTACAAGGTCGATTCGATTTTCTAATAAGTGTGTTCCAGCAACGATAAAAAGTACGACAATTTTACGTTCACGATAAAAATACTCATTAGAATTAATGAAATTGCGGTATTGTTCCCATTTTTCATAAAGTTGGGATTTCTTTTCGGTTGCCATGTCCATTTCTAAAAATACATCGACATCGCCAAAAGAAAATAATCCATCAGGTCGTATGCGTGTATAAGTGTTCATGAATTTTTCATCGGCATATTTGATGGGGATGTCACCTTTATTACTCATAAAGTCGATGACAAAGTTGTTTAGATGTACCTGGTGATTGATATTTCGAGGTAAGATTTCCAATTCAGAAGCTCTGAAGTAACCTCTTACGGAAGTTTTCTTCTGTTCGTCATAGATATTTGCAGGAAAAGAATAGATTTGCCGCAATACCTCAATTCCTGTAGTAGTTAAGAAAAATACAGATTCATCAGGTCGATAAGAAATTTCTTTAATTAATTCAAATTTTAGCAGTGCCTTAATGTTTTTCTTTGCATTTCGATTTGATAAAACTTCATTATTTGGATACATAGTGTCAAAATGAAGTTTTTTTAATTGTTGTCTATTTAGGCAACGATGCTGATAGATAGAATACAAGCTTTCGGCATCTGCTTTAGAAAGTGATTGTATGATTTTGTTTATTGTTACTTTCATAAATAAATAGCCCCCCCCTTAATATATATTTGACCGTATATTCTATGCGTTAGAAGCCTGAAAAATAAGAGAAATATATATAGCATCAAATCTCTAAAAAATAAGTTGCTAATTGCGAAAATGGCTTTGTAGTTGATAAAGTCAATGTCCTTTGAGATAAATTAACGGAAAAATATAATCATTTTTATAGCTTTGTTGACATATATGTAATTTATAATGTATTCTTCTTTTTGAGAGAAGTGTAATATATGTAAGATAGCTATGGGGGTTTTATATAGATAAAAAAATAAAAAAAAGCTCTGAAATCAATTCAGAACTTTTTTAGATAGATCGTTATATTAAACTAATCCACAAACTTGACTACGGGTTAAATACTTAAAAATGAATATGTCGATGGCACGTAACATATCTTTTGTAGTGAATAGTTTCATACGTTGTAATTGGTATTCCATACTATTTTCACTCAAATCTTTATATTCTTCTTCTAATAAAATAGATAGATGCTCGCAAATGCTTGCACGATTCATAGAATAGTTTGAGTTTTTTAATGCAACGCCAATTAGCTCGGCAGCTCTTCGAGTGAGCGTAGCTGATTCTTTGTCATTTGAGCTCGTAGTGATTGTAGTGTTTAATGCTTTTACCATTTTAAAAACTCCCTTTTTTAATATTTCGCTTTAAGCGAATCCAAATTAAAGTAACTATATGTAAATTATATAACAAAAGTTACATATATTCAATTATTTACTTAATTCTGTTATTATTATTTAAGTTGGGTGATTTAGAAGAAGTTTTAATAAATACGAATATAATAGTGATGAAAAAAATAAAAATAAAAAAAGATGTTTATTTTCAAAAAAAGTGGGTAATTTTACTATATATGTTGTAAAATATTATTTACAAGATAAAATTCACTTTGAATAGTATGAATATAAAAAAAATGAACATACAATATAAAAAAGAGTAGATAACAGAAGGAGAATATTAAAATGAATATTACTAAAAACAAAGATGGAAAGGTATTAAATATGATGGGGGCTATAGGATCAGGTAAAACTAGCATGTTTATTAAGGCATTAGACTTAGAATTCTTTTCAGAATCTTCTAATTCTACAACGGTAGTAAAGAATTTTGAAATGCTTACTGACGCAATTCAAGCTGGTTCATACGATGATAAGACTTATCTTAATGACTTGATTAAAGTTGTCACATTAATTAATGATGCTGAAAAAAATCCCGACAGTGTTGCTGAAAAAGAAGTAGAAGCTATGAAAGTGTTTGTAGAAAAAGCAAAGTTTCCCGAAAATATTGTCCTTGTCTTAAATAAGAAAATTAAAGTGTTTTCTAATCGATTAATGCGTAGTTCTGATGTTAATTTAGGAGAAATTGTTTCATCTGTTCGTAAAGAAGCGAATATGACACTTAAAATGATTGAGCAGGAGACAGGTATTACTTCTTCATATTTAAGTCGTTTAGAAGCAAATAATAGCAAATCTGTTCCGTCTATTACAATTGTTAAGTTGTTATCAGAAGCTTTAAATCATGACTTTTTCCAATACTTTAAGCCTGAAATTGAAGAAAAAGAAGCTGGCGAAAAAATATCTATCAATGAAGTTTTAAGAGCAAATGATTTTTATATTGTTAAAAATAATGAAAATTATTCGCATTCTGAAAAGAGTATGTTAGCAGATATTTTATCTGAAATAGTTAATAATGATTTTGAAGAGAATCAAATGTTTGAAGTTGCAAAATTAATGGAAAAAATTAAGAGATTTAAAACGGCAACGAAATAATTAGCTTTATTTAAAGGTTTAAGTGTAACGATATTATATGCGTTACACTTATTTTTTTTGGAATAAATGTATATTTCTTAACATATAGTGAGTTGGTTTTATAAAAAAGGATGCTTATTGAAGCAATCTGATAGGAGGATTTTTAATGTTAGGTGTACAAAAACGAGAAGTTGTAGTTTCTTTTGCTGAATATCATGGCAATGGTGGTTTGAAAATGGAGGCTTTAACAGAAGGGGTATCAGTACGTATTCGTAAAGATATGGTAGAAAGATTGAAGAAGCCTGTTAAATTTACCCATAAAGTTGATGGTAAGACTGTTTGCGAAGTGATGATAGAATTTGTCGTTATTAAAGGTGAAACCATTTCTGAATTGAGAAATATCTGCGTTTGGAATACTCGAAGTAAGAAGTATCTTGCTTTTGGGGAGGAAATTGCAAAAGATGTTCAAAATTACTTAAACAATGAGGTGATTGAGAGTGTTTGTGATAAGCAACAGGCATTCGAAGAAGCATTTGAAAACGAATTATCAACAGTATTGGTAGGTGTTGAGAATAATACTGATTTCGTTGTAAAAGTGCGTTATGACGTAGAGTTTGAGCAAATTTTTGAAACTCTGAAAGCATTTGATTCTAGTAAGCTATATTTGGTTGATGGATTATTGTATAGAGAAATTGATAAAACAGCTTTGATGAAAGAGCTATACGCATATAAGTATCTACAGCGTGAGGGAGTAATTATTGTTAATGGCGATAGATGCTTTATGGAAAAATATCAAGCATAGTGCGTCTAGCAAGATCTAATCTTAAAGATTAGATCTTTTTTTTGTATGAATATATTACGTTATTTAGATTAAAAGAGATGTCTAATACATAGAGTAATGAGAATAACAGAATAGAAAGGAGATGGTTTAATGCAAAGAGTAGCATTTGCCGTTGGAGATCGTGAGCTTGAAAAATATCTTCAAGCTAAATTGAAAAGTGAGTGTGTGTTTGTAGGAGCAACAGTCTTTAGAGAAGGGGTTATTCGTTTAGTAGGGCAAGCTAATGCAAATGTTCTTGTGTTACGAGAGGTGCTGGATGGTAAAGAAAATATTCTATCTATTATCTATAAATTACAGATGGAATATCCTCATGTACGCATTATCTTTTTAGCAGGTGATCGGGAAGTAGGCGATGAATTTTTATCAACGTTAGTCAATTATGGCGTATATGATATTTTATACGGAAAATCTATTTTAGGTCCTGACATTATTGAGTTAATCCGTAATCCTCGTCAACGTAGAGATGTCGCTCATTTACAGCCTAAGCCTGTGTTAGATGATAAGGGCAAGAAAGTGTTGTTTGAATCGCCCGATGCTTTAGATCGAGCTAAACCAGCTGAAGAAAAAGTATTAGTTAAGGAAATTTATATTCCATCAGACATAACAGATGATGAATTGTTAGTTAAGCAGCGTGCTGAAAGCAAGGCGGCAACTACTAGCACATCAAATTTAGAAGAATTTGAGGAAATAGAAGATCCTAAAATAGAAGCTAAATCAAAAAAAGGTAGATTTTTTGATATGGGTAAGGCGAAAGATCCTGTAGAGCCCATTGTAGAGCCCATTGTAGAGCCAGTAACTGAAGTTGAGCAGTCGCTGACTCCGATACAGCCAGTGCGTCAAGAAGAGTCTAAAAAAGAAGAAACGATTTTAGAAAACCCAACTGTCAAAAGTGAAAAAGGCGGTTTTTTATCACGTTTAATGGGAAAAGATTCGGCTAGTTTGTCTATTGGTACTTCATCAGGGCGAGCATCGCAACAGATTATTACATTTGTTGGAGCTAAAAGCGGTGTTGGAAATTCAATGCTTGCTTTCAACACTGCTTTAATGTTAGCAAACAAACATCGAGTGCTATATATCGACATGGATGATATGAATCCAGTTGTGCCAGCGTTATATCAATTGTCTAAATTGAATGTAGGTATTGACACTGCTTTTCAGGCAATTCAAAATGGGCGATTAGAATTGATTCGTGAAAGTATTTGTAAGATGGATGAAATTGTTGAAATGAAATTGAGCTTAAATGATCTTCATAAAAAACTGCCAAAAAATTTAGAAATTCTAATATACTCTGAAACGTATTTGTCCAATCTTACTGAAAAGAGTGAAGCAAATAAGGATTTGAGTAGGGAGTTGTACTTGTACATGTTGTATCAAATGGATTATGACTTCATCATTTTAGATGTAGGCGGAAACATTAATGACAATGTTACATTTGACGCTATTACGTATTCTAATCGTGTGTTTTATACAATCACGCAAGATGCAGCGTGTATTTTAAAAACGGAAAATGATTTTCATGAATTACAGAAGCAGGGTGTAGACGTAGGAAAGAAAATTAAATTATTAATTAATCACTACACAAAGAACACAATTGATGTAAAAGGTATTTTAGATTGGCTTAATCTGAAGAATGCGGTCTGTATTCCAAATGCAAATGATGAAATCATGTATGCCAATTTTGAAGGAATTCCAGTTTCAATGCATTTAAAGTCGAACAGTTGGAAGAATGTTTGGAAGGGAATTTTAAGCGAATTGTAAAAAAAGGTGATTTTGTTTTAAAAAGTAATGATAATTCGAGACGCAAGTGAGTAGTATAAAAAAAAGAAAAATAAAGGAGGTGTTTTCGTGAAAGCGAAAATGAAGATAATTATCGCCATTCAGTTTTTAGTAGTAATCGCTGCAATGGTTGCCTTTTACTTATTTACTAAGAAGGAGGTAAATCCAACAGAAGCGTATATGTATACGGCAAACCTGTCTGAAAATCAACTGATTAAGGCAGAGCACATTCAAAAGGTGGAAGTTCCATCTAAGGCAGTGACAGAAGGATTTGCAATTAATCCTGATGAAATTGTTGGTAAGTTTGCAGCAACTGATATTGCTGCTAATCAATATGTGTTTAAATCGCATTTAATTGATAAAGAAGAGAAGGATGTATTTGCAGATATGGATATGACAAACTACCGTAAAGTTTCTTTACCTGTATCGTATGCAACAACTTTTGGTGGCGAAGTTAAGCCTGGAGATCAAGTAGATTTAGTATTTACAGGTAATGGTCAATCTCGAAATGATCAGGGGGAGGACTTAAACTTCCGTTATGCTAAAACATTCTTATCAAATGTGTATGTGTATAACATTCATACGAATGCTGGTTTCAAATTTAGCTCGCATTCAGATACAGACTTTGCCACTGATTCAGTAAAAGCAGAGGATTTATCTACACCAAACCACGAAGAGCCATCTACACTAACATTATTAGTGACATTAGATCAAGCTGAAGAAATTATTGCTCGTCAAAATGCAGGTGAAATTCGTATTGTAGGACGATTCGATGAATCAGAATCATATGAAACTCTAGGATTTGTATATGGCGATTATGAAAAAGTATTTACTGCTCCAGCAAATGCTGAAACAGGTCGTGGAACAGTTCAATAATAATCAAAGGGCTTGGCAAATTGCTAAGCTCTTTTTTTATTTAGAATTTTAATAACAACCATTTTTAAAAAAACAAGGTTTTATAAAATCCGATTAAATGAAAGGGCTGTTCCATATAATATATAAAATCTATTTTTCTGAAAGGAGTAGTGATTTATGAATTCAAATAAAAATCGTTTGCTTTTAGCTACAGGTCAAGAAGAAATTGATGCTGTAGTAAAGCGAAAATTGCCCTATGAATTTGTAGGGGAAACTTATTATAAGGAGGATGCTGAAAACACTATTCGAGAAATACAGCCCGACATTGTTATTATCGGTGAGGCATTATCGGGTACTGAAGCGATGATTCCTTATTTAATGAGAGTGATTCGTCAAAATCCTAAAGTACGAATTGTATACTTAGCTGGATATGTAGATATGCGTGACGAAGTGAAAATCCATTCGTTGGGAATGCTTGTTATGGCAGGTCTTTACGATATTGTTCATGAAAAGAATTTGACAATTGGTATGCTGGAGCACTTATTAGAAAATCCTAAAACGGAAGAACAAATGGGGTATTTGTTAGAAAAAACAACGGCAACGTTTGAACGTAAAAGTACGCAATTAATTGATTTTGAAGCACCAGCTGATGAAGAAAACGAAGTAATTAATGGTTATAAAAATTTAACGGTTATCTCTTCTATCAAGCCTGGTACTGGAAAAAGCTTTGTTTCTACTAATGTTGCAGAAGCTATTGCTGAATTTGGCAAAACGATTGATGGTCGTAAGCCACGTGTAGCTTTGATTGAAGGGGATTTGCAAAATCTTTCAGTGGGTACGCTTTTAAGCATTGAAGATGATAAACGAAATTTAAAAACGGCAATCGATAAAATTTCTTCCATTCTAAATGAAAAAGGTGAATTAATTGGTGGGCTGCAAGATACGGAAGATGTTAAAGATCACCTATTGAAATGCTTCAAGCCCTATCATAAAACGAAAAATCTTGAATGCTTAGTAGGTTCTCAATTATTGTTTGGTCAATTAGAAGATGTGAAACCTCATCACTACGTGTATTTGATTGAGGCAATCATTGATGAATTCGATGTAGTAATTGTCGATACGAATTCAAGTTTGACGCATGTTACTACATTCCCACTTTTAGCAATGGCTAAATCGGCATATTACATCTTAAATCTTGATTACAATAATGTTCGAAATAATAACCGCTATGCTGAAACATTGGGAGAAATTAAGGTGCTAAGTAAAGTCCGTTACATTTTAAATGAGGATATTCCACAAGGCGATCCTGAATATGTAGGTAGTAGCATGGAGGAATTAATCTTTACAGCCGATTTATTAGAAGATGCTGGATTTACTGTTGAAGCACGTATTCCTCAAATTGAAAAAACAGTGTTCTTAAACCGCATTTATAACGGTGAGCCAATTGTG
Source organism: Lysinibacillus sp. UGB7 (assembly GCF_049058285.1). Classification (NCBI taxonomy): domain Bacteria; kingdom Bacillati; phylum Bacillota; class Bacilli; order Caryophanales; family Bacillaceae; genus Lysinibacillus; species Lysinibacillus sp. UGB7. The sequence goes on from NZ_JBMGUV010000001.1 coordinate 24,447, forward strand.
CTGGATAACAATAAATACACGTTAAAAGCACGCTATGAGCTATTAAAAATTGCAAATCAGATCTATCCGATTGCCAACTTCGATGCTATTGAGCGTGAGATTAACGAGGTTCACAAGCGAACACCTAAAAAGACTGGTGGATTTTTAAAACGAGGTGGTAATTAGTGAGTATGGAAGTTAAAATCTCGTCTTACCGAAAAGATATTGCAAAATTGAAAGGAAGCCATGTTGCAGAAGGTTTTTTAATGACGTTTGAGGATGCGTTAGATTTTATTCGAGAAAAAGCAAATAAACGAATTGCTGATTTAGGTTTAGATATTAATATGTCTAAAGCTAAGACAAAGTCTGAATTTCGAGAAAACTTTGAGCGTGCTAAAACAATGGTAACAGATATTGTACTTATTAATGAGCTGCGTGTTCGAGGATTCGAAGGGGATAAATTTGATGATTTTATTCATTATGCTACGCATGAAATTGCAGGGTACTCAATTCTATCAGATATTTTTGAAGATGATGATATTACTGATTTCTTCGTTATTAAATACAATTACATTGTAGTTGAATACCGAGATGGACGTTATGAGGTTTATCCTCGTCCATTTACTTCAGAAAAGCATTTAGCTGTAACTGTAGAGCGATTTTTACGTGTAAATGGGCTAGAGGTTAATGATGGTAGTAAAAAAATAGTCCACTTTGAACTATTTGGTGATCGTGGCTGTGCAATTTCTGCTAAAACGGCTAAAAAAGGGCTTTCACTAACAATGCGTAAGCATAGTGAGGAACATATTGTGTTGGAGCAAGTAGTAAAAGCAGGTGTTATGACACAAGAAATAGCTGATTTAATGGGTGCATTTATTTTAGGTGAAACAAATGTAATTATTGGCGGATTAACAGGCTCAGGTAAAACGACAACAATGCGTGCTCTTTTGGATGAATATTTAACTCGTTCCAATAAACGTGCTCTAGTGGCTGAAGATACACAAGAGCTTTATTTGCGTCACAAGCATGTAGTAGAATTGTTGGCATCTCATGGTAAGCAAGGTGAAGATGGGGTTGTTACACTATATGATTTGATTCTTACAGCTTTACGTTTAAAGCCTAAGTATATTATTGTTGGTGAGGTTCGAGGCATAGAAGCAGTTGCAGCGGTTGAGGGGATGGAAACAGGGCATAGTACATGGATGTCAATGCATGGTGGTAACTCATGGAATATCTTCAACCGTCTTGTTACAAAATATTTAATGGGGATGCCTTCTTTATCAGTGCCAGTTATTGAACGTATTATCGGTAGTTCACTAGATTATGTGGCGATTCAGGATAATATTCCCGATATAGGTCGTAGATTATCTATGATTGATGAAGTTTCTTACAACTTCGATGAAAATAAAATTATTATTCGCCCTATTATCCGATTCAATTTAATTACGCAAGAGTTTGAATGGATTAATAAAATCTCAAAAGAAAAAGCAATGAATATGCTAAGACGAGGTGTAAAATGGGATGAAATTAAGCAATGGGTTGAGGGAGAATCGATAGCGGCAGCTTAATAATTTTATAAAAAAAATAAATGTGAGCAAAATAGGACAATTTTTCGAACGAAAATAGTCCTGTTTTGCACTTTTTTTGCCTTTAATTTGGATATTTTGATAGAATAGGTAGTAGGAACATAGTTTGACTTCAATCAAACATTTTTTTGTTATAAATAAATTTTTACTTCCATACAATGAAGGGAGTTTATGAAAAAGGAGAAAATTTATATTTTCATTTTCAAATGGCTCTAATTTTATTGTGAAGATTTTAGGAGGATGAATTAGATGGCTAATAATCAAAATCAAGGTTTTAAAATGAAAGAGGCATTAGATCGTGTTTTAAAAAACAAAAAAGTTCAAGGTACGGCATTTGTTATTGGTTTAGCTGTATTAGGAGCAAGTTTAGCAAATCAACCATATTCACTTACAAATGTGAAAACATCAGAAGTAAATGTAACGGAAAAGACTAATATCGGTGATGCTGAATTGGTTGATACGCAAGGTGTAACGTATGAGGTGGATAAAAATAAGCATTTTGAAGTTCTTGTTATGTATAAGAATTTAGAAGGTTTAGAGTTCGCTGAAAAAGTTGGTAAATCGGTTGATGGTGGCGATGATTTGAAAATTTTCAATATCATTAAAATCAAAACGAACGATGCTGGCTTAAAACGTTTACAAAACAACAAGAATATTCTTTCTGCTGAAATTAATGTACGTGTTGAAGTAGAAGAGCAAGGTTCTACAATGAGCTCGACATCTTCAAAGGTATACGAAGTTCGTCCAGGTGAATTTGCATCATGGGCTTTTGAGTATATGAATATTCAAGAAGCGTACAAAAAAGGTGTAACAGGTAAGGGTGTTAAACTCGCAATTGCCGATTCAGGTATAGCTGGACATTCAGACTTAAAGATTGTAGATCAGTATATTGTAAACAAAAATGTATTGAATCTAACAGACAATAATGGTCATGGTACACATGTAGCAGGTATTGTAGGTGCATCAGACAATGGCAGTGGTGCTATCGGTGTTGCTTCAAATGTTCAAATGTATTCAGTTAAATTAGATGATGACCAGGGAAAACTTTACGCATCAGATATGTTAGATGGATTACGTTGGGCTTTAGAAAATAATGTAGATATTTACAATGCTAGTTTTACAAACTCATTAAATTCTCCAATTTATCAAGCTGCAATCAATGCTGCTTATGAAAAAGGTTTAATGATCGTAGCGGCTACAGGTAATGATGGAGAAGGTACAGTTGGATACCCTGCTGCATATGACAATGTTATTGCAGTCGGTTCAATTGGAAGCAATGGAAAATTAGAATATTACTCTAACTACGGTCCTGAAGTTGACTTTGTTGCTCCAGGTTCTGTAATTACAAGTACATCTAATAAAGGTGATTTTGAAACTCGTTCAGGTACATCAATGGCAGTGCCATTTGTATCGGGTGTCTTAGCATTATTAATGGATGAATTCCCAAATCAAACGCCTGATTGGTATTATGAGGCATTGAAGGATATGTCGAAAGATGTTGAAGCTCCAGGTTTTGATAACAAGTCAGGTTATGGCTTACCACAATATAAGCCATCTGAAATTAAGGAAGAAGTTCAAGAAAATGATAAAAAAATCACATCAGTAAAAGATTTGCCAAAAAATGAGCAACGCATTTATGAGTTAGTAATGGCTTATATTAAAGATCCGTCAGGGAAACCAGCGAGCAAACGTACACATGACTTTGAACGTGCAGAGGAATTAGTTCAATTAATTACTCCTTCTGTTGTACGAGATCAACTATTAGAGCTATTGCATGAGGAAGGATATGCAAAAGATGTTGCTTTATCAACAGGCGGCAAGTATGAGGGAAAATTACCTCAAACAATCGAGGAAATGCCTTATGATGAAAGACGCTATGCTAATCAAGTAGAGCGTTATATTGAAAAAATGAAAAATGCTAAACTTGAAAATCTGTATGAAGGGTATAAAGAAACGGTGACGGAAATTATCAAGGAAAAATTAACGCCATCACCTGTTTTAGACCGACTATTAGCAGAGGCTCATAAGTATGGAGCGGCTTTAGATGTTCCGTACTCAGACGGAAGCATGTATCATGGAGTGGTTTCTGAATTCAGTGATTTGCAAAAACCTTCAGTGGTTATTCCACCAACAGAAATACCGCAAAAACCTGAAGAAGTAATGCCTCCTGTAACGAATGTCGGGAAAGAAACAAGTGTAAGTCAATTGCCAAAAGAGCAGCAAGAATATTATGATCGAGCAGAGTATTACATCAGTCGAGTAGATTCTAAAAATGGTGAATCGATGCTTGAGCAAGCTATGTTCTATGTGACACAAATTAATGCGTCACCTGTTCGAGATCGAATTTTAGCTAAAGTTCATCAGTATGGCGGATTACTACACATTCCTTATTCTACTGGCTATTCATATCAAGGTTTAGTAACGAAGCCCTGGGAGAAATACAATGTTCAATCAAAGCCTGACACAAATACAGGTGGCGGTTCAACAAATAGTGGTGGGTCTACTAATAATGGGAACGGAAATGTAGGTGGCAATACAGGCGGCAATACAGGTGGCTCTACGGAAACTCCGTATGATCCTCCGAAAGAAATTTCAGATGCTTATTTAGATTCAATCAAAAAGGCATTAGATGAAGATATTGCAAGCTTACGTTTAAGACCTGATTCATATATCGCTCAAATGAACTTTGAGGCGGATATGCTGAAAATTCCAGCAGAATATCCTGAAGTGACAAAATACTATCGTGATCTTTACAATAGTATCGTTTCAAAATAATAACATAACTAAGTAGATTAAAGGCTGTATTAGGAGGATCATCTGATTCCCTGATACAGCTTTTTTTAATGTATGGTATCAAACATCTTTTTGTATGGAAGGTATAAATTAATTTGGCGAAAATGGAATATTTCTTATCACTACTTACGTATTATGCAAAGTATTAGATGAAGGAGGTTAGCTAGTTAGCTAAAATTGAAAGGTTCTAATGTTTAGGAGGAATTCGAATGGTAAAGCAAAGTAAACATGTTTTGAGGTTAGTAGATGCAGAACATGGCGATACAGTACATTTTAAAGGAACAGTACGTAAAGAAGTTCGGTTTAAGGATAGTGGAGAAAGATTTCTATATCTGACGTTATCGGATCGAAGTGGTGTTGTAACAACGATGTGCTGGCAAGAAAATCCTTTGTTCGCTTTTTTTGATTCATTGGAAAATGATGAAAAAATTGAGGCATATGGCAGAGTGATTAAGCGTACTAGGTTTACCAATTTAGAAATCTCTTCAGCAAAGATTTTATTAAGAGATGATGATTGGGATTTCCATCTTAAAGACTTGAAAAAAGCTCTCGGAAAAATTATTCGTGGTATTGATCACGCAGGTTTGAAAAATATGCTGCTCAAGTATTTTAGAGATGAAAACAACCATAAAGCATTTTCAAATGCTCCCTATTCATATAATAGTGGCGGTTGTTATAAAGGTGGAGCTTTAGTATTCGTCATTCGTTTATGCAAGTTAATCGATTCGACATGGAATTCGATGCAGCTGTTTTCTAAAGATTATGGTGTGAATCGTAATCTGAAGTCAACATTTAACAAGGACTTATTAAAAACCGTAGCGATTTTTGAAGCTATTGGTAAAACAGAAGTTTACGAGGTAACAAATACTTCAAAAGTAAAGTTTACTCGGAAGGGCAATTATTTGTCAGAACGTGTTATTACACTACAAGTTGTACAAAATCAATTAAATCAATCTTCGCTTTGTGAAGATGAAAAATTGATCTTTTTGCATTTGTTAGCATCTGTGACAGATGGTGAAGCAGGGCAAGCTGTTCTGCAAGCTAAAACACGTGAGGCAGCAATTTTAAATTCGTTATATAAGACGGTTCAACAATTAATGCTGTTTGAAGAATTAGACAAGAAGAATGCTGAAGATGTTAGTCAAGACGAATTTTATTTCTACAAACGAAAACACCTTTCATTGATGAATTTTGATGATTCAGATTTGGAAAATGGAAAGCTAGAGTATGTATCGGAAGAAGTGCAGTATGAGCAACCGCCTGTACAGCAAGAATTGCGACAACAGCCAGTGCAACAACCATTTGTACAACATATGCAGGAGCCAGTGCATTATATGCCAACGTCTCAACAAATGCAGACAGTTCAGAATCAACAACCATTAATGAATGGTCAGTATTATAATACGAAAGCTCCATTTTAGGAGCTCTTTGTCTAGTGGATTTTATTGAATAATAGGATTTTATTGGGAGGAAAAGTAGATGTCTACTAAATTAATTTATAACGAAGCGAAAACACAAGAGCTAGTTGAGGAAATGAAGCAGAAGGGGCATATTACATCGGTAAGCGATTTATCAAAAATGATTCGTCAATCAGGTGTAATTGTTCGTGAAACAATTGGTCGTAAGCGTTCATTTATTGAAGTATCTCCAAAAATGTATGGTGTAAATATTGACGATAAAGAAGAAGATACACGCAAATTCTTTAAAGAGCACGTTCGTAAAGGGAAGTTGTCATTCATTCCTGATTCATACGATAAAAAGCTAACGAATTCAGAAAGTAAGGTTCGTATTGCTCGTAGACGTTCATCAATTGGGTATGATGAAAAGTTTATGACAATGGAAGAATATAATGAATTCCAAAAGAAATTTGATAAATGGAAAGAAGAGTATTTCCAAATTCGTGACGAAATTGTGTTAAATTGGGATAGCTTAATTCGTGAATTTAAACGTTCGTTAGAAGCATCATTAAACGACTTAAACTCATTAGATAAGGCTACTCTAACTGCTGAAATTATGCAGCGTATTCCTTCAAAAGAGGATTACGAAAAGTCGTTTTATATGAATTTAATTTTAGAAGCATTCCCTGTGGCAGATAATTTAAGTATGTTTACTCCTGAAGTGCAGGATTCTATGCGTGAAAACGTAAATGATGAAGCGATTCGTGCAATGTACCAAATGATTACAGCAAGTATTGATTCTATTTTTATTCAAACTTCAAAAATTATTAAATCGCTAGAAGATCAAGGTACAATTCATAGCCGTACAATTAATCAAATGTCGGTAATTGCTAATCAAGTGCGTAAAAACAATATCATTGATAATGACGTTGTATATGCATTAGCTGAATTAAGTGATCAAATCGGTAAACGTGGGGCAGATGAAGGGTTACTAAAAGATCTGTTATTATATTGCGTAGCTTATGCTGATGAATTATCAGTAATTGATGATTTAACATGGATTGAATGCCCGTTGACTTCAAAAGAAGCGATGGAAAAAATTAATGTCCTAGAAATTGATATTGATCAATTTAAACAACAGGCGAAAGGCAACTCTAAAAATGTTCAGGTCATTCAGGCAAAAGCAGAACGTGAAGTAGAAAAAGTTGCAGAAGTAACAAAAGAGGATATGGCTTCAGCTGTAGGTAAAATCTACGAAGAGCTATCGCTCTCAATTCATAAAGTATTCTATGTGGCTAATAAAATGGTTCAAGAAGGTATGGATGAAGTTGTAGCAATTAGCGGCTCATATCTTGAAACAATGCTTACAACGATTACTGAAATGAAGCGTAAAAATATCATTAATGACACAAACATTAATAAGATGATTGATATTGCGAAAGATTTATGTGCAATCGATGCAAAAAATGTTGAGTTATTAACTGAAAAAGCAGAAGAGCTTGTTGGATTTGTTTACTACATTTCAAAATTAAACAATATTCATAATGAAATTGACTTAGAAGGATTACCGTATGATCAAGCGTCATTAGAAGAAATGATTGCTTTCTTATACGAGTAGTCAATATAACCATCTTTAGAACGTAAATGTTCTGAAGATGGTTTTTTTATGGAAATGCGTTACAATAAAGTTTACAAACAAAAAAGTTTACAAACAGACAAATAAAAGCGAAGCTTGTAGCATATATATGGAGTAGGGGGGGCGGCTATTATGTGTTCTAAATTGATTTATAATGAAGATAAGACGAATGAGTTAGTAGAGGAAATGTGTAAAAAGGGATATATAGCTTCTGCACAAGATCTTTCGGTAATGATACGAAATTCAGGCATACTTGTCCGAGAAACAATTGGACGAAAACGTTCGTATATCGAAGTGTCACCTGAAATGTATGGTGTTGATATTAAGAAGAAACAAGAAGGGACAAGGAAATTTTTTGAAGATCATGTTCGTAAGGGCAGATTATCATTTATTCCTAGTTACTTTGATAGAAAATTAACAAATCTCGAAGGAAAAGTTCGCATTGCACGTAGACGTGCCACAATTGGATATGATGAAAAATTCATGACAATGGAGAGCTACAATGAGTTTCAGAAAAAATTCGAAGATTGGAAGCAAGAGTATTATAAGATTCGTGACGAAATTATAAACAATTGGGATCAAATAATATTGGATTTCAGAGCGTCATTGGAAAGTTCGTTAAGCGATTTGAATTCAATCAATCATGATGTGATGATTGATAAAATTATGAATAAGATAGTTGATAGAGAGAATTATCGCAACTCATTTTATATGAATTTAATTTTAGAAGCCTTTCCAATAGCTGAAAACTTAGCGATGTTTACACCTGAAATTCAGAATCAAATGCGTAAGAATGTGGAGAAGGAATCGATTCGTGCAATGTATGAAATGTTGCAATCAAATATAGATGTCATTTTTGTTCAAACTGCTAGAATTATTAACACGTTAGATAGTGGGCAGGATGTTCATTATCGTACAATTAATCAGATGTCAATAGTTGCTAATCAGGTACGCAAAAATAATATTATAGGTAATGATGTTATCTTTGCGTTAGCTGAAATGTGCGATCAAATAGGAAAAAGAGGAATTGATCGTTACGCTATTAAAGAATTGCATTTTTATTGCATTTTGTATGCAGAAGAATTAGGTTTGGTGAATGAATTAACGTGGATTGAATCACCTTATACGCTGAAAGAAGCACTGGAAAAAATAGAAGTATTAAAAGTAGATTTTGCAAAATTTAAAGCTTCAGCAAGAACAAAAGAAGTTAATGTCAAAGAAGCTGGAATGAAAGCAGAGTACAGAAAAAAAGCGGAGCTGCAAGAAGAGGTAGAAACGGTCATTACATTAGCGTATGAAGATATGTCGTTAGCGATTAAAAATTTATTTGATGTAGCAAATAAAATTATTTATGCCGATATAAATAAAGAAGTTTATATAGACGAAAATTACATTCAGATTATTTCAGATATATCTAATGGGCTTTTAGCAAAGAATGTAATTAATGATCCGTTTATTGAAAAAGTCATTGTATTAGCGAGAGATATAATAAAATTGGATTCAAAAAAAGTCGGGGAAATGGCGGAAAGGGCAGAAATGCTTTTGAGCTACGTATACTATGTAGCTAAAGAAAAGGGTATTCACAAAAATTTGGATCTAAGTGAATCGCCATATACGGATATAGTATTGGAAGAAATGGCTTTATTCTATTACAAATAAAAAAAGGGTTATCTAGGGGAATATACCTTAGATAACTCTTTTTTTATTTAGTCGATAAATAGTTCTTGTGTTTTTTTATCAAAATGGTGGTCAATATTATGCTTGTTTAATAATGCAACGATTTCATCAATCTGAGCTTGTGCTAATTGTTGATCAATTTCTGTGTGATGTGCTCGTAGTTCATTGAATGTTGTAGAGAATGAACGTGAAAGGGCGGATTGATTGTTTGCATAAGTTACGAGATTTTCGTAACGTGTAACGCTCGCTTCATATAATTCATCTGTTTCATTTGTGAATGTTGACTTAGATGCTTTAAATGCATATTGGAATTGTTCGATTGAAGTGAAGTTAGATTTCAATTTGCTTTCTAAATTCATTCGATTAATATCTCGACTTTCATAGCTTAAAATCAATTTCTCGTTTTGCTGCACTAATGATAGTAAATTTACATTTGACTGATTGACAAATTCAATGACACTCATTACTTTATCCGCTTTAGGGGCAAATGAGCTTACATTTGGCGTGTCGGGTAGAGCCCCATTTTCAGTAGGAGTGATTTCATTATTTGATTCCACTTTAACATCGGATGGGTGATCAATTGTTTGATCATTCGTAGGAGCTTCATTTACCAGGTGCTTAACTTCCATAATAGTCCAAAATAGAATAAGAAAAAATAATATTGAAAATACAACCTTGATAAATTGTTTATTATTATTATTTTTAATATCCATGATTTTTTCCTTGTTTTTTTCTTGATCTAAAGATTGTGCAATATACGGTTTTCCATGAGGATTCACATCTTCTTTCATGATAGTTTTCACTTTACCTTCCGTAAAAACCAGCACTTCATCTTCTGCATTTTCTCTTTTACTGTCACTTTTCGATAGTCCTTTTATCCATTTCAAGGCTAATCCCCTCCTTCATTTATATTTGGTTCTGTTTACTATATGCAATCAATCTTCGTTTTAAAAATTATCCAACGAGAATTTATGCATGAATTTGGCAATTACTGAATAGGTTAGAAAGAGATAAAAAAAAAGCAGATGTATCGTTGTATACAATTTATAAAGGAGAGGATTTTATGTTTATCGAAGCATTGGATATTCCAAAAGCGAAGTTAAAGCAGCTTCAAAACAAGGGTTTTGAAACGATTGAAGATCTAGCTGGCTACTTTCCTAAAAAATACTATGATTTTCGTTATCCAGTACCGTTCAACGGTCTGATTGCAGGGGAAACTCAAGCTACAGTAGGTCGCCTAATGAAAGTTAAAGTAGGTGAAAAAGTGGTCAGGTTTTCTTTGAAAAACGAATTTAATCAGTGGTTGAATGTATCTTTCTTTAGGGCAGGTCATATGGCAGATCGTTTCGATGTTGGGAAGGAAATATTAGTGGCAGGAAAAGTTGAAGCAGATGAGTATGGATTAAAAATGGTTAGTCCATTGATTTTTACACACGACATTCAAGAGAACTGTCGAATTTTACCGATTTATACAAAAGTACCTGGTATGAGTAATGATTACTTAGAAAAATGTATGGTTGAGGCATTACGCATCATTCCTGAAAAGGAGCTACTAGAGCCAAAAATCGTTCAGCATTTTAATCTAATTCCAAATCATCAGGCATACCAATTGCTACACAATCCCATGACATTGATGGATATTGAAAATGCGAAAAAGCGTATTGAATTTAATCGAATGTTTGAATATGGCTTAAAGGTACAGCAGCAAAGTAAGGAGCGGATGAATCAAACAAATGTTCATTTAAAAACATTTGAATATGCGGCTCATATCATGAATAATTTACCCTTTACTTTAACTCAAGGTCAGTTGGAAACATTGCGAGATTTGTCTTTGAAAATGGCAAATGGAAATCAAAAAGTGAACGCATTGGTGCAGGGTGATGTTGGCTGTGGTAAAACACTTATAGCTATTTTGATGTTAGTAACAATGGTGGAAGCTGGTTATCAAAGTGTTCTAATGGCTCCAACAAATGTTTTAGCAAAACAGCATTTTAATGAATTAGAAGAGAGAGTGGCAGATTTGGGGGTTAATATAGCGTATCTTTCAGGTGAAACAAAAACGAGAGAGCGTAAAAAGATACTAAAAGGTCTTGCTGATGGCGAAATTCAAATTGTTGTGGGTACGCATTCTGTATTATCGAAAGATGTTGAATATCAATCACTAGGATTGATGGTTGTAGACGAACAGCATCGTTTTGGTGTTAAACAAAGACAGATGATACAAGAGAAAAGTAGCTTTATTCATCAAATAGATATGAGTGCTACGCCAATCCCACGTTCATTAACTATGGCACTGTATGGTGATTCTATGGATGTTTACACGATAACATCCATGCCGAATGGTCGAAAAAAGATCATTACAGGAGCAATTAATGACGAAATGCGTGCATGGAATGGTATTCGCACAGAAGTATCTAAAGGGCATCAAGCATATGTGATTTGTCCTTTAATTGAAGAATCGGATGATGAATCAATGGAAAATGTGGAATCGGTTGATCAAGTATACGATAAGTTAGTCGAAGAAATGGCTGGTTTCTGTAAAGTAGGAAAGATTACAGGGAAAATGAAGGCGAATGAAATTGCTGAAATCTTAGGAGCATTTAGCCGAAATGAAATTCAAATTTTGGTTTCAACTACAATTGTAGAAGTGGGTGTAAACGTTCCGAATTCAACAATTATCGTTATAAAAAATGCAGAACGATTTGGTTTAGCTCAACTGCATCAATTACGTGGACGTGTTGGGCGAAGTGCATTACAATCATATTGTGTACTATTGAGTGAGAAGTGGCAAGGTGAAAAGTTGCAATCAATGGTGTTGTATAGCGATGGAGGCGAGATCGCTAAAAAAGATGTTGAAATACGAGGTGCAGGTGATTGGATTGGCACAAAACAATCGGGCGGAAATCCTGATTTGGAATTAGTGATGCAAAATGTTGAAAAGTATAGGGAAATTCAAAATTTTACTAGAGAAATAGTGAATGACGAAATTCGTTTTAAGCGATATAGTACCTTAATGCTAGATGAAAGCGAGCTAATAGCTCAAGTATAGTTTGTAATTATAATAAATTGGATTTAAGGGTGGTTGATTATGGAAAATTACCAGGTGGAAATGGCTTTGATTCGATATATAATGAGTTATCCAAATTTCGAATCGCTCCCACAAGAAGAGCAATGGAAAATTTCTATTGAGAAGAGAAAAGAGCTAGTTAGGGTAGCTGAGGAAGGTAAAGCGATGCTTTATACGCCTCAAGATCTACATGTATAGAAAATAATAAATGAAAGTGTAATAGTTGCGATTATTACGCTTTTTTTTATTGGTTTCAAGAATATTGATAGGTCGAGTGGCATATAGTGTCGTATAAATTAAATTTAAAGGGGAATGACAAATGGCACATGTTGGTACTAAGGGCTTCTATATAAAAAAACTTAAAGAGGCTGGTATTACTCACCATCCGGAAACTCAAAAATCATTAAAACTGTACAAAACACATGAGCTGGCTTCTTTATTGACAGCAACTAAATAAAATTTAATTAAAATAGAGAACATCTTCTTGACGAGGGAGTTCTCTATTTTATTTTTGTTCATATTCTACAAATTACTAGAAATGTTGAAAAGTATTATCAAGGATTAGGAATGTTAGAAAGTTGTGCAGTGTAGAATGCATTATGCAATTTTTGAGCAAGGTTGTTCAAAGGCAAGATTGTTCAAAGCAAAAAAAATTAAAAGGGGGCGTTTTTAAAATGAAAAAACGTGAAAAAAATGCTGTATTTTCGAAATTTAAACGAACAATGATTGCAAGTGGGGCAGCAGTGGCTATTTTAGCTTCTAGTGTTGTACCTGCATATGCAATTGAGAAGGATGTTAATGAGCCTAATGATCCAGCACAAGAAATGGTGCAAGAGGCGGAGCAGGTAAAATCGGGTGTAGAGCCAACAGGTAAAGAGCAAGTAACTAAAGAAGTTGCTATGGACTTTACTGAAAATATGTTTTCTAATACGGATGCAGATCGTAGAGCGGCATTAGAAAGGCAATATAAGATTCAATTAGATTTTTCAGATGTTTGGGAAAATAAAAGAACAGTAAGTAAATATACTTCTCATGATGAAATGAAAGCAATGGGCTTTTATGGTGTAAATGCAAATCGACAAGAACTAATTAAGTACGCTGTTCGTACAGGTGATTGGGAGCCGTATAATCAATATGAACGTGATTTATTAGCAAAGCAGGAAGCTGAAAAAGCTGCTAATACTGAAAAAACTGCTAAAACTGATAAAGTAACCAATGTTGCTAAACAAACAATGAAGGTAGCTTCTTTAACTCCGATTGCTGCACCTACAAAGCCAGTGGTTGATTCTACTTCAACAAAGGTTGAATCTAATGACACTGAATTAGTAAAAGTGAAAACTTCAGGTGAGGCTGCAACGCCTAAAGATACAACATCTTCTCCTATCGATAAGGTAGATAAAGAAGAAATTGTACCTGCTGAAGAAATCATTCCTAGCGAATTAGTGCCTGATACGATAGCTTCTACTGTAGATAAAGGGTTGGTGGGCTTAGATTCAAATGATGATCATGAGCGTAGAGCGGCATTAGAAGATAAGTTTGGCATTACTTTAGATGCTGCTGATAAATGGGAAAATAAAAAAGGTCGAGCGTTTACAGCATTAAGCGAGCCAGCTTATTTCGAATTAGTTGATGGCAAATTAGAGTACAGCAAAATTTACTACGCTAAACAATTCGAAGTAACGAATTCTGATTATGCATCCCGCATTGCGGAAGCATATACTATGCAACAGCACGATAAAGTAAAAGAACTTCAAGTAGAAAAGAAGAAAAGCTTGCTGGAAGTTGCTGAAAGTTATAAAGCTGCTCCAGGTCCTTCGGTATACGTTATCGGTTTAAATGGCGATCCAACATCGGCAAAGGAATTTAATGTTCCTGAAATCGAAAATGAATACTTTGACAGTGAGTTGAACCATCCTGACGTTGTAGGTAAAGGCGTTTATAAAGATGGTCACAATCCATTCACAAAACTATTCCAATAAAACAATAAATTTGAAGCGTGGGGGCTAAAGTCCTCACGTTTTTTTATGTTTTTTTTGAAAGTTAATTTGCAAGAATGTTGATAGAACAAGAAAAGTCGAATAGCTGTTTTATCGATTGCATAGAATGAAACATTTACTAAAGAAGGGAGAGGATATTATTAGAAACGACATTAAAGAGAATAGTCGAATACAAATTGAGTTAGAACATGAAATACCAATTTATCGAACAATTAGAGGAATCGTTATCAGCGTGACGGAGAATGAAGTATTTGTACTTACTGATTTTGGAGAGCAAGTGCAGATCTCAAAGGATGCCATTTTAGCACATTCATCAACAAGTTTTTCAAAAGTAGTATCTGAAGTGCTGCAACGTATGAGGAATCATTATGAAACTATGTTCCAATTGCAAAAGGAATATGAAGAGTATGAAAAAGCGTTGCCTGAATTGCAAGATGATTTACATGATGCACAATTTTTATCAAAGTTTAATTTGCCAGGAGTTAAAGCTCGATTGGAGCATTCGATTTCACCTGAACTACTTAATTTTAAAGCAAAAGATTTGGAGTTCAATGTTTACTTCCAAACAGTAGAGGGTGGACAGTTTGAAGCGTATATTGCTGTTAAACGAATTGTAGATTATCCACAATTCGACATAGAGCGAGATATGGAAAAATTTAAACGTTATCAATCACCTGACGTACTAGAGTGGTTAGAACGTTGCTTTAAGGCACGAAAAATTGAAGAGAAAGAGCGGATGGTATTTCATGTATCTGAAACATTTTATGCTGCCAAAACGCTTTATCGGCTACAATTCGACATTACTGCGGAAAACTTTATCGATTTCAGAATGCGTTTCATTGATGCATTGGAACAATTGAAAAAATAAATGAATAAAAGGAGAGATGTTTTAAATGAGTAATGATGTAAAAGAAAAAGAGGAAAATAAAGTATTAAAATTTGCAAAGGTGATTGGTGAATATCTAATGATGTTTGCTATTGCATTATGTATAGCATTCGGGCTTAAATTGGCATTTGAGCCTACTGTTGTATCGGGAATATCAATGGAGCCAACGCTACAAAATGGTGACAGAATGTTATTGAACACATTTAAGGAAGTTGAAAATGGCGACATTATTGTTTTTAATTGGACTGAGCGTAATTCAGTATTGATTAAACGTGCTGTAGCTGTGGCAGGAGATCATATTCAAATTAATGAAGATGGCGTGTTTTTAAACGGTAAGCTGCTAGAAGAAAATTATACGAATAGTGAGCCAACAATTGCTTCAGAACCAATTGATATTGTTGTGCCTGAAGGAAAAATTTTCGCTATGGGCGATAATCGTATGCATAGCTTAGATAGTCGAGCAGATGTAGGGTTAGTAGATGAAACGGATGTATTGGGTGTTCGAATGATTCAAATTTGGGAAGGGGATGATGAATAATAGGTATTGAACATTATAAATTAAGATCCCAATTCTATTTATTGATCAAATGTGATACGGAGCAAAATCCTAATTATGTTACATTGGCTATTTTAAATAGTGAAGGTGTCATTATTACAGATATGGTAGATCAATTGATTGAAGAAGATATGTTATGGAAGCTCATGTATTGGATTCCCGATGTTTCTAAAGTGAGCTGTATTGCTAAAAGCTTGTCTGAGTATAAGGCTTTTGTCAGTAGGTTAGAAGCAATAGGTAGACGTTCAAATAAAAACTATTTACTCACATTGCGTTCGAGATATATCAATTTGATACAAGATATTCCATCTGCATATTTCGAATGTGAGTACGGTGAAAATGAATCTAGTTTAATAGGTTCGAAATGGATTACAGTAATTAGTTCTATTATACATCACCTAATTGTTAGCAAGAAAACATTGATTTGTGAAATTAAAATTGCTGAAAAGATGATGTCTTTGCCTACAACATTGGAGGATGTTGCTTTATTGTGTAAAAATATTTGCTCTACATTTGAAATTCATCAACGTTTTAATGAGGAAGGAATCGAATATTGCGTGGTGATAAAAAAAGAGGATAGGACTTATTCTTTTATGAGTGAAAACGTAAGAACTTTATATTTCAGGATTATGTCTGCACATTAAAAAAAGAGTTCTCGATGATATTTTGTCGAGAGCTCTTTTTTTAATGAGTTATTTTACTTTTTGTTCAGTCGGATTGTTTTCTTCCATATTCGATGGCTCGTTGCTAGACGCATTGTTTTCACCTTTTTGAGCTTGCTGAATTATATCGCCTTGTTTATAGAGTTTTCCATCTTCATAGACATATAGAAGTGGCATACCTTTTAATTCAGAGCTATTTACATCTTCTGTGATAACAACTGTGCTTCCATCATAAATGTCTACACGTACATCACGATCATTAAGGTGCTTAACTGAATCGGCATATGCTTGAACAAATTTTGCAATTTCCTCATTGGTGTAGTTTTGATAAATCATTAAGTTAATTTGTTGGTTAGATTCCGAATCACCGCTAATTGAATGGATGTTGAATTTAATGTCGTCTATGCTTCCTCCCTCAATCAATTCAATTGAATTTTTCGTATCGTACTCTACATATTTTCCATTGTTTTCTTCTGTACAACCAAAAAGCAAGAAGGATGCTAATAATGTTGACATGAATAGGTTAGTTTTTTTTATAGTACGCTTCATTTGCTCACTCCTTTAATTATTTTTTTATTACTTTACTCAATGTGACATAGAATCATTCATATTTTTGTAGATTTGTTCTAATAAACAAGCTAAAAACGTTATAACTTTTATCGTTAATGTGTATATTAATAAAGTCATGACAGATGATAGACAAGCTTTGAGAAGATAATATGTGATTTCCCCAAAATTATAGTGTTGTCTGTAGATAAGAAGGTCTATCGAAAAGGAGCGGCTATACGAAACTTATTGTGAAACTATTATTTGTTGTTTCCCCAAAACAGCTAAATATGGAATCGTTGTAAGGTGACGATAGCTGCTTTTTTTGCAGGCGTAGGGAGATGTTGGGAACATTTTCATACGCCTTTTTATTTTTATTTGAGACATTTCGGATGGTTCGACATAAAAAATAGAATAATTGAAGTTTCAACTAAGTAATGTAATAAGGAAAAATTAAATATCAAGGAGGTAATGCAAAAAATGACAAAACAAAAGAAAAATAAGAATACTAACAAAAAGGTGATTGCTACATTAGCAGTTGCAGCTACGGGAGCTGCTGTGGTTGGAATTCCTTCGGTAATTGAAGGAGCAGGATTTAATAAAGCAGAAGCAGAAACATGGGCATTTGCTGGCGGTTCGGGTACAATAGCCGATCCATATCAAATTGCTACGTTTGATCAATTAAAATTAGTTGCTCAAAACTATACAAGTTACTTCGTTTTGACAGCTGATATTGATATGAATCATGTAGCTTGGTCGCCAATCGGGAATGCAGCAGTGCCATTTAATGGTCATGTGGATGGTAATGGATTTAAAATTAAAAACGTGAACGTCACAACTGGCAATGGTTACGGCGGTTTGTTTGGTTATATTTCAGGTGGATCTGTTAAGAATTTAACAATTGAAAATATTTCTGTAGTCTCTACGGCAGGTGATTATATTGGTGGAGTAGTAGGTTATGGGAAAAATGCGAAAATCGAAAATGTTATGGTTGAGGGTAATAACCAAATTAAAACAACAGCAGGAAGTTATGTAGGGATGATTGCGGGTTATCTAACAGGTGCTCCAACATCAGGCTCATTTGCTGCTTCGAAAGTAGCTGCTATAGGTACAATTGATGCATCAGGTTCAAAGAGCTACATTGGTGGTGTTTTTGGGCGAACAGCTTCCAAAGCTAATGCCGACCAAGTATTTTCTATGGTTAATGTAAACGCATCTGCATCAAATAATGTTGGCGGTATTGTGGGTAATAATGCAACTGAAATTACAAATGTTCAGCAAGTCGGAAAAGTTGAAGGTAGTAACTATGTAGGTGGTCTTGCTGGACAACAAATTTCAACAGGTGTTATGAAATATGCATTTACTTACGGTAAAGTAAATGGTTTAGCTGCTAAAGGCAATGTCGGTGGTGCAATGGGAGACTTCGATGGAACAGCTACTCAAATTTTCGCCTTTAATGATGCAGTTACTGGACTTAATGCTGCTACAACAGGTAAAGCTTTCGGTACAATTGACTCTACTGTTACGAGTATGGCAGTTGTTGCAATTGAAGAGATTGTTGGTTCATCCCATTCAACAGGTATTACAAATGTAATGAACATGGCTAATTTAAAAGATGAATTGACCTTCAAACGTTTTGGTATCGACTTTTCAAAGAAAGTTTGGTCAATAGTTCAAGATGAAACACCACCATTTTTAGAATTCTATGGAAAAACTGGCGAATATGTCGATGGAGAGTGGGTATTCACAGACATTGAGAAGAACGAAATTTATGGTGAAGCAGCAATTGCAGCAGTTGAATTAGCGGAGGCTACTAAGCTTCAAGGAAATGTCGATGCGGCTCAAAGGCTTGTGGATAAATTAGATGCTGGTTCAGCATTGCAAAATGAATTAAATGAACGATTGAATGTAGTACGTGCATATATTGAGGCGGAAAAAGCAGTTACGTATGCTGAAAAGGTGAAAACGCAAGTTTCTATTGATGCGGCTCAAATACTTGTAGATAAAGTAACGAATGCAGCTGATAAGGCGGCTCTACAAGCTCGATTAGATGCGATTAAGGCTTTATTAGCAGAACAAGATAATCTGTATGCAGAAGCATTGGCGGCAGTAGAAAAAGCAGAGGCGACTTTTACAACAGGGGATTGGGATAAAACTCAAGTTGATAAAGATGCTGCACAAGTGTTGGTGTCTAATTTAGTAGATTCTGATCGCAAAACAGCCCTACAAGATCGCTTAAATGCCTTACAAAAGAAGATTGATGAAGAAAAGGCGAAGGAGTTAGCAGCTGAAAGATATACTGACGCATTAGCGGCAGTAGAAAAAGCAGAAGCTTCAATTGAGCAGGTGGACGTAGATGCAGCTCGTTTGTTAGTTAATGAACTTCCAGCAGGTGCAGAAAAAACGGATTTAGTTAATCGCTTAGATGAAGTACAAAAATTAATTGATGCATTAAAAGCGGCAATGGTAGCAGTTGCAAAGGCGGAAAAAGATGTGACACAAGTTGATGTTGATAACGCTCGTTTATTAGTTGGAGAAGTGACGGATAAAAAAGCTGATGCAAAACTAGCTCTAAATAATCGCTTAGATAAAGTGCAGTCTATTCTTGATGCTTATACTGTGCTTCGTGAGAAAATCATGGATGTTCGTAATAAAGTGATTGATGGAACAATTACAGTTGAACAATATCCTGAAAATCGAACAATTTTAGAAGGTTATAGAACAGAAGCTAATGCATTTACAGCAACGAATTTAAAAAATGAATTAATCTCATTAATCAACTCTACGTTAGCTTTAATGAAGGAAAAAGAAGATTCAGAAGGTGAATTAGTGAGTTTAATCGAGGAAGCTGAGCGTTTAGTAAAAATTGCAGAAGAAACAATCGCTGAATCGGATGTTACAAATGCACAAAATGCAATTAATCAATTGCCTGAAAGTGATATTCGAACAGATTTACAGGATCGCTTAGATAAGGTTAAAGTATTAGCAGCATTATATGCTGAAGCAGAAAAAGCTGTTAAGTATGCAGAGCAAAATCCTTCAATCACTAATATTGATGCGGCTCAACCAAAAATTGATGTATTGCCAATTGGGGATCGAAAAGATGCCTTGCAAACACGTTTAGATGCAGTTTTGGAAAACATGTTTAAAGATGCTGAAGCAAAGGTGACTAAAGCAGAAGGTACAAAGTTACTTGTAGACATCGGAACAGCTTATACGGCAGTAAACAAATTGCCTAATGGTGAGCGTAAGCAAGCTTTATTAGATCGTTTAGCCGCAATTGAGGACAGCGTTGAAGCAGACAAGGCATATGATGAAGCTTTAAAAGCGGTTATTGATGCTGAAAACAAGAAAACACTAGATGCTATTGCTACTGCACAAGGCAAGGTAGATTTAGTAAGTAATGCAGATAATCGTAAACCAGTATTGCAGGAACGTTTAGATGCAGTTTTAGAATCAATGTTTGCTGATGCAG
The DNA here is from genome assembly GCF_049058285.1 of Lysinibacillus sp. UGB7. Lineage (NCBI taxonomy): Bacteria > Bacillati > Bacillota > Bacilli > Caryophanales > Bacillaceae > Lysinibacillus > Lysinibacillus sp. UGB7. The sequence continues at coordinate 44,704 of NZ_JBMGUV010000001.1, forward strand.
AGGCGAAGGTTGTAAAGGCAGAAGGTTCTAAAACTACTTTTGATATTAATACTGCTCAAACAGCAATTAACAAATTGCCTAATGGTGAGCGTAAACAAGCATTGCAAAATCGCTTAGATGCATTAAAACAGCAAATTGAGCTTGATAAATCATATGATGAAGCTCTTAAAGCAGTAGAAAAGGCGGAGAAAGAAAAAACGCTTTATTATATTGATGCTGCACAAGCTAAAGTGGATTTAGTGAGTGAATCCGATTCTCGCAAGCCAGCATTACAGGAGCGTTTAGATGCAGTCTTAGAAGCTCTTTATACAGATGCAGAAGCAAAAGTTGTAAAAGCAGAAGGTACAAAGTCAACGGTGGATATTAATACAGCTCAAACAGCAGTCAATAAATTACCTGATGGTGAGCGTAAACAGGCGTTGCAGAATCGCTTAGATGCATTGAAGCAACAAATTGCTGACGACAGTGCTTATGATGCAGCATTAAAAGCGGTAAAGGCGGCTGAGGCAAATACAAATGCAACAACGATTGGTACTGCACAAGATAAAATTAATGTTTTACGAGATACAGATCCTCGTAAAGCAGAATTACAGGCACGCCTAGATGCGGCATTAGCAGCTCTTGAGAAACGTGCAATTTCGGCAGTTGAAAAAGTGGAAGCTAGTTTAGCAGAAACGGACTTAACAAATGCTTATGCTGTAGTAAATCTGTTGCCGACTGGAGCCTTGAAAACGAAGCTATTAGAACGCCTAGAGGCTATTAAGCAAGCTGTTATTGATAAAGCTACAAATGATAAGGTGTATGAAGAAGCTTTGAAGGCGGTTGTGGCGGCTGAGAATAATCCTTCGAACGTATCAATTAAAAACGCTGAGAATAAAACAGCTGTTGTTGCAAATGATGATCCACGTAAGCAGGACCTATTAGACCGTATTGATCATATTAAATTCTTGTTATTAGTGAAGGATGCAGAAACGGCTGTGCAGTTAGCTGAAAAATCATACCTTACAAATGTTAGCTATGTAACAGCGGCTCAAAATAAGGTTACAGCGTTAAAAAATTCTCCTGAAAAGACAGCACTGCAAGACCGTTTAGATGCAGTATATGAGAAGTTAGATGATTATTACTACAGCAAGGCGTTAGCGGCAGTAGAGAAAGCGGAGCTACCTGAAAACCGTAAATCTAAGAATACGTTGCAACCACTGATCAATATTGCTAAACAGAATATTGATTTAGTGAAAGATAGTCCTCGTAAAACGGCTTTATTAGATCGATTAGCTGTGCTTGAAGCAGAATTAGACTTCTTAGTTAATCGTAATGGTAAGTATCAACCAGGAGATGACATTGTGATGGTCGCTGAATCAGTTAAGGATGCAACAGTTCGTAACTATTTAGTAGCATGGGCAGAAGCGATTGTGGTAGCTGAGGCAAGCTATTCATCTACGAACGTGACACGTGCTCGTTCAATGCAAGATGCAATTCCAGCAGATGTTTTATCAAATCCGTTATATGCTGACTTGATTCAAGAATTAAAAGATCGTCAATATGTATTATCAGCAGGTACTGTTTTATATAGCTTCGTTAATTTCTCTCATATTAAGGCAGCATTAAATGCGTTAGCGAAGTTTGAATCTGATCGTACTGAAGCAAATCGTCAATTAGCTATTCAAAAAATTGCAATAGCTGAAACAAAAACTGTTTCAGGGCGAGATGAATATAAAACAAAAATGTTTGATCTGTTAGAAAAACGTACTCTACGCTTAGAAATTGAATAAATTTTTTTAAGGTATTGCTTCGGCAGTACCTTTTTTGTGTTCGATGGTGGCATAGTAGAGGTTTGAAGTGGATAAGATATAAGAATTTAGTAGAAAAAGGAGTAGATGCTAGTTTGAAAACAATTATGAGAATTATGCCTTTTCTAGTATTAATAGGCATAATCGTATTCGTTCTAGTTTTAAAAGGGATTGAAGAAGATGCTCAGAACGAGCGGCAAAATAGAGAAACCTCGATGGTTATTCTAAAAGAATCTACTAAAGCAGATGAAAGTCCTCCAGTTGTAAGTAATTGGGTGAAAAAAGAGGTGAGTGGTCTTGATAGTTCAATTAAGAAATTAGTAGATGATCTTGAGCCAGGTGTTTTTCAGTTTGATAACAACTTAATTGTTATTAAACCCGAAAAGGATAAGGCATATGAAATGATTCGAAGAGAGGTGGATCTATATGAAGTTCGTTTGATTATGCGTGAAGTGAATGGAGAAAAAAATGGGGAATTAGTCGTTGGGGAAATGTCGATAAGTAAAGAAGTGCCAATTGGTGTTTATGATGAAAATGGACAATATTTATTTTAAAAAAATATTATTTTTTATCAATAGTATGAATAAGTTAAAAAGAACCTGTATATGATGTGTTAAGAAAAAGGTTTCAGGTGTATAACTTTCTGTTTGAATATCGCAAACGTGTAATGGCGTTACGATATTACTATTACTTATCGGAACACCTAATAACGCTTTTATTCGCCCATTCTTGGTTGAGTGGGCGATTTTATTTTGGAATAGCGTTTGAATATATGTAGTCTTGATGATATAGTTACATATAGTTAATGTTATGGTACGAGGACTACTAGAAAGGAGGAGCGTGAGATTGAACGAAACATCTAGTGGCATAGCAGCATATTATCACGCAAAAATGAAAGATATTGAACATCGATTATCCTGGCGTGAAATGCAGATCAAACAATATGCTCCAATATCATATAAATTTAAAAAGGCAATGTTAAAAAAGGATCGGGAACGAGTGGCTGCACTCTTTAATCTTTCCTATATTCAATCATATAATCATCAGATGCATTTTTCTTCTGATGAAGAATTTCATAGCTATTTACGAAAGTTTCCACTTCATAATTGTTTCCTAGAAAACAATCAATTACAAGTATACTTCGATTGTATGTTATTTGAAGGGTATACAGCATGGTTTTATATGGATCAAGATGGACATGTTCGCTATTACACACGTAAAGGATATGGTCTACCAATTTCATTAGATTTACTAGATTTTATTGAAATTTGCTTCAGTGTAAACCACTTTGAAGCCAAAAGTTTATTTTTACAATGGTCTAATGCGATGATTCAGGATTCATTATATGAGCAAACATTGCGATTGAGATATGAGGACAATTTGGCTGATTTTGAAGGGCTATTAGAAAAATCTACTGTGAGTAAGTCTTTATCTCCAGTATACGAAGTGTATCGAGAGTTATTGACTATTGGTGCATCACCTAGTTATTTAACAATCACTGCTTATGAAAGTGAAATTTTCTTTGCATCCAGCCGTTATTTGGCTGCACGTTTAAATAAATCAGACCATACGGTTATTTCAAGAAGTATTAATTATCTGAATGCAATTGGATTAATCGAAAAAGTCGGTATTGATGATTTAAGCATGTCAATGCAGGTTGCTATGAAAAAATGGACAAAACAGATGGGTTATACAAATCCAGTGACATTTTTAAAGATTCCTTCTTTAAAACAAAATATGTCTACAGTTTTAGAGCGAATAGATATTGCCAAAAAGATGAATGTGACATATCGAAATGCTACTGCTAATGCTAAGGGACGTATAATTGAGGAATCTAAAGTGATTAAACTTAATGAAAATACTAGACTTAGGGCGTTACAACTAAAGTTTGAGGATTCCTTGATAGAGAAAGGATATGTTCAGATGCAAGAAATGGTTATGAATTTTGAGGGATTATTAACTAAGAGTGAAATTAAACGTGAATGGTATTCGCTTTTAGAGGTATATGATTGCTCATATGTGAAGCCTAATGGTCAAATGAAGAAAGCTTATGGGCTAATCTCGAATGAATATGTAGCTATTTTAAAATGATTTATATCAAACAAAAAAGGAATTGTACAATGTACAATTCCTTTTTTGATTTAATTTACACGAATGATTAACTCTGTACTTTCGAATCCTAATTTTTCCTGAAGTGCCTGATTGATCTTTAGAGCAATTTCATCTCCAGGTTGTGCGTCTGTAAAGTTGATCACGACTTGTTGCTTGTGTTCTTCTTCTACAATTTTCGTTTCACCCATTTTAGATGATAATGCTTTTTGTACATCACCCTTCAATTTGCCAGCAGTTTGATCTTCTTCCGAAAGAACGGAATATGGAGCTTTTTCTTCAGATAGTACAACTTCGAAATCTGAGGCACTTACTTGTAAAATACCGTTCGTTGGGAAACTTATGCCGTTTACAGTTAAGGTATAGTTCCATTCCTTTTCGATGATTTTTTGCCGTTCTTCTTCAGACATTAAATTCGTCATACTAATAGTGTATTCCTTATAATATTTTAGTTCTTTTTCTAATATCGTAATGTATTCAGCTTTTGTGTCAATGTCTGCTTTAATATTGTTTAAATCAGATTCTTTTACTTGTACTAATTTTTCCTCCTTCGCTTCCTCACCATCTTTTAGATTTGTATCGGCTTGTTCAGTTGATGGGTCAGTTTTTTTCTCACTTAGAACATCAGCAGGGGCGGAGCAAGCAGCAGTTAAAAGCATTAAGCTTGCAAACACACCTAGCAATGTAGCTTTTCTAGTTTTTTTCATTAAGCATACCTCCTTCTATTTTTTTCTTACACTCTATGCAGTTGGGGTATATGCCTATTCGCAAATTTATTGGATTTCCGCTTTAAGTTTTCCAAATCGTCTGTAAAGAAAACCAATTTTTATAATAATAGTTATAAAAAAGGTAATTTTTTTGATAGAATAGAAGAGTCAATACACAATCTTTTATCGCAAATAGTGTAAGGAGAGCAAAGATGGCAGAAAAGAAAAAAGGAAAAATGAAAGTGAAAGTTTTATGCTGGGACATAAATTTTGAATGGGTATTTTTAAGCGTAGTTATTATTTCTGCAATAGCTGTATCAGTTTTGCTGTACAAATTTAACATTCCTTATATGAATATATTATTCGGAGGATTTGCATTACTATTACTTGTGGTACTAGCATACTACTGGATGAATAGTAAAGGATATTACAATAACTTAGGTCGTATCCGAAGAACGTTCTATACTATGTATTTTCTCTTCATGATATATGGTTTTATTTCAGAAGAGATAGATTTTACTAAATGGGAGATTCTTCTACAACTATCAGGCTTAGTCGTATTCGTGGATTTAGCTGTTTTTCAGAATCCGAATATACTAAAGATTTGGAATACGGAGCTAAAGCATGATGATGAAATTAGGGAAGCTCTTAATGAAAGTAAAGATGTTATTTTGAAAAACGCAAAGAAAGTAGAGAAGTTTACGCAAGTAATTCAACAGACAGATGTTTACTTTGATAATAAACCAGTTCCAACTAGTATGAATGAATATCGAGAAGGGGCTACAGGTTATTTAGAGCTGTATTCGAATGTCATGGATTTTACAACTTCCTTCTTCATGTTTGAATCTCCAGTAACGATAGAAGATAAAGAGCAAAGCATTAAACAACAAATTCGTGACATCAGTATCAGACATGCTATTGAGTTTGAAGATAAAGTTGCAATGCAGAAATCCTTTTCAGAAGGTGAAACCTTGATACTAAGAGAAGGAAAGTTGATTGCGATTCCATACTTTGGAGATTTTTACTGCATGATTGTTACCATAGAAAGTAAACCCGAATTAGTCGATGGTATTGATGCTTCTCACATTCTGAGCATGTTAGTTATTTTTGATTGGTATATGACGGATATAGCAACACTTGAAGTAGAGGAAGAAGAAGAGGTTGCACATATTCCTACCGATGAACCATTATCATCAAATACTGGAGGAAATTCTGAAACAAGTTAAAGCTATTAAATGCTATTATATGTTATAATAGGTATAAGTAATACATTAACTGTAAAGGGGGATGATTCTTATGCTAAGAAGAGTAAGGGTTTCAGTCGTTGCTAATAAGTCAACAGGGGAACAAAAAGGAAAAGGAAAAATACGAGTACAAATTAAAAGAAAAAGAGCATCCGATAACTCTTTATTACCGAAAACTCGCATCGCAGTAGAAAAAGGATTTAACGAAGTATTGACTGCCAATGACAAAGCTGTTCAACTCACATATACACGATAAAAACATTATATTTTCCAACAAGCAGGGATTCGACAAGATCTCTGCTTTTTTGATGTATAAAAGACCTTGCCTCTGTACAGGATAGTTAATAACGAAATGCTATGCAGGAGGGACAAACATGGGCTTGAGACGTACAACAAAGAGAAAATCTACACAACCTCACACCAAAGTAACTAATTATGGATTTGATAAAACGATTAAGAAAATTGATAAGGCGATTGCTCTGCTTAAAAGAAAATAACTCAATTAAAGAATAAAGGTGACTTATTTTTGTTATAAAAGAGGTATTTTAAATACAGCATTATTAAATTACCAGCATCATCCTAAAATAACAATGCATGTAGCTGTTTAATTAAATAAATTGTATGGGTGAACACATATAACGTGTTCACCCTTTTTATATTTAAAGAAGAATAACGCTTAATGGTCAACGGTATAATGAAATATTGAAAATTTTTATAAATTAAAGGAGGCGATGTTAAATGGCTGAAGAACAGGAATTGTTGGTTATTGAAAAAAACATTGGTAAAAAAGTGAAAGAAGCGGTGACGGTTATTGAGGTCATTGCAACGTTTCAAAATAATGGATTTGGCATTTATGCATCTGTTCGAGAAAACGGGGAAGAATTTACGCTATGTGGTTCATTTGCAAACTTTTTAACAGAAGGTCAAACCTATTTAATTGAAGGAAAGATTAATCGGTACAAGGATCAAATCAATATTATGGGGTTCCAAGCGTTGCCAGTGCAGCCTAAATCAGAAAAGGGTATCATCAGCTATTTAGCTACGCTTGATGGTTTGAAAAAACGTGCTGAACTGCTTTACGAACATTTCGGTGATGAAATACTGGAGCTTATTGTAGAAGACCCTGAGAGAGTGGCAAACGAAGTATCAGGTATTGGAATTAAAAGTGTGATGAAGTGGCGAGAGGAAATCGTGGAAAGGGAAGATGAACAGATTGTACTCGTTACATTATTAGGCTATGGATTAACAGAAAAGCAAATTCGAGAGCTTTTTAATCTTTATGGAGAATCGATCATACATGAAATTAAGAAAAATCCATATATTCTATCGGTAAAATTAAGAGGCTATGGCTTTAAAAAATGTGATGCTATCGCTGCTCAAATGGGAAATCCTTTAGATGCGAAAGAGCGTGTAGCTGCTGCTTCCTTATATCTACTAGAGCAAGCTCGTTACGATGGTCATAGTTATCTTCCATACAACGAACTTCATACTCGCATTCAAGAATTGCTTGAAATTAAGTTAGAGCAAGAAGAAATGCAAGAAGTTCATCGAAATCGAACAGATGATGGTTATATTTATGAGCAAGAAGGGGCTCGATTCAGTATTGAAAAAGAAATTTTTGAGCGTGCTTTCAATGATATTAAAATGAATATTATTCCACATTTCTCATTAGGATTAATTTCTAAGGAGCGGTTTGATGAAGCACTTATGCATTTAGAGGATGAATTGGCAATAAAGCTGGAAGGTGAAAATATCTATGAAACATCTATTTTTTATTCAGAATTAGATGTGGTTCGCCACATATTGCGTTTGTTAAAAACGGATGAAGTAGAGCCGAAAGGTAAAATGTATGTTGATGAACATTTGGAAGAAACAGGTTTTAATTTAGAAGAAATGCAGATTAAAGCACTGGAATTATTTACTTCTACGAAATATGGTGTCCAAATTTTATGTGGCGGTCCAGGCATGGGGAAAACTTTCACAATTAATCAGATTTTAAAAGTAATAGAGCTATTAGCTAAAGACAAAGGTGTGCCAAAAGAAATTAAGATTTTTGCTCCGACAGGACGAGCGGCTAAAGTGGCTAGTATTTCTACAGGGCGAGATGCTTGTACGACTTATCGAGGATTGCAATTTATTCCAATGGAAGGTTTTTTATATAATGAACGAAATCCATTAGAGGCAGATGTCGTTGTTATTGATGAATTTTCTATGATGGATGTTGAAATTTCAGCTCATTTATTAAATGCTATACCAGCAGAGTGCAAAGTGTTGATTATTGGCGATCAGCGTCAACTTTCTTCCGTAGGACCAGGTAAAGTCTTAGCTGATTTATTAGAAGTCCCTGAAATACCTCGTATTCAGTTAAATGTAGTTAAGCGACAGGGAGAGGGTAGTACCATTGTTAAAAATGCGATGAAAATTGCAGAAGGGCAAATGATAGAAATTGATAATAATTCAACTGATGCCTTTTTTATTCGAAAGCATGAGCCTGAAGAAATTCATGCAACTCTTATTGCAGGTGTTCGAAAGCTGATAAAAAAAGGTGTAAAAATGTATGATATACAGGTACTTGTTCCGATGAAAAATGGGATTATGGGAACAAATTACATCAATTATCTTATTCAACAACATTGCAATCATTTAATTGAGCGTGAGGGAGCTATATTAAATAAGAAGTTTCTTGTAAACAATCGGGAATGTACGCTGAATTTTCATCTAGGTGATAAGGTAATTCAAACAGAAAATAACTATAATCTGAAAACATATCACAAGAAAGAAAACGGCAAAATGTTAGAGCTTCAAGAGTTAGGTGTTATGAATGGTGAAATAGGAGCGGTTGTTTCTATTGGAAGGCTTCGTTTAGAGAGCGGAGAAATGGTTGATGCCATGTGGGTGAAGTATGGTGACATCTATGTGAGATATGTAAAAGAATTTGGCGAGTTAGATCATGCTTTTGCAATTTCAATTCATAAGTCACAAGGTAGCCAGTGGCAATATGTGTTTCTTCTTATTTCCATGCATCATCGTAGAATGCTTGAAAATAGCGTAATTTATACAGGATACACAAGACCTCAATTGTTTTGTTGTTTAATAGGTGATCCGAAGGCAGTCGAGATAGCGATTAAGACAGAAACGAGCAGTCAGAGATATAGCGGTATTGCTGAAAAGTTGAAAGAAGATTTAGGATGTTTAGGATTAAAAGTGTTGTGATTTTAGAGTTTGGGAAAGATCGTAGAAAAGGCAGCTGTGGCAGCAATCGACAGCCTAAAACGACTCTGTAGTCATAAAGTTCAAGTGAAAAATTGATAATCCGAATTGAGCGAATCGAAATAGAATAATGATTTATGTGGAGGTTTCCTATTTAGGAAGCCTCTTTTATTTGTTTCTTTGCAAACATTTAAAATCGGTTAATTTACGCCCGTAAATAGGGGTTATTTCCAATAATTAGTTTATTAGAAAGAGGTTCCACTCATTTTTAGAACAATTCCACCATCGAAAGTTGTTTAAATGTAGGCATCTGCATAGCCTGCATAGTGCTTAAAAAAATGAGCAACAAGAAAATTATTTAATAAGGAGTGTGTTGTATACATGAAAAAGAATTTAAAAAACAAAATTGCAATTACTACGGCAATGGTGGGGGCGGTAATCGTCACGCCAACAGTGGTTGACGTATTAGAGGACCAATCAGGACTAGATGTAAAAGGAAAAGTTGGATTCAACCAGTTTGAAAATAAAGCGTTTGCGTTTGAGGGAGGTAAAGGTACAGTAGAAGATCCATATTTAATTTCGACAAGAACTCAACTTGAAGCAATCAATAACGATCTTGCAGCTCACTATAAATTAACTTCCAATATTAACTTAGGCAATGTGTCATGGACACCGATTGGTGGAACTACAGGTGATGGATTTAAAGGAAGTTTGGATGGTGCAGGATTTGAAATTAGTAATTTAAAGGGCGATTTAACAACTGTAGATATGGGGCTCTTCCGACGTATTAGTAATGGTACTGTTAAAAATCTAACCTTAACTGACTTCAACATTGTTGTGACGAGTAAAAATGCAGGTACTATTGCAGGTTCAGCAACTGGAAGTAAATTTGAAAACATCACTGTAAATAACTTTAAATTTGCTTCTACAAGCACTTCGTCTACGGGTGGATTAGTTGGTTCATCTCGTTCAAATTCATATAATGCTGTAAAAGCAAGTATTGATTTTTCTGAAGTAACAAAAGCTTCGGGTTTAGGTGGTATCGTAGGTAGTACAGCAGGAGATTTAATTCAAAATGTATATGCGGAAGGTATTATTAAAGGTGAACTAACAGCAGGTGGTGGTATTGCTGGTGAAACTAGTTCAGCTGGTACAACTAAAATTTATGATGCTGTTTCAAACGTAGATATTGAAGTTGCTAAAGCAACTTATATTGGAGGCATTGTTGGTCGTGGCACTATGGCTGAAGTTTACCGAGCGATTGCGTATGGCAAAGTTGTAAGCAACGATGCATCTACTTCAGGAACTTCTTATATAGGTGGTGTAGTAGGTAGCTTAGGATTAGTCGGGGAATCGAATCCGTATTACGGAAAATTGCGTTACGTATATGCTTTTAACCGAGAAATTTCGGCAGGTATTATTGCTAAATCGAAAAGAATTGAGCGTATTGGTAGCATTTTAGCAGGTTCAGCAACTGATCTTTATGGTAACGCATACGAAATTATTCCAGGTAATGCGGGCTCAAACATGGTTGGCGACATTATTACAAAAGATCAAGTGTTTACAAAGCAACAATATGAACAATTCGGGTATGACTTTGAAAACGTTTGGACAATTGATGAAGGTAAAAGTGCTCCAAAATTAAAAATTGCAACTGAGCAAGATACGACAATGGAAATGGCTGCCGATGTGAAAGAAAAGTATTCATTTGCAGGTGGTGCAGGTACTGCTGCTGATCCATATTTAATTGCAAATGTCGATGATTTTAAATTAATGTCCACAAACTTAAAATCTCACTTTAAATTAGTAGCAGATATTGATTTTGATTGGATTCCAGTAAATCCAATTGGTGAAACAATGACAACAGGATTTTCAGGTACAGTAGATGGTAATGGATTTAAGCTAAAAAATGTGCAAGTTAATTCAACAGAAGATTATGTTGGTATTTTCGGGGTCTTAAATGGTGCAAATATCCGTAATGTTCATATTGAAAATGTTTCTGTAACTTCTTCAGGAAAGTATGTAGGTGGTTTAGCAGGGTATGCTCGAAATACAACTCTTACTAATGTTGCCGTAACAGGTGAAGTAAACGTTTCAGGTGGCAACTATACGGGTGGTATGGTTGGTAACTATGATTATACGAAATCAATGCCTCGAAACTTTAATCTTTCGAAGCTTTTAGTTGATCAAACAACAGGTAAAATTTCAGGTAAAGATTATACAGGCGGTGTGTTTGGTAGCATCGAGCATGGATATGGAGATGTCGGCACTACCTATCGAGTTATTGTGGATGAAGTTTCAGTAAACGCAAAAGTTGTTGGTTCTAGTGAAGTAGGTGGATTCGGTGGTAAAATTCGTTCAGGAACAACTCTTCGAAATGCTGTGATTCGTGGTGAAGTAACAGGTACTAAATATGTCGGTGGTATTGGACGTTCCGATTCAAGTATTTGGGGTCCGAATAGGGCTGCAATTTTTGAAAACATCATAGTTTATTCTACTGTAAAAGGTTCTTCTTCTACAGCTACAAATATCGGTGGTGGATTTGGTGAGTTTTCTGAGGGAACAATGGATGGAATCTTCCTTTATAATAACCATGTTTCAACAGGTAAAACAGGGACGATTACACGTTCTATTGGTTATGATTCATTAGGGGATATGACTAAAAGGAAAACAATCACAAACTTATACCAATTCCATACGATTCTTGGTGGAGCTCCAATCGGTTTCACAACAGGTATTGTTACAAATGAATTAGTAGCTTCAGAAGCTTTTTATAAATCAAAGTCAACAATGGCGTTTGGTTCAAAATGGGTATTTGCTGAAAATGGTCATCCAACATTAGCATTTGCTCCAGTGACTGCTGAGCATACTTTTACAGAAGATGAACAAGAGGCTTCTCAATTTGCAGGTGGTGCAGGGACAGTTGATAATCCATTCTTAATTTCAACTCCAGCTCATTTAAAAATGGTTGCAGGAAACGAAGCATCTCACTTTAAATTAGCAAACGATATTGATATGGATCATGAGGTATGGAACAACATTATTGGTGCAACAACTAAAATGGCATTTACAGGTTCTTTTGATGGTAACGGATATGCTATTAAAAATATCGGCATTCAAGCTACGGGCAGCTATCAAGGTATCTTTGGTTATGTTGGTCCAGCAGGTAAAATTTCAAATCTAAAAATTGATGGTGCAACAGTAACGACATCAGCTACTTATGGCTCGTTATTAGTAGGTAAAATGGAAGGTCAATTTTCAAACATTACGATTCAGAATGTCGATGCAACAGTAGGAAAAGGTTATTTCGGTTTAGCAGCTGGTCTGTATGCTGGTACTGAAGATATTAAAACTGGAGCAGGTATCGTAAATGGTCTTGTCATTAAAGATGTTCGCATTACTGCTCCAACAACAATTGATTATATCGGTGGTGCTTTCGGTAATATTTCAACAAAAGCAAATATGCAAAATATCTTCGTGGATGCAGACATTTCGGCAGGTGAGCGTGTTGGTATCTTTGCAGGTCAAATTGCAAGTACAGGTGCGTATAAAGACGTTGTGACAATGGGTTCTGTAGATGGATTAAGTTATTTGGGTGGTTATGCAGGTAACATTTCATCTAGCAGTGATCATTCAAATGTCATGATTTTTGCAGATTCAATTGGTAGTGCTCAAACAGTAGATTTAGTAGGTGGTTTTGCTGGCAGTCTTACATCTGCGTCCTCTAAAATTCAAAACATTTATTCAAATGTTCGTTCTGTTCAGGGTAAGACAGTAGCAACGGTTGGTAAATTTGCAGGTAAAATGTCAACGTCATCATCATTTACGCCATTATATATTAATGTAATTAGTGATATGAGCGGCGGTCACTCTACAAAAGTGAACAATTCTTATACTGAAGATCAATTGAAAACGACTAGCACTTATTCACGCAACGGCTTAGTATTCGACACTGCTTCTAACTGGAAGAAGGATGATGCAGGATTCCCTGTATTAAAACATCATGAGGTGAATCTTCAGTTAGCTGGAGCTACATGGACATCAAGTGAAGTTGATCGAGATGCAGAGTATATTTCCAATGTCACTTCGTATTTAGATACGGCAGTTACAAATAAAGATGCATCTTTATTAAATCTAGCAACAGTAGAAATCAACAAAATTTCAGATGGTAATTCTCAAAAGCAAACTTTAATCAATCGTTTAGCAGAAGTAAAAGTATTTTTAGATGCCGATACTGCGTTAAAAGTTGCTGAAGCAACATTCCGAGAAGGGCATTTTGCAGAGGCAAAAAAAGCAGTTGCATTGGTTACAAATGCTACATGGAAAGCAGAATTGCAAACAAGAATTGACGCTCTAGCAGAAGTGTTAGAAAGTCAAAAATCGTTAGAAGCTGTGGCTGAGCAATTAATTGTAGCTGCTGAAGCCAATCCTTCTGAGGAAACAATTGCGGTAGCACAAGCAGCATTGGATCAGTTGAATTATAGCGTAACTGTTGAAGTGTTATCTTCACGTTTAGCTGATGTAAGCATGAGATATTCTACAGAGGTTTCTCTTCGAACAAATTTAGAAACTTTAGAGTTTAAGATTGCGACAAAGCAAGCACGTCAATTGTATTACAATCTAGCAATTCAATTTGATGAATCAGCTAACATCATTGATGTAACTCCATATGCTGCTCGACTGAATCAAGCATTTATTGACTTACAAATTGCAGAAATGTATGGTGATTTATTCCCGAATGCAGATGCATTAGTGGTTAAAGCTGAAGCTAATCCAACAGAGGGAAATATTACGGCTGCTCAAGAAGCGGTAACGGCTCTACCTGCTGGCGGTGCTAAAAATTCTCTACAAGAACGTATTGACGCCATTTATGAAAAGCTTGGTGTAACAGCGGCATTAGATAGTGCAATCAAAAAAGCACAAAACTCAATGGCACGTGCAGATTATGATGCAGCTAATGTTCTTTTTGGTAAGTTGACAGTATCGGCAGATGTTACGAAATATACGCCTCAAATGGCAAATCTATTAAAATTAATTGAAAGTGCTGAATTGGTAGTAATTGCAGAAACTGAAAAAACAGCTGAAACAGTAAGCAAAGCACGCACTAAACTTAATTCATTAGATAAATCTTATCCAAATTGGACTGTGCTAGATGAAAGATTAAAAGCGATTGAGCTAGAATTAGCTAGTAAAAGTCAATTAGAGGAAGCAGAAAAAGCAGTAGAGAAAGCGGAAGGTTCATTGCTATTAGTAGATGTAGATGCTGCTCAATTATTAGTTGATGCATTGCCAAACGAGCCAACTTTAGTCGCTGAAAAGAAAAAAGAGCTTAATGAACGATTGGAGGCTATTAGAAATTTATTAGCTGCTCAAGAAGCATTTGAGAAAGCTGAAGAGGCAGTAGTTAAAGCTGAAGGAACATTAAAGCGTGAAGATGCAGAAGCTGCTCAATTATTAATCAATAAGTTGCCAACAGGAGCAGAGCGAGATGTATTGCAGGAGCGTTTAGATGTTATCTTCAAAACAATTGAAGATGAAGAAACGAAACTAGCTTCGATTGATGAAGCGACAAAAGCACTAGAGAAGGCTGAATCGACAAAAACAGATGAAGATATTAATAGTGCTCAAGAGAAGGTAACTGCTTTACCTGATAGCGATATTAAAACATCTTTACAAGATCGATTAGATGCTCTTAAAGCTGAAAAAGCTGATGCTGATGCATTAGCAAAAGCGACAGCAGCGGTTGTTAAGGCGGAAGGCTCAAAAGCGACTGTAGACATCGATGATGCACAAACAAAGGTAACTGCATTAAAAGATTCAGCAGAAAAGGATGCTCTACAAGATCGATTAGATAAGTTGAAAGCTCAAATTGAAGCAGATATTGCACTTGCCGAAGCGACAGCAGCAGTTGAAAAAGCAGAAGGTTCTAAAACAGATGAAAATATTAATGATGCCCAAGGAAAAGTAACAGCTTTACCTGAAAGTGAAGCGAAACAAGCATTACAAGATCGCTTAGATAAATTAACAGGTGATCAAGCTGATGCTAATGCACTTGCTGAAGCAACAAAAACAGTAGAAAAAGCAGAATCTACTAAATTAACAGTTGACATTGAAAATGCTCAAGCGAAAGTAACGGCATTAAAAGATTCACCTGAAAAGAATGCTCTACAAGACCGCTTAGATAAATTAAAAGCTCAAATTGATGCGGATAACGCACTTGCTGATGCAACAAAAGCAGTCGAAAAAGCAGAAGGCTCAAAAGCATTAGCCGATATTGATGATGCACAAGGAAAAGTAACAGCTTTACCTGATAGCGAAGCAAAGCAAGCATTGCAAAATCGCCTAGATGCACTTAAAGAAGAATTGGAAAATGCAGGTGAATTAGAAAAAGCGACAGCGGCAGTTAAAAAAGCTGAAACTACGTATAGTCAAGATGATGTAAATGTTGCTCAAGAATCGGTGAAAAAATTAGACGCTTCTCCTGAAAAGGATGCGTTGCAAGAACGTTTAGATGTGGTGCAAGCAGAAATTAATGTATTAGCTGAAGCAACAAAAGCAGTCGAAAAAGCAGAAGGTTCAAAATCGACTGTAGACATCAATGATGCTCAAATGAAAGTGACAGCATTAAAAGATTCTCCAGCAAAACAGGCATTGCAAGATCGCTTAGATGTACTTAAAGCAACAATTGATGCTGAAAAAGCATTAGATGAAGCAGTGAAGGCAGTTGAAAAGGCGGAATCGACAAAAACAGATGAAGATATTAATGCGGCACAAGAAAAAGTAACAGCTTTACCTGAAAGTGAAGCGAAACAAGAATTGCAAGATCGCTTAGATAAATTAACAGGTGATCAAACTGATGCTAATGCACTTGCTGAAGCAACAAATGCAGTCGAAAAAGCGGAAGATTCAAAAGCGACTGAAGATGTTAATGATGCACAAACGAAAGTGACAGCATTGAAAGATTCTCCTGAAAAGGATGTTCTACAAGATCGCTTAGATACTATAAAAGCTGGTTTAGATGCTGAACAAGCGTTAGATGAAGCAACGAAAGCAGTTGATCAAGCTGAAACAACGAAAGCAGATACTGACATTAATAAGGCACAAGAAAAAGTAACAGCTTTACCTGAAGGTGAAGAAAAGCAAGCGTTACAAGACCGCATTGACAAAATCAAAGCGGAAAACGAAAGCGATGTTCTGTTCCAAACATTAGTAAATGAAGTTAAAGTGATTAATAAAGGGATTTTAGACGATGTAATCAAACCAGCCGAATTCTCTGCAACTAGAGAAGAATTGGAAGCGATTCGTCAACGTGGAGAAGCATTAACAAATGCTGACCAAAAAGCACAAGTAGATACATTAATTGATGCAACATTAGCATTAATGAATTTAGTTGATACAATCGAAGGTGGCGACAAATCGAAAGAAACGATTGATAAACTACCTGCTTCTAAAATCAAAGATAAGTATCTAGCTGAAATTGCTGAGGGGGATGCATTAGCAGCCGCTGAGCAAGCAGTGAAAAAAGCTGAAGAAACAATTGAATTGGCTGATATTGAAAAAGCTGAAAATAATGTTACAAAATTAGCTCCATCGGATAAAAAGGAAGAGTTAAAAGAGCGATTAAAAGCTGTTCGTGATAAATATGAAGAACAGCAATTAATTAAGCGTGCAACAGCATTGGTAGAACAAGCTGAATCATCTAAACGTATTACAGACATCGAACGTGCAGAAGATGTTGTGAAACAACTTAAAGATGGTGATGTAAAAACAGGTCTGCAAAATCGCTTAGATGCATTACGTAAAGGCTTAGATGATGCTGAATTAAATTCTGCTACACAAGCGGTTGAAAAGGCAGAAGAGCTTAAAACAAATAATTCAATTGGTTACGCAAAAGATAAGGTGAATGCATTACGCCCTTCACCTGAAAAAACAGCTTTATTAGATCGAATTGCTGCACTTGAGAAAGCTATTTATGATCAAGCTCAAATGGACCGCCTTTACAATCAAGCATTAGAAGCTGTGATTAAAGCAGAAAATTCTAGTCTTGTCACTTATTTGAACACTGCGATTAAATTAGTTGGTAAGGTGTCGGATGCAGATGATCGTAAACAAGGGTTAGTGGATCGCTTAAATGCTATTATCCTACGCAATCAGATTGCATCAGTTGATTCAGAGCTAGGTCGATTAGAATTACGCCCATCTCAAAGTGGAGTGGAAAAAGTACAGGGCTTAATTGATAATCTCCCTGATACAGTGGCTGAAAAAGAAGCATTCCAAGCTCGTTTAGACGCTATAAAACGTTCTTTAGACAACGAAAACTATGCTAAAGCATTAAAAGGTGTTGAATTTGCAGAATCAGCTAAAATTGAAAGTAAACGTGCAGCATACTACAGTGCATTACCATTAGTAGACGTATTGTTAAACGGTGAGCGTAAAACAGCTTTAGAGAAGCGTCTTGCTAAAGTGTTGGCTGAAGTAGAGGCTTATGAAAAACTTGATGGTGATTATAAACCTGGCGACAGCGTAGTAAAATCGGCACAATCAATTAAAGATGATAAAGTGAAGCCATTATTATTGGCATGGGCGAAAGCAGTAGAAGATGCTGAAGTCTATAACTCAAATACATTAATAAAAGCATTAACTAAAGCGAAACAAGATGTTGCACAAGAAATCTTGGATAATCCGAAATACAAAGATTTAATTGAGGAATTAACGCAACGTAGTAATCATATCCAGGAATCAAGCTTAGTATTTAGTGGGTTAGTAGCACGTGGGGCAATTAAAAATGCATATGTTGCTGTATTAAAATTTGAAAATGATCGTACTGAAATTAATAAGAAGGCAGCTGAAGTATTAATTAATGACTTAAAACGATTTAAAGGTCACGAAGGGCAAGTGGAGAAATTGTTTGTTCGTATTAATAGAATTGAAATTGTAGCTGAATAAATTCATTTAGAGGTTTCCTATTTAGGAAGCCTCTTTTTTGTTACTTTGTAAACAATCAAACTACGAATTACCCATAAGTTGATAGTTAAAAATGACCAAAACGACTTTTTGGATAGTATTTTTTTATTATCAAATTGATTTTGGCGTTTATAGTTATTTAAACAGGGGCAACTGTATAGAATTCATAATGCTTAAAAAAATGAGCAAAAAAATTATTATTTAAAAAGGAGCGTGTTATATGAAAAAGAACTATAAAAAGAAAATCGTAGCAACATCGGCAATGGTAGGAGCGGTAATTGCTGCACCAGCTATTGTAGGGGTAGTTGATGATGTGAGTGGCTTAAACCTAAATGGAAAACTGGGTTTTGATAAAATTAGCAATCAGGCATTGGCGTTTTCAGGAGGGTATGGCACGGAATCAGAGCCTTATCAAGTTTCAACTATACAAGATTGGTTGGCTATGGAAGGAGCTAATAAAGACGCTTATTATGAACTCTTAAATGATATAGATTTCGGTGGTAAGTCTGCTCAATTAAATGTTTTTAATGGGAAATTAAATGGAAATGGATTTACGATTAAAAACGGAACGGCTACTGTTGGACTTTTCGCATACTCAAACCATATGTCTGCAATAAAACCACAAAAAATTGAGAATTTAAGATTAGACAATATACAAGTGAAAAAAACTAATACAAGCACTTCTGATAGAACTGATGAATATGGCGTTTTATTTGGTCAGGTTTTGGGAACAAAACCGTTAGAAATAACCAATGTGGAAATTGTGAATAGTGGTGTATTAATTAATAGTCAAGCTAGTGGTTCTGTAGGTCTTTTAATCGGGGAAGTAAATATATTAAAAGTGTCAAATCTTAAAGTATCTAATTCATCGGTAAAAGTAGATGGATTGCTGGACAAGAATCCAAATAGTAATACTCCTAGTGCTTTAGGAGGCTTGATTGGTGCATTTGTTCAAAATATAGCTGGTTATCCACCTATTATAATTGAAGATGTGAACTTGGATGTAAATTTAGAGTTAGGTAGAAACGCTCATATAGATAGAATCGGGGGATTATATGGAAACTCTGATAATCGTGACGAAATTATAATCCGTAATAATAAATGGAATACTAAGATTTTATCAGATACATCGAAGCTTAATACAAATGAGTATGCAATTGGGAAGGGAGGAAAAAAGGTAACACTTGATAATAATGACATTATTTACGATACAAATAATAAGGCTACTACAGCTTTAATAGAGGGGTTTGACATCGGCTTTAGTGGTACGGTAGCAACAGGAAATTCGCTTGAATTAATTATTAATGCAAGATCGGTGACAAAACTTCGTCCAGCAGGAGGAAATATATTAACTGATAATGTTTTAAAAATAAATTCTTCTGTTGTGCCGATATATAACGACATTGCAGCTGCTAAAAATGTTGAAAATTTAGTAGTTACAGGTAATCTTCGAGATACTGTTACTACTAGCACCTCTTTCAACAATGGTTATTTTAAATTTTTGAGTGTAAAAGGTTATTATTTATTATTAGATGAATTTAAAGTTGGAAGCGGTGGGCAAAATTATTTGTTTACAACACCAAATGATCTTAAACAAATGCAGGGAAATCCTAATATCTATGGAACACTGTATTACAACAAGGAAATGCAACGTAGCAATAAACTAACAATGAACGAAGAACCAAATGTTCTTGGGTTGACTAAGGCAGAACAAATGCAAAAAGATTTTTATCCTACTTTTGATTTTAAAAAGACATGGGGTATTTATGAAGGAACAACATTGCCATTCCTATTAAACTCTCTAACAGATGAAGAGCGTAAGGAGTATGAAGATTCAATTAATCAGAAAGACGATGTATTAATTTTAACAGTTGAAAAAGCTGTTGTGAAAGCTGAAACATCTATACTTCAAGAAGATGTCGATGACGCTCGTACAAAGATTAGTGAAATTGATCAAGTAATTTATGAAACAGAAGTAATGGATTGGAATACTCGTTTAGATGCTGTCCAGGATAAAATTAATGCAGCTAAAAAGCTTACTGAAGCAACAAGTGCAGTTGAAACAGCGGAATTAACAAAAACAGAAGTAGACATCGACATAGCAAAAGAAAAGGTGACAGCGTTACCTGAATCAGCAGCTAAAAATGCGTTGCAAGAACGTTTAGACCGATTACAGGCGGAATTAGATGCTAAAAAAGCATTGGAGGACGCTACAAAAGCAGTTGAAGATGCTGAGAGGTCAAAATTTGAATCGGACATTAAAGATGCACAAGATAAAATCGATGCATTACCTGAAAGCAGTGAAAAGGATGCGTTGCAAGATCGGTTAAATAAAGTAAAAGAATACGTGGAGAATTCAAATGCATTAGCTGAAGCCACAAAAGCGGTGGAGAAAGCGGAGTCTACAAAAATAAAAACAGATATTGATACGGCTCAAGCAAAGGTAACAGCACTTTCTGAGTCGGCAGAAAAAGATACATTGCAAAGTCGCTTAAATGCGTTGAAAGCGGAGCAGGAAGGCTCAAATGCATTAGATGAAGCGACAAAAGTAGTCGAAGATGCTGAAAAGTCAAAATCTGAATCACATATTAAGGACGCACAAGACAAAATTGATGCATTGCCTGATGGTAAGGACAAAGCAGATTTACAGGATCGTTTAGATAAAGTTAAAGATGAAGTTAGTAATTCAAATGCTCTTGTTGAAGCAATAAAGGCCGTCGAAAAAGCAGAATCAACAAAGAAAAAAGTTGATGTTGATGCAGCACAAACAAAAGTAATGGCACTTCCTGCATCAGTTGAAAAAGATGCATTACAAGTACGTTTAGATGCACTTAAAAAAGAAGTTGCCGACAGCACGTTGTTTGAGGAATTAAAAGCTGAAGTAGCTGTTATTAATAAAGGTATCTTAGATGGAAAAATTAAAGTGGATGGTTTTGCTAAAGCAAGAACAGATTTAGAAGCCATTCGTGAACGTGGTAAAGTATTAACAGTAGCCGATAATAAAGAGCAATTAAATGTTTTAATCGATGCAACGCTGACTTTAATGGAGTTAGTGGAAAAAATTGAAGGTGGAGAAAATACACTAGATAACATTAGTAAATTACCTGATTCAATTATCAAAGATGGTTATTTAGATGAAATTGCAGCATCGGATGCATTAGTAGCGGCTGAAGCAGCGGTTGTGAAAGTAGAAGGCACTATTTCTTTAGCTGATATTGAAGCGGCAGATAAGTTGATTATTAAATTAAGTCCTTCTAAGAAAAAAGAAGAACTGAAAGAGCGATTAAATGTTGTACGAGAAAAATACAATGATCTTCAGGCATTATATAAAGCAACTAAGTTAGTAGAGGAAGCTGAAGCTACGAAACGTATTACGGACATCGAGCGTGCTGAAAAAGCGGTTGCTCAATTAAAAGAGAGTCCAGCAAAAGCCGATTTAAACGCTCGATTAGAAACCATTCGTAAAGGGATAGATGATGCAGGAATTGCAATAGCTCGTCAGGCAGTAGAGAAAGCAGAAGAATTGCGTACAAGTGCTTCTATTGTCTACGCTAAGGAAAAAGTAAATGCCCTACGCCCATCAACTGAAAAAACGGAGCTATTAGAGCGTATTGCGAAGTTGGAAAGCGATATTTACACACAAGAAGAAATGGACCGTCTGTACAATCAAGCATTAGATGCAGTTATAAAAGCAGAAAATTCAACATTAATTACGTATTTAAACACTGCGATTTCACTTGTAGGAAAGGTATCATCTAATGATTCACGCAAACAAGGCTTAGTTGACCGCATTGACGCAATCAAATTGCGAAATCAAATTACAGCAGTTGAAACTGAGTTAACTCGTTTAGAACAACGCCCAACACAAGCTGGCGTGGAAAAAGTACAGGCATTAATTAATACTTTACCTGATGAAGTAAGTCAAAAAGATGCTTTCCAGGTTCGATTAGAAACAGTGAAGCAAGTAATTGACAATGAGAACTATGCAAAAGCATTAAAAGCAGTACAGGATGCTGAAAACGCTAAAATCGATAAAAAACGCTCTTTATATTATGTAGCATTGCCATTAGTAGATGTATTGCTGAAAAGTGAACGTAAAACGATATTAGAAGATCGTTTAGCAAAATTATTATTCGAAGTTGAAACTTGGGAGAAATTAGATGGTAATTATACAGCAGGAGATCATGTTGTTGAAGCGGCTGAATCTATTAAAAATCCTGAAATTAAAAAGCACTTGCTTGCATGGGCAAAAGCCATTTACGATGCAGAATTATACAATTCTAACACTCTTGTAAATAGTCTAATCAAAGTACAAGGAACTGTTCCAAAAGATTTACTTGATAATAAAAAATATGCTGATTTAATTGAGGAACTAGTTCAACGTAGTGAGCATGTCATTAAATCAAACACTGTATTTGGTTCATTAACAGCTCGTGCAACAGCGAAGAAAGCTTATATTGCAGTGGACGCATTTGAGCGAAATCGAACTGAAGAAAATAAAATAGCGGCACAATATGCGGTTGATGATCTAAAACGCTTTATAGGTCATGAAACGCAAGTTCAAAAGTTCCATGAACGTATTGACCGTCTTGAGTTAACGATGAAAGAAACATCGAAATAGAATAAGCAATCTTAATATAGAGGTATAGCTCACTAGTATGCCTCTTATTTATCCTGAAGTATTGGCGGCTGTAATTGCAGCAGAAATAACTATCACTTATGCTGAAAAGAAGATTTCTCAAGTCAAATACGATAGCACAAGTAAGTAAGGTTTCATTAAGAAATATCCATTGGGAGATGTTGCTTTGTTTGTAACATCTCCTTTTTCATGCATTGGATTCTCCTATCCGACATGTTTTTTGGAATATACATTATCGAATTGTATAGAGTGAAAGATAACTTTTATTAAAGGGGAGATAAATTGATATGAAGATGAAATCTAAATTTATTGCAAGTTTATTATTAGCTACCGCATTATTGGGTGCTTGTACGCAGGAAGAAAAGCCGTATACTGAGGCACAAGAAAAAGAAGTGTTGAGTGAATTGATTACTGAGGATAGTTCAATTGCTGATACGTATGCATTTAAGGAAAAAATGGATGCTGAATTGCCTAGATTATCGAAGGATGGATCAAGTGATTTGGTGGACACATGGCTTTATACGCTATATAGCGAAACAGAAGCGTTGAATAATAAATTGTCAGCATTCCAAAAAGAATTAGGGGAGTTAGTGGAAGCAGAAAATGATCCGACATCAGAAAAATTTGATGTAAACAAAGTGGAAGATGAAGCATTAAAAGCGATTTTAAAAGAAACAGCAAAGCTGCACGTTGTTATGAAAACCGAATTTGATCGCAATTCGAAAGAATTAGTTTTCTTTTTAAATCCTGACTTTGAGCGTATTTTAAAGGATTATAAGCAATATATGGACAAAGATATTATTGCCTATATCGAGTTTAATATTCTTCAAACAGGCACAAATATTGTAAATGAAGATGGTACTGCTCCATTGCTTCCTGAAGTGGCAAAAATGATCGTTGAGCTTGAAGGAATTATTAAAACGAATGAAGATTCTAAGTATGTGCCAGCATTTAAGCAAATGTTAGTGTATTACTATGACATTTACTTCAGCGTAACAGCACCAGGGTTATTAAATGCAGAATCAACTGCATATTTAGATTCTACAATTGAAAGCTATTCAGCTCATGCAGAAGCATATAAAACATTCCAATTTGGTAAAGATTTATTACGTATTCTGAATGTTGTGCAGAAAACAGATGGCAACTTGATTACAAATGAAGTAACAGATGAAGTATCTCAATTGCTGCAAGAACGTGCTCCTGAAGAGTGGATGGAACATGTTGATGAAGGCGAAGAGCCGCTGGTGAACACTGGAGAATCAGAACAAGAAGCAGAATCTATAAAGAAATAGTATGAAAGGGGTGAGTATGAGGAATCATACCACCTTTTTTTGTGCAAAAAGAATAAAAGGATTTTAAAAATTAGTATTTATCAAATGTAAAGGTTTTTAAAATAACAAAGATTTTAAAAAAGTAGACTATTAAACAAATTTATTAGTTTTTTTAAAAACAAGGTTTATTAAAATAAAAAACAAATAAAAAATGTGTAGCTAACTAGCCACACATTTCCTGATTAATGAATATTTTCTTTAAAGTTGCTACCATGTACTTCTGAAATGTGGAATTTCGTTACAAAAGCCTTTGGATCAACTGATCTTACAATTTGTTGAAGCTTTGTTTCTTCAATACGTGTAATAGCAACATAAACGATCTTTTTAGGATCTTTATTATAGCCGCCTTCACCGATAAATAATGTTGAGCTTCGCCCTAATCGAGCTGAAATGGCTTCAACCATTTGATCAGGATTGTCAGTGATGACAAATACTCCTTTTGATTCATCGAAGCCTACTTGTACAATGTCGATTACTTTTGTAGCGATATAGAACGTTAAAGCACTGTACATAGCTGACTCCCATGTAAATACGAAACCTGCTACAGTAAAAATTACAACATTGAACATCATTATGATGTCGCCTACGGAAAAAGGTAGCTTTTTAGCTAGTAGTAGGGCAACTAAGTCGATGCTATCAATTGCTGCATTGGATCGGAATGCAAGACCTGCTGCTAATCCGAGTAATACGCCACCAAATGCGAATGCTAACAATGAATCCGAAGTAAATGGTTTAACGTGGTGTAGTAAACTTGTCGATATAGCGAAGCTTGTAATGCCGAGAGCAGTTAAAAATGCGAAAGATCGTCCGTTAGTTTTATATGCCACATAAATAAATGGAGCATTGAATATTAATAAGAATACACCTAAAGGTAAATCAATAAATTGTTTTGTGATAATTGAGATACCTGTAATTCCACCATCCAAAAAACTATTTGGAATGATGAAGAATTCAAGAGCTACGCCCCCGATGAATCCAGCAATAATCGTCATTATGATATTTTTAATATTACCTAGCAATAACGATCCAATGCCTCCTTTTGTTCTTTGAGCACTAGATGTTGTGTTTGTCATAAAACGCCTCCTGAAATTATTTCATATACGCTATGAAAAAGAGGCTGTTGTTATAATAAAAAACCTGTCGGACGTTGAAATTAATTGTGATTTAAAGGTTGCTTATATGAAGTGAGGTACTATATATTGTGGTATAAAAAAATGCCAACACAATGTATGTGCTGGCGATATGTATTCTAAAGTTACTTAGAAAACATTTTAGAGTACAAAAAGTTCAAAGATTTTGCCGAATGAAACGCCTAAAACGAGGTTGATAGCTAAAGATTTAGCGTGAAATGCAAGTTCTGCTGTTAAAAGTGATTTTTTCATAATGTATTCCCCCTAATTGAATGTTTTATAATAGTATATGTCAAAGTGTTACATAGGAAACTTATTAGCTTTAAATAAAATATAACACAAGATATGGTATAGGTCAATTAAAATTGACGATATATATAGTGTGTGTTAAAATAAATATAACATAGAAACATAAGCGGCAGTGTCCGACTACTATAGATAGATAATAAATAGGGAAGTGAATGATATGAAGGAAACAAATGTTGGTTGGTATACAGAATTGGTTAATCATTATACGTCAGGGGTATCAAACGTATTTTTATTAACAGGTAACATTTATGATTACATGACAGAAGCGAAATTGTTAAAGGAATTTTTAAAAGAAGAGCTAAAAGAAAAATTTAACTCTATTTCTTTATATAATCTATCTACACAAGGGGTAGACATTTATAATGATGATCCTGATTTAAAGGGTGACTTAGGAAGCTATGAATGGGACGAAATGATTTTGAATTTGAAAAATACTGAACGTAAACAGTGTTTAATAGTAGAATATCCCGAATTCTTCTTATCTCAAGGTGCAAATGGTCATATTTCAGATGAAGAGAAGAAGAAAGTTGTGGATCTAAACGAGTTATTTATGAGTAAAGAATTTGTAATCTCAAAAAATATGGTGATCTTTGTAAGTGAATCAAAATCAGGTATCCATCCGATGCTATTATCTGCAAATTCACGTATTAGCGTCATCAATATCGAGTTTCCAAATTTCGAAGAACGCAAGGAAATGATCAACTATTTAACAGATCGAGGCACATTTGTATTTAAAAATGATTTAACATCAGCTGAGCTATCACGTATTACAGCAGGTTTGTCACGATTGCACATCGAAGATATTTTTTTAATTGCTCACCAAAATGGCGTATTGGATAAAGATATGATTATGGAGCGTAAAAAAGAATTAATCGAACGACAATTCGGACAATTGATTGAAATGGTGGATACAGATCGTTACTCATTAGATGATTTTTCAGGACAAGAACATTTAAAAAACTATCATTTAGAAGCAATTGTAAATCCTATATTGGCTGGTGATTTGAATTCAGTTCCAAAAGGGCTTTTATATTCAGGTCCTCCAGGTACAGGTAAAACATATTTTGCGAACTGTTTAGCTGGTAGTGCTAAAATCAACTTTATCGAATTTAAAATGAGTAAGATTTTGGACAAATGGGTGGGGGAAGCTGAGAAAAATTTAGAAAAGGCTTTTAACTGCTTCAACTCATTAACACCTGTAATTGTATTTATTGATGAAATCGATCAAGCATTATCAAGAGGCAACGGTAGCGATTCTAATAGTGTTCGAAGCAATATGTTTGGTATGTTCTTATCATTTTTATCAAAGCCTGAAAATCGAGGCAATATCTTATTTATTGGTGCAACAAACTATCCAAATCAATTAGATGAAGCGTTAAAACGTGCAGGTCGCTTTGATAAAAAGATTCCGTTCATGCTGCCTAGTAAGGAAGAGCGGTCAAATGTCATCGAATATCATGTTAATAAATGTTCAGTTCTAAACAATTTAGGCAAAGCAGATTTCGATGCAATTGCGGATAATACAAATGATTATTCGCCAGCAGAATTAGAAAACATTGTAGTAAAGACATTGGAGCTTTGTAAACGAAGAAAATTGGATCTAATTGATAAGGCATTGATTGATGAAGCAATGAAATATATCTTGTCGGCTAAAAATCCTAAGATTGAAGAGATGACGGATTTAGCTATTCAGGAATGTAATGATTTAGAGTTTTTACCTAATCGTTACCTAGAGCGTTATAAAAAGCTATTATCTGAGGGGAAAATAGCAAGTCGATAATAAGTAGGAACAGACTTTCTCTAACAATGGAGAAGGTCTTTTTTTATCGTAATCTATTGAATAATACTCTGATCAAATATGTATAGTAATAGATAAAGAATTATATAAGGGGGGAGTTTGATTTGACAGAATTATCAACATCGTTTGTAGACAAATATTTGCAGCGAATTCGTGAAAATCGAGAGCTTAAAAACGCTACAACGATTACAAGTACGGAAGCAAAGCTGGAATTAGATGCTAGTAAAATTGTGTTTATTCCATCTTCTATTGAAGGAACGAAGGCTGTAGAAGTAGGTGAAGGAAACAATGCTTTAAAGTACGATTATGCAATTGATGAGACTGTTATGGAAATGATTTCGAGAAAGAATGCATTCACATTGAATTGCACGATTGTCGAAGGGTTGCCTGATGTTCATATCCATACATTCGCTGACTTATCATATGCCTATGACGATTATAACCCAGCTGCACAAAAGGGTGTTTATATTCCATTAAGTCGTAAAAAAGAAGAACCGATTATTATGCTATCGGATATAGGTGCAAATAAATGAAAATAAAAAAGCGTATGTCGTGAGAGCAAATCTACGATTACGCTTTTTTATTTACTGGCTAACAGCTAGTAGCAATTGATCCATGTCGTAAAATGGCTCCAATCTTGATAATCCAGTAAATGAAGTTTTATAACCTGCTTTTCGAATATTTTTGTCCAGTATAAATTGATCGTCTTGAAACGAATTTAACACTTCAGGTGTAGCTACACCTAGCACATAAAAAGTGTCACTCTTTTTCACAACGAATATTTGAGGAATTGGATTATTCCGATGGATGATTGGAAATTTTCCATATTCAACTGTTTTGATACCAATATTAATCCCTAGTCGTTTCATGTCAGAACCTCTATAATTCATAGAATCACCAATTGTTAAATCGACAAAATTCGCCTCAAGTAAATGAGCAATTGCCATTTCACCTGCAAATCCAGTTTTGAACCGTCTGAATTTTCCATAGTAATCTTTTCGATATTCCATTTCTTTTACTTTTTGATAAAGCATTCCCTTAATAAAAGTGTCGATTTTAGCATTTTCCTCGGTGGAAAGTTGAATGGAAGGTATTTTATAAGGAATGTTTCGTATTTCAGATTGAAAAGCTACTAATTGATTATTATTCTTGTGATTATATTTTGAAATAATTATCCCCTCCTAGAGTTCCAATTTTTTTTGATAAAATAAAACTATTAATAGAAGAAACGACTTATTTATTCTATCCAGCAAAATTTCATACTATTCGTGTCTAAATATAGGCATAAAGAATCAATGGAGTATTGAATGAAAAAAAGGTAAAATTTTGATTAAAAAGGACAATATTTTCTTATATGGTAATAGCTGATTATGGAATTCTCGGACTAGCATATCCATTTATTTGAATATAATTTACATAAAAAGGCATTTAACTCGACAGAATTCGACATAAAATGCTATATCTTAGGTAAAAATAATCAATTTTTTAATAGATTTAAAAAAATTAGTGCAATTGTACGGTTTTTTTTGAATTACAAGATAAAATCGCTAGATAACTTGAAAGAGCTCAAAAACTTCGATACAATACTGATTATGGATAAGATAATAGGCAAAATGATACAGGATAACAACCTGTTTGCTTGGTACTTATAGAAGCGAACGAGCGTTCTTTCATAGATGAAGAGGAATAGAAAAGGGAAAAGGGAAGAGGGATTGAAGTGAAAATTGAAGCATCCGTAGAATCAACTGAGTTGGAAGGTTATTTATATAACGTACTTAACAAGAAGATGGACCAGGTAGATGTTGAAATTGTTTTCAGTGAAAAAGACATGACTGATTATATTAAAGTAACTAATCAAAATGGCGAAACTGTAATTGAAAAACCAATGGATGAATCTTTTGAAATGATTAAAGAAGCTCTATTCAATGATTCAGTTAAGTTAAAGATTATAAGTTATCAACCAACAGAAGAAGGATTTGATTTTGTGTTAATGCAATAATCGATCTTGTTTATACATACAAAAAAAGGCAAATAAGGCATTCGATAAGGTAGCTAGGCTGCCTTTTTTTGTTGGACTTTTTTAGTACCTTCGTTATAAATCCTTAATTCAATACGTATCATGAAGCAGATTTAAAAATAAGGAATCGCTTTTATGCGATATATTGGAGGATTTTATTATGAATGGCATTATTTTTAATAGTTTACGTTTAAAGGGTTTTAAAGGATTTGAAGAAGAGGTCGTGTTTAATTTGGGACCAGGTTTAAATCCATTTAAGGCGGATAACGGACAAGGTAAAACATCGATTGGTGAGGGGATTGTATGGGTAGTTTTAGGAAAGAATTTAAGCGGAAACTCACGTAATATTAATGTAAAAAATAACCAATCAGAAGGTGCTTACGGAGAGCTGAAATTTGACTTTAATGGTGTGTCACATACGATTACTCGTAAACAAACATCTAGTGTGACAATTAAATTGAATGATAAAGAAATTTCGCAATCTGAATTAAACGAATTTATACAGGGTGACATTTTCTTACTCCTATTTAATCCAACGTATTTTTCTTCATTAGAGATGGCAGCTCAACGTAAAACAATCGTAGATATTATGCCAACATTCGGTAAGGATATAATTCTAGCTAATATGAATAATATTCATGCGAAAGTATTAGAAAATGAGCGTTTTGATGAAAATGATACGCAATATTACATCAAAAATCGTACAGCCGAGGTTGATAAATACGAGAAAGAAATGGAGCAACTAAAAGGTCGCATTGACTTTTTACAAGAGCCAATTCAAGAGGTCGCTGCACCAACGGTTAATAAGGATGAACTTGTAAAGCAATTCGATCAAAAAGAAGAGGAATTGCAAGCGATTGAAGGACAGTTGGCTGGAATGAGAAATGAAGTTGCACACAATGAGATGTTAAAATCATTACAGCAACAATTAACAATGCAGGAGCAAATGGCTTTTCCACAAGCAGGTGAATTGCAAGGTATTGCATCAGAACACAAGCGTATTACGGCTGAAATTGCTCGCATTACAAACGATACGTTTCGTCCTGAGCAAAATGTGATTGAAAATCAGCTAAAATATGTACGGAAACGTTATGAAGAACTTTCAGCTTCATATAACCAACAAGTACAATTGATTCAGCAAAACAGCCAGCCTATACAAACGGCTTGCCCAACATGTAATGGTCAATTACCTGGTCAAAAGATTGTAGAACTGCAAAATCAACAAAACCAGCGTTTAGCCCAATTAAACAATCACTTAGAGCAAATTCGAGCTGAGCATACAGATTGCTATCAACAAGGTAATCTGTTAAGTGAACAATTAAAGCAATTTAATGAACAACAGCAGAAAAACTTTGAGCAATTCGAAGCAGGTAAAGCGAATGCTATTCAGCAGTTAAATGTTGAGTTGCAAACAATTACCGCTAACGGTATTCAGCTGAAGGAACAGCGAACTTTATTCAATGCTCAAAAAGAGCGTGTTGTTATTGAATTACAAGAAAAGATTCGTATGGCTCAACTTCCATCAAATGTTAGTCAACAAGTAGAATCTTTAACTATAAAGGCGACTGCATTAAAAAATGAAATACAGCAGCTAAATGCACAAATTCGTGAAGTTTACGGAATGCATTCTGCGTATGAAGCGTATATGAAGCAATTAGATGAACGCAAAAAAGAATTAGCGTCATCTCAAAATTTATTTGTAGAAGCAAGTAAGCGAAGTAATCAAGCAACTATGACTATTCAAGCAATGAAAGAGTACAACGCAACATTCGTTCGTTTGTTAAATGGCGAATTAGAAAAACATCTAAATAAAGTTTCGATTGTATTACAAAAGTTTGTTCAATCGACAGGGGAAATTAAAGATGCTTTTGAGATTCAATATGAAGGCAAGAAACTTTCTATTTGTTCAACAGCCGAAAATATTAAGGCAGGTCTTGAAATTACAAATATGCTATCCGTATTATTGGAGTTTAAAATGCCTGTATTCTTAGATAACGCTGAAAGTATTACTGCTTATAAAGCCAATGCAGAACAGATTATTGAAGTTAGAGTGGTGAAAAACGCAAAATTACGTGATTCTAAAAAGAATCCATTGGTTCAGTCGTTAGTACCTGAAAATGAAAAAGACAGTGGTAAAGGTTCTGCTAAGGTAACAGAAGATGAAGGTTTGTCAACAAGCGGAAATATTGAACTACCAGTTACTACTGAAGAAACAGAAAATTTAGTGCCAGCCAAATAATTGAAATTTTTAAAGTGAGCGTACCTGTAGGTATAGCTCACTTTTTTTGTTATATCAAAGACTTCAAATACGTAATATGCGATATAAAACTTTTGAATAGGGGGGATTAAAAATCGAAAAAGATAGTCGTGTTTCTCGGACCATGTATCGAAAGCGATTGATTTTCTTAAATAGAGTTATGGCAGCGTTTTTATTGATCGTTGTGGCTTTTCAGTTAATTGGCTATTCAAAAGTAATTGAACGAAATTCGTATGATGTTGCTCTTGAGCCAATAACTTTTGAAAAAGCAGATAGAGAGGTAAATGCATCAGTCGGAGAAATTGTTCAATACAATTAAAATGGAGGTGTTTGTAAATGATTGCAGGTTTTTATACGGTGATTGTTGGACTAATCGGGATCTTTGTCATTCGTTCATTGTTAATTAAACGTGACAACGGAATTCCCTTTAAAGGTGGTGTTGTTATGCTTTTAACAACATTGTTGATTACATTTGGCAATTCGTTTATTGAAGGAGGGAAAGAGCGTATTGCTGAAATGTTCCAGCTTAATATGATCATTTCATCATTTTGTGGAATCGTTATTGGAGGAATGTTTTTTTGGAAAAGACGTGATATATTTGCGTATTTAGACAAAAATAAACTTCTATTTAACTGGAAGGTAACGCCATCAGGAACAATTGAAAATTTTGAGGAATGGCAAAAAGAGCAGGAACTCACTAAGGAAAAGGCTGTGGCATCAAATGTTAGTCATTCAAAGTCTGAATTCGTCCCAAAAGAAGATGTATTAAAGCGTATACGTGAAGATCGTGAGCGTATTAAAGGTCAAGGTTCAGATCCTACACCTCAATTACGATTCGAAACAGGTAAGGAATTGAGTGAAGAAGAGAGTCATCGTCAACTTGAACTGGATGAGGCTAAAAAGCGTCAACGCCAAATTGAACAAGAGGAAGCGGATAAGCGTAGACGAGAGCGTGAGCGAGAAGAAGAGCGTCAACGTCAACAGAATATAACAATGCAACAAAATGCACAACATGCGTCCAATTATCCTTCCTATGAAGATCATGACTGTGGTAGTAATTCTAGTGGCAGCTCTAGCAGTAGCTATGACTGCGGTTCTAGCTCTAGTAGTTCTAGTAGTTCAGACAGTGGTTCAAGTAGCTGCGATTAGTCAAATGAGCTCCATCAATTCGGTGGGGCTCATTTTTAAAATTGTGATTGTAAAATACTGTATTAAAAGGAGGGCATTGTGTTGTCAGTGGAAATGTTGGTAATTATTTTATTTGTATTAATAGGATTTGGAGCATTAGCTGCGGTTTCTTTTGCACTTTGGATCATGTTTTATACTTCAGAGCAGTCGGTAGATAACCAGGATGAAAAAGGTGAAATTGGTGGAGGAAACTCTAATTACTCAAGCTATGTTGGCGGGGGCGGCTAAGACGGTGGTAGTGACAGCTATAGTAGTGATTAGATTGAAAGGCAGGTGGTAAAAATGGGTTTACTTTTACTAATTACTGTAGGTCTAATTTGTACAACTATACATTTATATATAGAACATGCAGGGATGCCAGCTGGAGATAAAAATGAACGCGACACGAATTTTTCAACGGATGGCGGAGCAAATAGTGGCGACAGTGGTTCAACTGGCGATTGTGGAGGCTTTTAGTAAGATAAAAATATTGTAGAAAAAGGTGAAATGGACAAATGATAGTGTCAGAAATTATAGTAGGCATCATAGTTATTGTATCACTTTTTATGTTCTATACAGGCGGAAGAATGCTATGGGATTCGATTAAGTATGAGGTAAATAGGAAGAAGAATAAGGATTCAAAAACCATTTTTCAAAAGAAAGGATTTTACATGATTGCATTTAGTTTTCTTGCAATCATAGGGCTTATTCAATTTGGAAATTGTTTAATTAATGATCGAGTTGAAAATGGGCTTGTAGCGTATAAAGCTCTTGCACCTACAGCTTGTCTTAATGACGGTAAGATCGTTCGGGAAGATTTAGGTATCTTGTCTGAACGAAGATATTACATTAATTTTAATGAAGAAATGAAGCATTATGAGCACAAACATGAAGAAGCTAGTGAATGGGAACATGAAATTACAGATTTCCAATTATGTAAGAGGACAATTGGTGATGGTATGTTTTATTATAAATTTGAGGAAGGACTTGTGCATATCAACAAAGAAGGTATTGCTATTAATGCAGAAGGTGTAATATCATCTTTCCCTGAAAGTGTTGTCGAAATAACAAAAGAAAATTCAGATGAAAATATTCAAGTAGCAAGTAAAATTATTGAATCAGGTTATGAGCTGCTATATATGAAGGAATTCATGACAAATGTGACAAAGCCGTTCTATATGTTTAAATTTGAGTATTGGGACAAATTAGATACTGGGTATAAAGAGATGGCAGAACATAACGATGTTCAGAACAGAACATTTATAGCGGTAAAGGCAGATAGCATTGAATCAATAGAGAAGGACTTATTGCTTGAATTTAAAAAAGCTACTGTTCCTGTGGTTGTATATGTAGGAGAAGAATTCAAAGTGTATAAAAAATAAGTAAAGAGCGGAGTGCAATGCTGCTGCTCTTTACTTATTCTATACATATGCAGGTGGAGATTTATCAGTTTGTACATAATTTCGAATTTGATGTTGTTCAATACCATGTTTTGTTAAGCATTCACAAAATAATTCAATTTGATCTAAGCTTAAATCTATTTTAAATGTATATTTTTTGGTGATGCTGTTCTTGATTGAACTTAAAACCTTTACCCTACATATAGTTGGTGAGATTGGGTTAAGTACAACTTTTTCTAAGAAACGTAGTGAAAGAATTTTTTCCGAAAAGCCTACTTGATAATTTGTTGTATATGTTTGAGGGCGTTCAGTGAATTCCCATACAGCTTGTTCTATGCCTTTTTTTAATTTTGCCATTAAAATGATTTGAAAAAATCCAATAAAAAAGGCTAAAAATACCATTAATAAAAAATAAAATCCATAATAGCCCAATTTTGAAACGGCAATAAATGTTCCAATAATGTTAGCTAAACCAATGGATGTAAAAAAGATTAAATTCTTTACTACTTCAGACTTCCGCTGTTCAACAGATGTGTAAAATACATCTAATTTTTCTTTTGTTTGCGTGTTGTTTTCCAAATTTATCGCCACCTTTCTATTTAATTCCCTATACTATATACACCTAATGGCTCAATGATTGCGTTTGGATAGTATAATCAGTGACAAATACAAGATATAGGAAAAAGGTTACAATATGGATGTTGTGAACTAAACATCGATAAAGAAGTCTGAAAAATATTCAGGCTTTTTTATTTTGATTGAAAAAGATGATTAGTGATAGTGACTATAATCATTTCCATAAAGAGTTGTAGTATAGTATAGAAAACAAGCGTTCGAGCATAGAATGATTAATAAAAATCATAAAGGGAGTGAAAATGTTGAAATTAGGATTTGTCGTAGAAGGAACAAATGATGCCTGGGGCTATTAGAAAAATTGTATCCAAATGTCATGGTAGTAACAACAAGGGGAACTAGATTTGATAATCGTGTAAGAAAGCTAATTGATGAAATGTTAGAAGAAGTAGATTTAGCCTTTTTATTAGTCGATCCTGACGAACCAGGAATTAATTTTGGAAGATTGATTTTGGCGGAATATCAGTTGCCACAAATTCATCTTGATCCAGCAAAATGCATGTGTTATCGCAATCATAAATGGAAATGCGGTGTAGAACATGCCAATAAGGATTATCTAAAGAAAACAATTGATGATGCTATTGAAGCAGAACTGATCAAATCGTAACAAAAGGGACCACTTCTAAAGTACGGTTCTTTTTCTATTATTCAATGAATCGATAAGCGTTGCATAATGTAAGATTCAGGATTTCGAAGCTGCATCATATCCAAATCGCCTAATCGAATACTATTAAGCCAATCTGCATCCTTTCTATGATCATATTTTTAAATTCTTATGAATAGACTGTTAGCAAAGTGAAACGATAAGCTAGTATATGGTTTCACTTTTCAAACAACATACCAATAGAAAATAAAATAAAAAGTGACCTAACAATAAGTTTTGATAGATCACTTTAATAAAGTATTATTCATCTGATTTATTTTCTTCAGTCTTATCAATGATGTCAGGATGATTAAAATAAATAAAATCATCGTAATCAAAAGTTTTGGTAGTTGTAAAATGTCTTACAAGCCCTTTAGGGTGAGCTACAGCTACGTAGTCCCACGCTTTCATCGAAAACGGATTAATAATACGATGTCCAATAATTAAGCAGGGGGTTTTCTTTTCTTCAATATTGGCTGTTACAACTGTTCCAATAGGATGAAAAACTTCCATTCTGAACCACTCCTTTCTATAAATTTAGTAGATGTAATATTTAATCATTTTATGAGGATTATTTAATCGAAATGTTTACTACTTCATAATCTGGGTAATCAAAGCTCTTATTTTCATATTCTATATCATAGAGAGTATTTTCAACCATTTGCTTAATTTTTTCGTCTGAGATAGGTAGCTTAAATTGTTCACCATTTTCCTTTTCAAAAACACCATAAGAACATGTTTTACAGTTTTCAAAAGGATCTGTATCAACAAGCTTAACATTTTCAATAATTGCTGTTTCTGTTGGATTACAGGCAGATAATAATAGTGTTAAAGATGTGATAGCTAATAACTTTTTCATGTTTATCTCCACATATTTCATCCTCTCATTTACAGGTGACTGCCTATTACAACTACCTGCTTAAATTAAAATATATTTAATTTCTGATATGCAGCAAGCGTTTTTTCTGAACTAATTCATGAGGCAAGAATTCAATTCCTGCAAATTCATCTCGCAAGCGTAAATTTTTTAATGCATAGGAAAGGGGTAGCAATTCCCCAACGTGAAACGATTGTGCGTGTAGCTGCTTTAATGCGTACAGATGATGCAGATATGCGAACAATCTCATAGCAAGCAGTTTCTGTGCCTATACGTTCAAGAATGAAACGCCCTAGTAGCTTATTATTATCACGCAATTTTATATCGATTTCACAAATTTTATTAATTGTTTCTCTTAGCTCTTCATTTGTAGCTGGTAGTGCTACTGTCATGTGTTTCCACCCCCGACATAAACAATAAGTAATTTAATATATCTATTTTAATATGGTTAAATTATAATGTTTCTAATTATATGTGTCAATAATAATTTACATATAAAAAAGATCATTGAATAGTTCAATGATCTTTCGCAATACTACTTCTTCACAACTAATTGTACTACAGCTCCCGAAGGCACAAATTGTTTTTGAATATGTGGATTTTCTTCGATCACTACAGTCATTTGACGATTTAATTCTTCACCGTCTAAATATTGAGATTGTAAATCGTATAAATTTGATGGCTCATGTGCAATTGCTTCAATAATAGAAAATTGTGATGACCATTGTTTTTTAGCTTCAACTTTACCTGCCTCAATAAATTCATCATATTTAACTTCTACTACTTCAGCAACTTTATTTGCAGTTACTCCAGCTCCAATAGCTGAGAAGAGAATGACTGCAAGGAAGATAGCGACATTTCCCCAACGCACACCAACGATACGAGTACCCTTCATGCTGCGAATCGGTTTG
Organism: Lysinibacillus sp. UGB7; assembly: GCF_049058285.1. NCBI lineage: Bacteria > Bacillati > Bacillota > Bacilli > Caryophanales > Bacillaceae > Lysinibacillus > Lysinibacillus sp. UGB7. Next base: position 81,840 of record NZ_JBMGUV010000001.1, read on the forward strand.
ATTGCATAATTTAATCCTTTTAAAATCCATTCCATAATAAAATCTACTCCCTTTTTGAAGTGCATTTGTAAATGCATCAGTTTTATTAAAATCACTTATTATAGTTGGGGTTTTTGCTAAATATTCCATTAAATATAGATTCAGTGAAACAAAATTATTTGTCGAAAAAAGTGTCGAATAGAGTGTTGAAGCTATTGCTAGATGCATATCATGTGTCATGAGCAATCTTTGATTGAGAAAATATCTAATGCGAGGTGATTAGTTATGGAAGAAAAACAAGGTCGAGAAAATAGAGGTTTAAATAAATGGATGACATTAGTTGCTTCTACGGCACTGATTGTTGTAATGATTTTTGGCTATTTTCACGCTTCGGATGAAACTCAAATGAAGGAATATGCTCCTGATGACACTTTTGAATCGAAGGACGTAAACATCGGCTAGTCCTAAAACATCAAAGAGAAAGGGGTGTATGGGACATGATTATTAAGCAGACAACAATTCAATTGGTCAAAGATGAAGTATCTGAAATTGAAGGTACTTATTTTGAAAACTTAATGGCTAAGATGCAAACACCGTATCATTTAATCAATATTTCGGTTTGGGAAAATCCAGTAATTTTTAGAGAATCAGTTGATAATGGTGCTTTTCGCTTTGTTAGATCAATAATCGTGTTAACAGACATGTATCCAATGTTGTTTTCTAAACAATCAAAGCGATTAGTTTCAGACATATTGATGCAGTTGTCTTATGGACAAAACAAAGTTTTCATCATTTTAAGTAATGATGTAGAAAAACGTACAGCAGAGGAAGAATTTATGAAAATGTATTTTGACAGCACGTATAACTAAAATCGAAGGGACGTGAAAAAAAATGAGTAATCCTAACCAATCTTATTCAAATAGTAATGAGATTAGAGATTTGAGTGATTACAGTCTTGATTCTATTAAAAAGACTATCGCTAAAATCTTTTCAACAGCACATCCATTAACGAGTATTATAGTAAACGCTCAATTTTCAATCTTAGATGAATTAAATGTAGGGGATAAAATTAAAGCCCCACTAATTAATCGAAATCGTGACAAAAATAAAGAAGTGAAATTAATTGAAGGTGAACGAAATTTAAAGGTTGAACGGTTTGAAATTGAAATCGATATTTCAGACATTAAAAAATATCAATGGCTGCGTTCGGTCAATCACGAATTAAGCAATTTGATAAAAATGCGTATACGTGATAAAAGTTTTGAAATTATTTTGAGCAATTTAAAGGAGCAGTTCAGCACTACACCTACAGCTGTTGTATTGCGTGAACAATTGATCGTGGAGCGTGCCTTAATGACAAGTTCTTATATTTATGAATCAATGCAAAACCAAAAATTTTTACTAATTGATCGGGATCAAATTCCATCTATTGTTTGGAGCGATGGCTTCATTAGCCAGTCTGAGGTTTCTAAAGCAGATCCGCTATCGAAACGTGTTGCTGGTATGATTGGCGGCGTTTATGTTGTGCCAGTTGAGAATATGGACCGTCAAGAAAGAAGCTACATCAATTATATGATTGAATATGGTTCAATTCTTTTAGGGTTTGGTCATAACGTGGAAGTGACCGAAAATGAAGATCGTACAAAGCTAACTATTGGTGTTAATTGTACGTGTCAAATTATAGATGAAACTCGTATTGATGCACTTGTTTTAAGAGCTACTACTTAGGCTATTCAAAAAAGCTAGGAGGTATTTGATATGAAAATAGAAGAATTGATGGAGAAGTTAGGGGAAATTGGTTTACAAATTTGTTATTGCAATCCACATGACAAAAATGTGATCAGCGTTGTAAAGGCTCATGTAGCCAATCCGTTATTGTTCTTTAATAATTTGCAAAGAGGTGCGTTTTATAACGGAAACGTCACATTCAAATCTGTAAACGCATGGCTCTTTACTGAATCAGAAATCGTTGGAGCTATTCGATTGGTAGATGAATATCTGAAATCGACACCAACACAAAATGCACAAATTTTAAATTGATTAGGGGGGAATTTTTAATGTTTAAAAAAGAAGATAAATTCGTATGGAATGGCATTGAAATCACAAAGGAGAAACCAGTGCTATTTATTCCAAAAACGGATAAATATAAAATCGATCAAGTATCGGATGAATTTATTAAAGCAGCAAAAGCAGCAGGTGCAATTAAAAGTAAAAAGCCAGCTGTAGCAAATTATTGGGATCAAGAAGTTCCACTGCGTGAGATGATTGATCACGACATTGTAGGGATGATCAAACAACGTGTGTCGCCAATTTTAGGGATTGTGCTGCTAACAAAGCAACGTGATTTAGAATGGGCAACAGATAAGTTTAAAAAAACGGTAGAACGTTTAATTGAAAAGAAAAATTTTGTCTTACTGATGCCAGCAGAAACAACGCCAACTCTTGATGGAAAACCATCACAACAAGAGCTGGAACTTGAAATCTTCCGCAAATTGTTTCCTGATTCACAAATTATCGAAGTTTAATGTTTGCTACTAAACAATAAGGAGTATAGAAACGATGGCAAAAACAATTGAATTATACACTGATCAAAAAGGTTATGAGTTATTTTTAGCAGGGAAGTCGTTTATAGCAACTTCTGAACAAAAAGAAGATGATTATAAGGTAATTGCACCGATTGAAAATGTAACAGAATATCCATTGGAAGATGAATTGGAATCTTACGATATTGTCGATTTGACAGATGTGAAAGTTGAAAAAATAGAAAATTCTCTTTAAGGGAGGTGATTGCAATGACTATTATTACAATGGTTCTTATTGCCACTTATTTGCTTTCGGGTATTATTACTTGGTTAGGTTTATTTAGATTAGCTGGTAGTAATGCCAATCCTACATCTCGTACTTTTGGCATCATATTGCTTTTATTAGGTTTTGCTGTTCGTTTTATCACCTTACTACTTGCATGGTTTAATGGGTTGCCACTATATATGGCTTGCATTGCACAATTTATACCTAGTGTTCTCTTTATGGCATTCTTTTTACTATACGATAAAATAAATGCTATACGAAAAAATAACTAAATTATGAATGAAAGAGTAGAACCCTAGAGAATAGCGTATCTGCTCTTTTTTTATACCAAAAAAGAGGTGAGGTAATGCAAGAACGAGAGAGTGATTGGAGCAGCAAAAATAAGTGACAATATAAATAGAAGAAACTCCATAATATTTCTAAATGTAAAATATAATTGACGATATGTATATTAAAATGTAAAGATTGATTTAACAAAAAATGAATGAAAAAATGGAGGGGTTTTAATGGTAGGTAGAAATGATGAAGCGTATAAAAAAGGTGGATTAGCTTTGATGATTGGCGATTTTTTGATGATTGGTATGCCGCCCGATTCATTAGAGACAAATGTTAATGGAAAATTCCACTTTTAGAGCTTGTAAAGGATATGAATATAAAAGGCTATACTCGCAATGGTTACGATTTAAGAGTTTTAATCTACGGTATTGAAGTAGGGAAAATTGAATTTGATTCACTGAAATCGCTAGAATCTTTTGCTGCTCAACTTGATGCAGGTGTTGTGAAACTCCAATGGGATGAAATGTTGAACAAAGCGAAAATTGCAACAGGACGAGCACAAGAAGATTTATTAACAGATGAATTTTATCGTAAAGAAGGTTTAGCTCTAACTATTTCGGACTATCTGGTACTAGGTGTTCATCCTGATGAAGTATATAGGGAAATGTCTAATTTAAGCATTGGTACTCGTAAAATCAACTATTCTGATGCATTTAGGACAATGATGCAGTCAAAGACAGAGGATGCTAAGCCATACTTAATGATTAATTTTAAAGGCATCTTGGTATCATGCATCACCTTTACTTCTTTTGAAAAAATGGGTGAGTTTTTAAGGTTGGTTGATGCAGGTGTTCATCCGATTAACTGGACAGCTATTAAAGACATAGTGAAAAAATGAAGAATATAACCTAATAATGATTGAAAGAGTAGATACCTAGACAATAGTGTATCTACTCTTTTTATATGAACGAGGTGAAGGAAATATAAATACCAATATTATTCACTTGTACATAAGTAGCCATTGTTTTAATTGGCATTTTTAGAGCAATGAAAGTATACGAGCAACATCAAAATAGTAAACAATAATGTAATGTAAATTATAATTGACTTAATATATATTGAAGTGTTAGGATGAAATTAATCAAAAACATGGAGGAATTTTCAGTGATACATTTAAACAAGCAAGCTTATATAAAAAATGGTTTAGCCCTTATGATTGGCGACTTCTTGATGATTGGTTATGCTCGCCATGATATAAGTATAAACATTGAAGCGATAATGAGTGGAAAACTTAAATATTCGTTTGTAGGCATTGTAGAAAGCATAAATCCAGGAGCGTTTGCTCAAAACGAAAGCGGTTATGATCTAAGGATTTCAATTTTTGGGATTGAAGTTGAAAAATTTGAATTTGATTCATTGGAATCATTAAAGTCATTCGCTTCTCAAGTAGATGCAGGAGTTGTAAATATACAATGGGATGAAATGCTTAATAGAGCGATAATTGCCAAAAAGCAAAAGGAAATGCAGGAAGAGTTAGAGCTAGAACAATTTTTTATTAAAGAAGGTTTAGCCTTAACTATTTCAGACTACCTGGCAATAGGGCTTCGGTGCGATGCATATAGAAGTATATCTACATTAGGAACGAGTGTTCGTGGCTCTCTTAAAATCAACTATTCTAATGCATTTAAGGAAATGATGCAGTCAAAGGCAGAGAATGCTGAGCCATGCTTAACAATCCGTTACAAAGGAAGTGTCGTATCATGCAGCACCTTTACTTCTTTTGAAGAAATGGGTGAGTATTTAAAGTTAATTGACGAAGGTGTTCATTCGATTGACTGGACAGCCGTTAAGAACCTGGCGAATGAAGAATATCGGTTGCGTTTAGAAATGCTGAAGTGAAGTGTTGGACCACTTTTTCAGCATACCGAATAGGTTCTATTGCATAGATTGTGATAGGACCTATTTATTTATAACAAGTTTTAAGCCTAAAAAGTTTTCAACAAAACATTTTACATAGGCATAAGGAGGAATGGATTGTGTTAGAACAGTATTTTGCTCAAAGAGAGCGTTCTGAGGCTGAAATTTCTAACTACCGAGAAGAGATACGAGCAATTGAAGCAGAGTTGAAGCCCATTGAGGAAAAGTTAAGACCGTTCTATGATCGTATTCGAGAATTGAAAAATTGGATTGAATATGAAAAACAAGAAATCTATCGTGGCTATTATATGTTGGTACGTGATATAAAACGTGGCACAACATGGCTAGAAAAAATCGGTGAATATTGTGATGAAAGTACGCCTGGGAAGATTAGCCGAGGCGGAATATTTAAACAGATTGCTTCAAATGCATCTTACGAAGAGGCTAAAGAGGTAGCTAATTTAATTATTGACTCATGGAATAGTAGTCGTTCAGTGAGTACGCAATCAGAATCAAAACGTGAATTAGTTGTCATTATCCATTTTGACCGTAAAAAAGTGTATGAAAATAACAAGGCTATTGCAATAGATAAATGGATTCAATCAAATAAACAATAGGTGAGTGATTTATGAAAAACGAGTTTATGCATAGTTCAACTGAAGAAACGTGGGAGCTTCTTGAAAAGTTATCAAGTGAACAGTTAATTGAACGTTTTAAAATGATTAATGGTGTATTTGGTAAAAGCTACTTCCTGCACAAAAGCGGAAATTTATATTATGCAGACAAGGCATGTACTGTAAACAAAGACGGACGTTCGTGGTTAGGAATGTCTTATTATCCAGTAACGAAGGAAGGAAAAATCGTTCACGATATTCCTCATACACGTGTTATGGATGAATTTGCATCTTACCGATTTGTCCCAATCAATACCCTTTATGATAGTTTTGCAGAAATATTTGAAATGGTTAAACATTTAGCCAACTATACAATGTATGCCATGAAATCGGTGCATGGAACATGGTCTTATAGTTTTTTACCATTTAACGAAGAAGATTTTAAAGGCATGGATGTAGAGCTCCATACTATTTGTGTAGAGGAATTTTTAATCACTAATACAACAATCAATGCAGAAACGGAAGGGCAATCTTTTGATGAAACTTATAGAGGGGTGAAAGACATTGGTGAATACGATACAAATGCCAGCAAATAAAAAGAAATTAGAAGTCGGAAATCGAGTGAAAACGAATTTAAAATTAGATGGAGTTGAAGCGACAGGGACGGTCAAAGCCTTAGAAGAAGGCGGCTTATTTGCTCTAATCGATTGGGATAAAGATACATTTGAAAATTATGAAGGACATCAAATAAAGGTTGGAGAGCTGCGTATTGCAGAACACCTAATACATTTAGAAGAAGAGGTGAAGTCATGATGGCTCAATTAGAAACAGGCTATTTTTACAATGTAATGGTTGAAGATCGTAGTAAAGATAATGAAATGAAAATTTTCAGCAAGAATGATTTGGACGAAAAAGATGTTTTTACCGTCATGGGTGAATATTTCGTTGTAACAGAAGTAGATGGTAATGACATTATTGTTAAATGTGTATCAGATAACGCTGATAAAGTAATGCTCGTAACGGAGTAAGCCCCTTCTTAGGGGATACATAAATGAGAATAATTACATGAAGTGAAGGAGCGGTTAAAATGACATATATTTTGTATCACACGATAATGAAAGTGTATGTAGTGGATGATGAATCGGGAGAAATCAGTGAGGACTTGCAGAAAGCGATGGTACTGATCGGAGAAGAAGTGGTTGCTGATGTAAAGAAATCGTTTGATGGATTCGTTGCCTTGCAAGTAGAGCGGTCTAATAAAGATGATTCATCGGAAATCAGTCTTTTGCAAGTATAAATCTTTTTTAAAATGTTTAGTAAAAAACAAGATAAAAAGATAGTTTTTTTAAAATTATTAAAAGGGGGGTTCGATTTGAAGGAATCCGATATGTTTGAGCCATTAAAAGCGTATTTGCAAGGAATTGGCTATGAGAAAGTATATGGAGAAGTGGGAACAGCCGATATTGTAGGAATTAATAAACAAGGTGAAGAAATCATTGTTGAAATGAAGAAAACGCTCAATTTTAAAGTATTAGAGCAAGCATTTGAACGGTTTGGACGAGCTAAATACATTTATATTGCTGTGCCATTAGCTAATCGTAGTAAGGCATATAATGTAAATCATCGTTTTGCTTATTACATCCTGCGTGAATATGGGGTTGGGTTACTTTATGTGCCTATAGGTTTAATAACAGGTGAAAATTCATATGAAAATGTGTATGAATTTATCGAAAGTGCTGAGCATCATGTTGAAAGAAGCATAGCTGATAGCATTAGACCTTATAACGAATTAACAGTAGGTGGTTCGAAATCGGGTGATACGATTACAGATTACGGCTATACCATGATGGCGGTCAAAGCTTTTATGCAGGAATATGGTGATTGGCTAACAGTGGATGAAATTTTAAAGCATGTAGAAACACATTGGGCTAGACCAAAACCATCGTTAGCTGCTGATTTACGAATGAGCCACAATACTAATTGGTGTGAATTTAAAAAAGTAGGTAGGGAAAACGTCTACCGCTATATAGAAGGAGCTGAAGAAAATGGACGAGAAGAAATTCGAGCACTTGAATCTGCTACCATTTCAGAAAAAGTCGATTCAAAGCCTAATTCAAAAAAGAAATTACATGAGCTATTTAGCCAGCCTAACAAATCACTCAAAAAAGAAAAAGCGTCATCTTGATGGTGTGCAGTTTTATCAGGAAGTGATTGAGGAAGCTTATAAGGAATATACAGAAATGAATGCAGTGAGGGAGCGTGAAGAAAAATGTTAAGAAGTACACAAATTGAAATTGATCAAGTGAAAGCGAAAATTCAGGGGGCAGAATCGAATTTTTTAGATGGACAGGTAATAATGAATGTATCAATGACGGACATCAATCAATTACTTGATCTAGCGTACCGCTATGAACGAGAATCCTTCGGGACTTCTGAAGTATTACAAAAAGCAAACGAGCTCCTTGAAGCTCCACAATACGATCCAAATGAGGCAGCAAAAGCATTAATCGAAGCTGGATTTGCAGGTTGGACATTAGTAAATAATACGTATCAAGTTTCGCTTATTCGGGATTTAATGAATCCAATAGAAGGTGACTATGTATTTGAAACAACAAATCCATTCGTTGAGCCAATTAAAGCGGTAGGAAAACTAATTGAAATTGTTGAAACCGACTGTGGTAAAGTTTTTCGCATTTTACGCTTAGATGGTGTTGTTCAAAAATGGTCAAATGCTCATTTTACTAAAGTGGTTGATGCAAAAACGAGAAAATTAGTGAAGGAGGCGTAAATAATGAATGAGGAATATAAACGGTTAAAAGCCGAATACGATCAAGTTGGTCGTGAAATTTCAGCATTGCATGACAGACAAAATGAATTACGTGACTTAATGGAAGAGGCATGTACACATTCCGATTTGTTAAAAATTGAACCTGATTCATATTTAGTGGGAATCGGAGTGGAGGATGATGAAGTGAAATATAAATGCAAAGATTGCTATCGTTACTTTACTAAAGAAGAAGTTGAGGTAATGAAAGCGGAGCAGGGTGAATCAAATGCCAAATAAGCGATTTTACAAAAGATTTGCAGAAGCCTTTCAAAAAAGCAGGGAAGTAATTATGGAGCGGCAAGTGATTTTACAAATTGCACATTCAGCTACGGATCGAAAATATCATGAAGTTCGATATGAATTAGAGGATATGAAAAAGAAATTAGATGCAGCATCTCCAGGTTCTGAGGAAGCCAAAAAGTATAAAAGTGAAGTAGATTATTTACAACAATGCTTAGACGGTTGGCAAACGACACTTGACCATATTAAAATATGGAGCAAAGAATTAGACGCTTATGGAAAGCAATAAAGGGGAGGGATTATTTTGGAACAAATTTTAGCTACAGCTACTATGCATCCGATGGCACGTTTCATTATGGAATCAGATCAGTATGATCCATATGAGCAAACGTTTTATCAAACTGAAGAAAAAAATTTAATGTCATTATTATTGATTTATATAGAGGTAACAACAAAAGTTTTATTCCGCAATCCATTTATGCGTGAGGATGCTATTAAACTTTTACAGGAGCTATTGGACCAGCTGAATGACTTCTCTAGTATTCAGAATCTACTTGCTACAAATCAAGTAAGTGATGAAATGCTGAATCAATTATGGGAAACGGATGCATTCTTTATTGTTTCACCATTAACAGATAAAGTATTTCATGAACAGGATATTATGCGTAAAAATGTTTGCCTAATAACATTAAAAAAAAAGAATTAAACGTTTATCATTTCCAATAACCAATTAAATAAAATGCCGAAAAGTGTTCTGTGCGTAGGGTTTTACGCATAGAACACTTTTTTTTGAATAATCTCATTCGGAAATCGGTATAATGCATAAGTTTATGGGAAAGGAGTAATGCGTGTTTTCTAAGCATTCATTTTTTTTACATGAAATTGATAAAGCTTTACTAAAATACAAACAATAAGGAGTAGATTGTGATGAAAAAAATTACGTATACAGAGGCTTTAAATTTAATGATTCAAAAAGGATTTGAAATACAGGGAGAAATGGGTGTTGCTCCTAATCGTTATGCAACGATTGCAAAGGGCGATGGCTGTGAAGTATTGGAAGAAAATAAATTGGAAGCACTTTCGACAGAACTTGAACAAAAAGAATATTTGAAGCAGCTAGGCGAAAGCATTGAAGATGTTTTTGTTACAGCTGATTTATCATAGGTGGCGGCTGTATGAATAAGATAAAATGGCTACTATTGAGTGTTATGATGCTAACATTCACATTATTAGCAGGTTGTACAGACGAAAAACCAAAAGAAGATCAAGTATCGATTCAAGCAGAAGAGAAAATTTTAAATACCACCGCTGGTTATGAAAGTGGTTTTTTTGGTAAAGGTGCGTATTACGTTGTTGAAACAGACGTACAAACATATAGTCTGAGTACAACTACATCGTTTACTTATACAATTTTGAATAATGGAGCGGAAGTAGATATGCTTTATTTAGTAGGAAAAGATGATGATACGTCTAACTACTATAAAAAAGTGATTGAATTGACACCAAAAACATATAAAAAGCTTAGTAATAAATTTACAGAAAAAACAGGTATGACGCTTAAATATGAAGGTCAAACAATTGATGAATATATTAAAGAGAAAAATGAGTATTAAAGGAGGTTTAGGAAAGTGAAAAAGAAGATTAAATATCGATATTACAATATGAATAATATTATTTAAACTAGAAAGGATTGATAATTATGGCTAAATATTGTGGTAAAGAATGCGAAGAAATGGGTGGAGTTTGTGATTTCTGTAATCACTATACAGATGATTATAAAGGTACTGATAAAGGATTTGCTGGTGAAGGATTATGCACTAAAAAGAATATAAAAGTAGTTGCTCATGATGGATGCGATGATGATTTCCATTGTAAGAGGGAGTAATTATATTTTATTGATTTCATTGATGATTGCAGAGGGATTATCGAGCATAATGTTTGGCGGCTCCATCGGGATAAAAATCAAACGGCAATATTTGAGCACATCATAACGGTGTGCTTTTTTATTACAAAAATAGTCAACAATAATTGACGATACATAATTGACAACGAGTTAATTAAAATATATCATGATACATATAGTTAAAATCATATTAAAAATTACATAAATGAAGGAGTTGAAAATAATATGTTCACGATATATAAACCAGCTGTATGATACAGGTGTTGAAGAAGAATATTTACCTGAATATTTTGCTTTATATGAAGGCGAAACCATTCTGATTGGACGAAAACTTTGATAAGGGGGATGAATCTGACTGATTGCAAGCCTTGACATGTAGAAGGTGTGTGGTATGTCGAAGTAGATACACACACAATATTAGGGAAGGTATTATTGTTAGATAGAAAACATTCATTACCAATTCCTCTAGCGTTTGAATCTGAAGAGGCAGCACAAAAATTTATTGATCAGGGCTGTGAAGTAGAAGATAATACCGACTATTCGTAATTAGTAGGGAAATGTGTTTAGAGATTATCAACTACTAATAAGAACAGTTTTGTTAAGAAAACGAGGCGTAAATAATGGATATACAAAGCAATTATATGTCAGTAGAAGAATTTACAGATTTGTTAGCTTACATTCAAAAAAAACATTCGTTTGGTGAGATGAAAGGTAAGCTAATTAAGTACATTTCACCTACTTATGATACAAGAACAGGTAAGATATTTCACATCAATTTAAGTCTAGGTGGGGATGGGTTGCACTTTAGCGTAACTAATGAAAACAAACATCGCAATTTGGCAGTTTGGATATATGAATGGTTAGATGACGGTGATTGGAACAGCACTAATTGCTAAACGAATTGAATATTATATGGAGTGAAAGAAGGAGATACGAATGGCTAAATATGTTGTAACTTATACGCCCGATGGGAAAGTAAAAAAAGAATTAACATTTAAAGGTGAAGTTTTTGCCTACACAATGATTCCGAACGAGTTCGGTAAAGTAGGTGATAATAAAGGCTTCGATCTTCAAGTAGCTGACAAATTCCCTAATGAGCCTGATAAAGTTGTTGAAGCTTTGGAAGAACTAGGTTTTGCAGATGAAGATGAAATCGAAGAATATTTATCAACTTTAACTGATAATGAGTAACTCAACAACACGTTAAAACTAATAGAAATGAAATCTGTAGAAAGGAGTTTGGGCAAATGAATATCAAAGAAGAATTAGCACAAATGGAATTAGGCGAGTTATTGGATTGTGTAGCGGAGTTGGAACGATTTGAATTGGATGGTGTGTTGATAAATGGTAAAATTCGTGCCTTAAATAGAAAGCACTTTGAGAATAATCCAACGATGTTAATGGTTGTTGACAAATTTGTATACAGGGAGTTAGCAAAACGTCATACCGATATAATTAAGGTCTTACGCAATATTGATAATCATATCCGCTCTACTCCTGAGCCAGTACCTTACATTGTTGAAGAATTGAAGGCAGTGTTGCCCGAATATAAAAACTAATTAAAGAGGCTATTGATTGAAAGATATTGTGCAGGAGAGTGAATAGCATGTATCCCTTTTATGTGAATGGTAAAAAGGTGTTTTCATTTAGTTACAAACCCCAAAAAGGCGATGTTATTAAATACGATGAAACAGGTCAATGGTTTGAAGTAACGGCAGTAGAAAACGGTAGGGGTCGCAAGGTTTATGGTCGCTATACGATTGAGCCTAATTGGAGATTTGGATATTAAATAATCGATAAAAAATGTTCAGCAATAGGAAGGATGAATGAGAAAAATGAGAAGTGTAATTTTTGATGTAACTGATGAATCAGTTAGTAAAGTAGCAAAACAAATTAAAGAAAGTAATTCTGATAGTATGTTAGTTTTAGCTCCGATGTCGGGTAGTTGCTCTGTACATGCACCTAGTAAATCAGGTAAAAGCAAAGGTTATCATCGAATCAAATTAGAAGTGTGGATTCCAGAAGATGCAATTAAGGGTGATAACGCACTAGATGATTTCGGTTTAGTCACTTTATTGCGTTTGCCCAAATCAAGAGTGCAACCGCATTTGATTCGCAATGAAGATAAACAGACGGTTACTGAATAATATTAGGAAAAATTTAGAAAATGTTGAGAAAAATAGAATTTTAAAAAGTATTTTAAGAGTGGATTAAAATTATATCATTACCATTTTAAAAGTACGTTTGTATACAAACAAAAGTGCTTTCAAGCCTTGATATAACAGCGTTTTGATGTAAAAGAAGATGGTAAATTTAAGAGAAAAAAACTATATTTCACCTAACAAAAATGGTATAATAAGAGAGTAGCAAGTGAGAGGTTTCATGGGCGGTTGGCAATAATTAAACACCTATAATCTTCGTTTTTTTTGAAGGGGAAAGGAGTTGATTGCCAATGACAGTTTTCGAAGCAATGATGATGACTATAAGTTTTTCAACACTTATCGTATCTGTGATTGCATTGTCATTTACTTTTACTAAAAAAAAGTAAACCGCCCTCGCCCCCAAAGCTGAGTAGTGGTTTACTTTTTGCTCGCTAATCGCCTTTGAAGCGATTCTACTTGTTACTAAGACTGTTTGGTGTACCACCACTAAACAGTCTTATTTTTTTTATATTCTTCTTCACACCGAATTATAACATGATTTTTGAATTTCCTCAATCCATCCACTTTGTTTTGACTGGAATTATTAATTAATAAACGAAATTTTTGAAGAGGGGAGGGATCTAATTTGGTCAAATATGAAGTGATGTTTTACTTCGGAGTTCATCATATTAATCCATTTTTAATGCCTAGTAAAGTGGTCGAAGTCGAAGTAGACAAAACACTTGAAGAAAATGAAATTATCGCATGTGCATTAATGAAATTAGAAGGTAATCGTCCACGAACTTACGCAACTAAAGTAAAGAAAATTATTTGGTAAAGAAAAATGTAAAGTGAGGACATTTCACAATTTATTACGAATATGCATACGGATATAGTGGTGAAGGTATCTCAACGTCAGAAATTTTATGGAACGATTACAAATGGGAAGAAGGGATAAATTAAAATGACTTACTTATATGATGGATTTCATAAGATTGAAGCAGTTAATGCCACTGTTAATGGCAAGAAAAAACAATACGAAAAGCTTATTTTAAAAGATGCGATAGCAGGTCTTGTAATAGATCAGAGCGGAAATATGTGTTTAGTAGAGCAGTATAGACCTACGGTTGGAGGGATGACCTATGAGATACCTGCTGGTGTATTAGATAAAGAAGGGTTAGCTCCATTAGGAGTATTGATTGAAGAACTTGAAGAGGAATGTTTGATTCCTCGTAAAGACATTATCGAAATCGATCCTCTTATGTTGACTAAATATTATATGGTTATTGGTTCTACGGATGCGATGATTGAAATTCATGTGTTACGAGTTAAAGACCAGGGGAAGTTATTTATCGAAAATCCAAGTGATGAAGTTTCAGCTATTCATTGGTTCGGTCCATGCAGAGTAAATGAGATGCTAATAGAAGGACTTATTCAGGACCCTAAAACCATAATTGCTATTAATCATTACTTATCTTTATCACGCACTCATGACTTGTAAGAACAATTTTGTGCAGTAAGGAGGGATTGCAATGTCTCCCGAAAAAAAGAAAGTACAGCTAAAAGAAGAATTTAAAAAACGTAAAAAATGCAATGAAACTAATCATTTTCTGATCTGAATATCCATATAGAAAAGCACAATTGAAGAATGGAGAAATAATCGTTACTGAACAGAACAATATGTGAAGTATAAGAAAGGTAATGTGTAGTAATCTAGGTGAGGAATTGTGGAGAAAAAGGAAATTTCTATAATTGAAGCGTTTGACGAGGTATTAACAAAAGCGTTGGCTAAAAATCCAGATTTAATTAATATTTTAGAACAACGATTAATCGAAAAACGCAAACGTGTAGAAGAACGAAAAAAACTTAGAAACAAACACAATGAAAAAAGTTAAATAAAGTGTACTAAACAATCAAATTATTTAGCAAAAAAAGTGCAAAGTGAGGGCATTCACCATTTATTACGAATGACCATTAAAGAGAGGATGGTTGACTTGAAACATGAAGTATTTAAAGTTGTAGCATTAGAAGGCTTAACAACAGATCAAAATAGTTGGTCGAAAGGAGAGGTTTACGAAGTAGTCGAAACCGATACGAAGTTTCAATTAACTTCAAACGAAGCACAAGTTGCCTATGTTGTGGTACTAAAAGAGGCAATTATGGAAAATTTCAAACGAGTTACAGATGAAGAGGCAGCTACTATTGAGGCGGAAAACAAAAACGTTACAATTTGCTGGTCCGATTTCTTTAACGTGAGCTATGTACGCAAATTGAAAGTAATTGAATTATCTGAAGGTGAAGCACCTCAAGTAAAAGAAGGCTTATATACGCCTCAACTAAGCAACTACGAGCCAACTATATTCGAAAATGGCGAGTTAGTTATTATCAGTGAAGTATTTAGCAATAAAGATTTAAAACATCCTGTAAAGACTTGTCTATTTTATCATTTAGTAAAAGTTGATAAATCACAATCAAATGGATTTGACGTAATTAAAACAGTACGAGCATTGCAAGATGGGGATATTACACCATTCCAAAAAATCTTAGCAACAATCATTGAATCAGATGAATTAAAAGCATCTGTTCAAATTGTGGAGGCGGCATAAGCATATGACACAAGAAGAATTAGTAGCCGTTTACGAACAATATGTAGGAGTAAGTTTTACAGTTCCAATATTGGCATTAGGCGGCTTTTTCTTCATGTTGTTCTTCATCTACTTTATAGCAAAAGATGAAGTAGGACGTTTTAAAAGTAATTGGTGGATGTATTCAACAACTACCATGTTTGGTATTTGTGTAATTGTATTAGTGGTCTTTGCAGTACGTGTCATGTTTGCAGGAGATGAAATCAACGAGATGGATTCGGATTATAAAATGGTAGAAGAGCAATTTATTTTACCGTATTTTAATAGTTTAGAACCAATCATTTATAACGAATTGGAGCTTACAGAGCGTACAGCTCGTTCAAGTAGAAGTAGTTATATTTATTATGTCATTGGAGGGCAACAGCAAGGTAAGGCATCTTATGATTCGAAGTTGCAACGTGAATTTGATGAATACTTCAGAATCGAAAATTTGACATATCACGAAAGTACAAAAGGTTATAGCTATGTAGAATTTCGTCAATTCCCTTTTAAATTAGATAAAAATTATAATCCTGATTATGGCAAATACGTTGCCTACTTTACTGTAGAGGATATGGCAGCATTAATCGATGCAGACACTAGTTCAAGGAGTATTACAATGAAAAAGGATTTCGCTAAAAAGGTGCAAGCTTATCAAATGTCACAACAACCAAATGTAAATGAAGAAGGGGTGGAGTAACTATGAAGGAACAAACAACAAAAATACCATTTGAAATAGATTGGTCTGAGAAGAAAGTTGAAGCACGTTCGTTTTTACTAATTCGATATGGCACACGTAATGAGGAATCTATTGAAAAAGAGCTGGAACTAACACATGTCGAGGATTTATCCAGTTATATCGATGCTATTGTAAATGAGCGATACGATGAAGTATTTGAAGAGTATGAGCTCGATGAAGGCATTTGTCACGTAGAATTTGCAGGAATTAAAGTACGTGCTAAAAACGAAAAAGGTGGCATGTTTTATCAGCTGCGTGAACGCCAAAATCATGCATATATGACAGTTGATGTATCAGTGCTTAACAACATTAACAAGGACAAAATGGATCGCATTATGGCGATTATTCAAGAGTAATATTAGGAGAAATAAGTTTTGCAGATGAAGATGAAATTGAAGAGTTTTTATCAACTTTATCAGATAACGAGTAACTGAACATTTTGTCAAAAATAATTAGAATGGGGGAATTTTGATATGGAAATATCGAATCAAGTTAAATCAAAATATCGTGAAGTAAAAGAAGGTCGGGACATATGGTTGTTGTTTGGTGCTAAGAACAATAACATCAAGCTACCTAAAGGAACATTCGGAAAAATTGTATATGCTCGAAATCAAGTTGAAGCAGATGTATGGTTTAAAGATACCTGCCATGAAATTTCCAAAGTTTTGAATTTAGAAACTGGATTCATTGTTAAAAACAGTTTTAGTGGGGTTGTATTAAACATCAAATCCACTGATTTTGCATTGGTTTACAACCATGAAAAAGATTCAGAAATAATGATATATGAAGATGTGCTATGTTCCATTCCGTTTTTAGATTTGAAAAATATAAAATGTGCTGTAGGAAATCGTTTCAAACAAAACAAACGATTATATCAGTATCGTCTTATAGATTTAATTGAGAATATAGAAGAGCAATTTTCACAATGGGTTTCTGAATTAGATGTGATTAAGGACGCTGATGATGAAGATGAAAACGAAAACCTATATGTATTTACTGATGAAGCAGCAGAACTATTCAAAAACAAACAATCACAAATCATAGAAGAGTTTGCTAACGTAACTGGTATTTACTATGAATTTAAAGGTGGAACAATAGAATATTAAACATAATGAGAAAATTAATTTCACCATTAATTGCGAACGCTACCCAAAAAAACAGGTCGAACACTTATTAAGTGCTTGATCTGATACATAGAATATGAAAATGAGTAAAAGAGGGAGGTATCTTGATGTTGAAGGATGAAACCGCATTAAAAAGCTTACAAAAGATGTTGAACACAGGTGGGGTATCAGAAGAAGAGCGTTTAGCAATCACTTATAGTATGAATGCTATTGAACGAGCGGCTGAGCTTGAAACAATAAAGGAATCTTTGGAATCTGAATGTTTGGGACTAAACATTTTTAAAAATCAAGTGCAAAAGCTCATTACAAAGGAAGAGTTTCAGGCATGTGAGCAGCACGATAATGGCTCTTGTTGCCAGCATCCAGTGGTAGTGATTGTTAATGGAGAGAATCCTGATGAAGCAGGGCAAAGTGGACCAAAAACAGCTGATTTAATTATTCGTTGTGACTCTTGCAATAATGAATTCGTAAGGATTCATGAAAAAGGTAGAAAAATCATTAATTTCTCAAAGCATCAATACTTTTGATGTAAAGAGACGAGCTGATATGGATGATTGTGATGATCGTTTTAATTGGCAGTCTTTTTTATCAAATAAAACAGTTGCTTAATGGCAAAAGGGGGAATGGTTGTGAAGAAAATTGAGAAATACCTGCAATCAATTGGCTGTGCTTTACTCTTTTCTACAGTCGTTCGCTATCAGAATAGCGGTGGAAAAAGTTTCAATAACGATGGGACATATCAAGAGGAAGTGTTTCAGGTAATCGGTACACCATTTATCATTCATAATAAATGTACAGGGCGACCACAATTTACATTGTACAAAGGTTCAGAATTAGTAGGGCTAGATTTTACGCAAAAAAGATTTATTACTGAAGTGCTGGAGAAGCATTTGAACAATATTATTCATTAAGAAGGGCGATAAAAATGGAGAATAAAAGTTTAGATGAAATTACAAACGAAGTATTAAAACTATATGAAAAAGGAAAAGAAACACAAGAGATAGCTAAGTTGTGTTCAATTCCAGAATATCTTGTTGAATCAATATTAATTCAAATAAAGGGTATTTATTTTAGATAAAGTTTCTGAACAATTTGATATGATAATACACCATATGAAGGAGGATTACTGTGAGAAATTGGATGACCTTTTATAGCTTTGCTATTACTTTTAGACATGAACATATTAGGAAAGACCGAGGAGATGGTTGTTATCATGCATTAAATTGCGAACGAATATTTTTTTTTGCAAACCAAATGTATAGAGATAAAAAATTCCCGAACAATAGCAATAGTTATTTAGAGTTAAAACACTACGTTACTGAAAACTATAGTGAGGATATTGTAATTGGTTTTGAATTAATATGGAAAAAGTACAAGAAAGCAAAGTTACATGCTTTGAATGAAGCTCATAAAGAAGCTTTAGCACACAACGAAAAATACAGTGGTAAATAATATTGGAAAGAAAATATGCAGTAAGGGGGAATTAAGATGGCAGATGTTCTTACTGATAAAATCGTTAAAACTCGAAAAGAACATAAGTGTTGGGGTTGTGGTGAAAATTTCGAAAAAGGTGTTGGTTTACGTTTCGTTAAAAGTGTAGATGGTGGTGTAATCAGCAGTTCTTATTGGTGCAGAATTTGTGACGTTACTGCATTAGAACATCACGATTGGAATGATGATGGATTTCAATTTGCAGTCGTGAAGGATTTAGATGGTTGGTTTGATAACTCACGACATTTGCCAAGAACTTACTGAATACTTTGAGTAAAAGGTACGAGGAAAAGGTACTGGAAGGCGGTGTTTCAGAGTGAATATTATTTTTTTAGATATTGATGGCATGATGAATCATCTTAATCATTTTATACGTAGTGATAAACATATTCTTCAAGAATTTTGTCCAATAGCGGTGAAGAACTTAAAGCGGATAATAAGAGAATGTGATGCAAAAATCGTTGTTTCATCCACATGGCGGAAAATTGCCAACAGTGTAGATGGCTCAATTGAAGAATGGCTATTCTCTCACTATGACTTAGAGAATGATGTGATTGGAATTACACCATATTTAGCAAATGAAATACGAGGCAAGGAAATCGAATCCTACCTTAATAGTTGTCAGCATCCTGTTGGTAAATTCGTCATTATAGATGATGATAATGATATGGGGGAGCTTATAAATCATCTTGTACGTACTGATTACAGATATGGTCTAACTGTTGAAAAATGTGACGCAGCTATAAAGGTTCTTACTTAATACTTTGAATTTATTCGATAAATGTTGTTTAGTGATACAAGAGGTTTAATCTTTAATTTGAGCATTTTATTGGGCTGAAGATGTATGTTTTCCTGGTGTTAGACAAAGTAAATTCGAAAAAGATGTTAAAGAAATCAGAAAGGATGATTTAGATGAATACATTAATAGAGTTAGGTATTCAAAAAGACGAATTAGAAGCTATAAGTGAAGGAATGTCGAATAGCTTTGTAGTGGGGCTAAAAGAAGGCATTGTTTTAGGAAAGGCAATCTATATTTATAATAATGACTTGCGTTATAAATCTATGAAATTGATAACAGCGATCAATACAAATCATCAAAAAGAAGGGTATGCTGTGATCTCGGTGCAGGATGTGCCAGCTACATTCGAGGCATATCTAGGGTTAACAGAATTGGATCAGTCCATATTTAGAAAAGCCATTGTTCATTTCCATACAAAAGGACAAACTGCTTCTACAAATACATTAGTAGAAATTGCTGAAAAATTGGTAAAATCAGCTAATATATCCGCAACTGATCAACAATGGTATATGGAATATTGGGAAGATTGGGAAGATTGGGTAGATAGTGAGGATAATAACTGATGCCCATCAGCCTGTTTACAGAACGGCATCGTTTTAAAACATCTGAGCGAGGAATGCTAATGGCGGAACAATGCGAACGTGAATTGGTTAAAAAGGGATACAAGATGATGTATCAGGATTATAGATTGTTAGTGAGAAAACCCACTCCTTTAGGGGTGGGATGATAACGAACGTAGTGTCTTTAGGCACTACCATTTTATTGCGTTTTTTAATCTTACTAGATAATCAAAATATAGCAAAGGAGGTGACAGTATGAACAAGACATATCGTACACAAGCTAATCGGATCAAAGGTTTAACAAAACAAGAATATCAGCATTTACGTAATCTTTGTGGAGTCAGTAAGAACCTTTTTAATGTAGGCTTGTACCATGTCAGACAACACTATTTCACTGAGAAATCATTTTTAACCTATGAATCAAATTATCATGTATCGAAATCCAATGAAAATTATAAATTGCTACAAGCAGGTATTTCACAACAGATTTTAAAAGTCGTTGATCGTAGCTTTAAATCCTTTTTTAACTTACTTAAAAAGGCAAAGCATGGTGAATATCGTTTTCAAGATGTAAAAATGCCAAAATATTTACCGAAAAACGGACTGTTCCCATTGATTTTAAGTACCAACGCTATTCGAGTGAAAGATGGCTTTTTCTATATTCCGCTTTCTAATGCGTATAAAAAGGTACACAGAATCAAGGAATTAAAGGTAAAATTTCCACAGCATCTTGAAGGAAAAACCTTAAAAGAGGTACGTATTATTCCAAAAGCACAAGGGAAACACTTTGATATTCAATATGTGTATAAACAACCATTTGAAAGCGTAGCCCTGGATTCAGACAAAGCCCTTTCGATTGATATTGGCTTAAACAACTTAGCAACGTGTGTAACAAGTGATGGGCTGTCTTATTTATATGACGGAAAACCTTTAAAATCAATTAACCATTACTACAATAAGAAAAAAGCTAAGTATCAAGCGATTAGTATGAAACAAGGATTGAAATACACAAATCGTTTGGCTCGTATGGATATAAAACGAAATTATCGAATAAGAGACTATTTTCATAAAGTAGCACGTTCTATCGTTAATCTTTGTATTGAACAGAAAATCGGTATATTGATCATTGGCTATAATATGGATTTTAAACGAAATATCCATTTAGGGAAGAAAACGAATCAGCAATTTACGCAAATCCCTTTTGGGCTACTACGAGAATATCTGTATAACCATTGTGAATATTACGGCATCGAGTACGTTGAACAAGAAGAAAGTTATACATCAAAGGCGAGTTTCTTTGATGATGATGAATTACCTGTATGGCAAGCGGAAAAACAATTCATTACGTTTAGTGGAAAACGTCTAAAACGTGGTCTTTACCAAACTGCAACAGGACAACTTCTTAACGCTGATGTAAATGGGGCATTGAACATTTTACGAAAAAGTAACTTGATAGATACACGTATCTTACAAGCTAAAGGGTGCTTGGCTCACCCTCAAAGAGTGAAGATTTACTAATCCTCACTCTCGGATAAGGGTTCGTTAGAATCAAACTCCTTTGGAATTCCACTCCTTTAGGGGTGGGAGCAGTCAAGACGGTGTTAGTCGTAATCGATATTTTCGTCAACATCCTAAGAGAGCAGAAACGGTTTCTGTAACACTAATATTTGATAGGTAATGGAGGGGGATTTATGAGTAGAACACAATTTGTATTCTTTTATCTAGTTATGCAAGCGTTGATATTTTTGTCTATCCTTAGATATTCAACATCTATTGAAGTGATTGATCTATTAGGATTATCGAACCTTTACGATAAAGATGTGACATTGATGATTGATCAAACTTTTTTCGATATAAATGTTGTAAAAATGATCGTTAATTTATTGCTGGTTTACGCTATTATTTCTTTGCTGATCAACGGAACATTTTATATTTTCTATAAGAAGCTTGTACAATTAAACAAGTTGCTTGCATGTATAAGAATTGGAGAATTAGTGCGTGAGTGGGCAAGGATTGCAATGAATGTTTTAATTTTCGGAAGCAGTATATTCTTTATAGCTCCATTTACAAATATATTGCTTAACAAATTTATCGGAGCAGATGACGGTATATTAGAAATGGTAATGGGAAGATATATGGCAACAATGATGGTTATTGGAGCAATGGTGTTATTTAGCGGATTCGTTATAGATGTAATGAAGCAAAACGTATTTAAAAATGAATACAAAAAGGCGTAGGCGATCATGGTTGCTTATGTCTTTTTTTTATTTTAAAGGTATAGAACGCTTTTTTTGAAAAAATGACGAATATAATGAGTTTGAGTATGATAAAATTACATATAGTTAATATAATTGGTGTAAATTCATATAGTTAAGGAGTGGAACGATGAAATTTAAAAAGATTATTTTAGGTGCAGCATTGACATCTTCGTTATTTTTAGGAGGTTGTAGCTATTTTACAGTTGATGCACTAGACGCAATGGATTTAGGTATTACAGGAATGCATCAAGGCGTACATGCGTATCAAAATGTATTAAGCGAAAATAAGCTAGATAGCAATAAAGTGAAAATTGATTATGAGTTAGCGGAAAAAGGCTACTTCTATAAGGAATTTTCAATGAGCTATCCAAACACTTTTGAATACACGATGCGTAACGTAGATCACAATATAAGTATTCGTATCGATATGCCGCATTCAGTACCTTTAGATGTAATGGAATCGTTAATTAGAAATATGGTATACAATCCAACGGAAGATACATCAGCTGAGGCAACAGAGGTAGTGACAGCTATTCGTAAGTTAAAAGATGGCGAAGCTGTAACAATTCAGCCAGCAGAAGAAGTGGCTACCTTTAAACTTTCGTATAAAGACAACTATTATAAAGCGATTTATGAGTTGGATGGAAAGGAGCTGCTACAGTCAATATGAGAGTAAAAATCAAAAAATCTGTATCTGTTGATAAGGACGAATTGGCGGCATTAGAATTTGGCAAGCGATATTGTGCTTCTATTTTAGCTTGTTCGTCATGGTCTGAATTTGTTTTTACTCGAAAAAATACAATTCAATTGCTAGATATACGTGCAACTGTTCAGGATGGTGTAATTACTCATTATATAGGTAGTAGCTGCAAAATTTCAAAAGCCGAATTGAAGCGGTATATACGAGAAGGTGCATTTGAATATATTGTCGAAATCGATTCAAACGAATCGTTAAGGGAGCGAAATCGAAAAATGAAGGAGCGGTCATAATGTCTGAAAGTAAACAATTTATCGAATTGGATCAGGATGCAACAGCAGTATTAAAACGTGAATTTAACAAGTTGTGTAGTAGCCTCGGAACAATGGTTCAAATGGCAACCAATGGAGAGCTGGATGAAGAAATGAAAGAAACGTTTCTGAAACTTGCTAACTATAATTTAGAAGAAATTCAAGAAACAGTTGGCTTTACTGGAGCTGAAACGGATCGAGAAAAAGAAATACGACTAGCTGCATTAAAAATGCGTGATGATGAAATTGCCTCATTGAAAAAAGCTATTGAGAATACGTCACCTGGAGCGATTGTACCAATCATTAAACAATTGTATGAAAAATTAGAACAATGGTGGAAAATTGAAGGATTTAACTATCTACGCAAGTTCACTCTATTGAAAAACGGTGCAATTAAAGCAGAGTTAGGATTTTCCCTATATAACTTTATGCAGCAATATTCAAGTAAGCCTGTAACAGAAGATAATCAACGTTTATCAAAAATAGATGACTTGAAGGAAAAGGGTTATCAGTTGTTGGAGGAAAAAGGCAACGACATTGATCTGTTAGATAATGATGCAAATAGAGCTATTTTCATCAAAGAGCTTCAAACAGCATTTCCTAGTGCAACAGTGTTTAATTTTGAAAGTCGTCCAGCTAGGGGAAAAAGGGAGAATCAATTTACTATTTCAGGGATTACAATAATTATTCGGGATATTGACAACGTTCACAACCTAACAATTAGAAAAGTAAATTTTGTAGGGGAGGATGATGAATAATGACAGTATTGGAAGATAAAAATACGGAGCTGGCGTTGATTGAACAGCAAATTGAGTTAAAAAGTTTAGTAAATGAAGCATTATCAATATTTCCAAAGTCTTTTATTAATGACAACGAAGAAATTATTTTAATTCCAAAGTTTAATGAATTTTTCATTTTAAAAGGAATTGATTCTGCTCTAATTTTTAAATGCAAAATGCTTGAGTGGTTATCAAGACCAATCTCTAAAGGACTGCCTAGAACGACTGCTAGGAAATATTTGTTGATTTTTAATCGATTCATGCGAACTGATTTTACAATGGAAGATATGGGGCAAATCTATACGGCTCTAGGTAATGCAACGAATCGAGAGCTAACAATATCGTTTATAAAATCTGACTTCAACATGGATTTACTGGAAAAGTAATGGTTGTTATATCGTAATCTTGTTGAGAATGACATGATTTTAACATTTAAAAAAAACTCTAATAACAGTAAGGGAGGTATGTATCATTGAAACAGCATATTAATGCAATAGATTTGACATTTGCCGAGCTATTTCATCTAACAAAGGAAACATCACCGATTCAAGTAGGCATGGGATTGGAATTAGTAAAAGAAAAGCGTGAGATTGCTCGACATGGAGGGGGATTCTATTCTGACATTGTTATCATAAGAACAACAAGTCAGGAGCCTCAATATTTCCGTTTTATGATCACTACGTATTTGGATGAAACAGAAGAATTTACATCTTTCACGAAGCCATATGAGGTGTTTAAGTCAGTTGAGAAGAAGGAACTGGATCGATACAGCAGTTGGATAGAAGAAAAAGATGAAATTTCTAATTAAAAGCAGAGGTAACATTTGAAACATATTGTGCAGTACCAAGAGAAAGAGGAGGAACTTATTTTGATTGATGTACCAAAAAAAATAGAGATTGGGCAAAAGATGGTAAATCTTGATTACAGTTATTGCGATTTAGCAGAGGCTTATGTTGTGGATGCTTTATTTGTTGAGGAATACAACCCGTCACATGCCTATCATGAAAATGGACAGCCTTCTATTCGTGTCGTAGAAACATTAGAGCAGCATATAGGTGAAATCATTGTTCGCTCAAATACAAAAGATAGCTTCATTGTAAAAGTAAGAATTGATCACTTCGTCAATAGAACAGAAGCTAATATCGTAATCAATAAGGATGATGCTAAAGCAGTCGGCATCACAAGGTTTGATATAGCTAAAAAGAACTTGCCTAAAATGAAAGGATTTATTTTATTACAAATCAATAGACAGTATCCTCATTTTTGGGACTTAGATTACTGAACATAGAGGACCATGTAATGTTCTTATTTGGGGGTCCATAAACTTTCTTTGGATCTATACCATTGTTCAGGATGTGAAGGAGGAGAAAAATGAAAGAGATGATTTATAATTTGCTTATTGAAAATGGTATGACAGAAAAGTCGGTAGCAGATGCGATAAAAATTATTGAAGAAACGGCTTATAAAGAAGGGTATGAACAAGGATTAAAAGAGGGACGGCAAAGCGGTATAAAAGCTTCGATACGAGCCATTAATAAGATTGAAAAATGGGAGGATTGACATGAAAACCTATGCACTCAATAACACAATCGCTAACAGAACAAGAAAAAGACAAAATGCAACATATTTTAAACAAAATGTAGTTACTGCACAATATGATGAAAAGGTGAAAAAGTCATGAAGAAAATATTAGCAGGATTAAGTCTTTGCATTTTATTAACAGGTTGTTCTACACCATATGTTGAAACCAAAGCCGATGATAACGGTGAAGTTTCAGAACAAAAAACTCCTAAAACAGTTTCTTCTATAACTCAAATTAGTCAATTAAAAAGAGGATTTTATTTTTATGTAGATGAAGAAACAGGGTGTCAATATATTATCTATAAAGATGATGGAGATGGTGGTATAACACCTAGACTAAACAACAACGGGCAACCCATGTGTAATGTTGACGGACAGTAGAAAGATTTTGTTCAAAAAAATAAAGCTTTTAGTAAAGGGGGTTGAGGTTAGGTGAACGAATTAACAGACAAATTCAAGCAAGTACAACTAGCAAATCAAATCCAATATGTGCAACGTGCCAGCAATAGCATTGAACATCATTTGCGTAATTCAGTAGAAATCGAATTATTGATGCAACTAGAACAAGATGGTTTAGGTGATTGGACAATCACTAGATTACTCAATTGTTTACAAGATATGAGGCGAAAAGGTGAGACTGAATATTTTTCAGCTTTAGATAATAGGATAAAAATTTTGGAGCCAATTATTAAAAATGTCATATGGCAATTACCTGTTAAGCAAAGCAATAAAACCGATAATGATTGGATTCATCCAAGAGCTAAGTACCATGCTTATATAGATGATATAAGAGCCTGTGATGGGTCAGGACAAGATACAAGATACTTCGATAATACGATTGAGGAAGAAGAATTGCTGAAGAATAAGGAAGTAGCTTGTAAGAAATGTCTGAAAAAATTAGGGATAGATTACTACTAAACAATCTGAACATATTGTTTAAGGAGGACAAATAAATGGGACTTTTAAAATTTTTCAATAGAAAACCTAGTGAGGTTATTTCAGACTATCAGAAAAATAGAATTAATGCTATGAAAGTAATATCAGAACTCGATTTAGAGAAAAAAGTTACTCAAAAATCTACCCACGAACTTAAAGTTATCGCATTAGAACTTTTATTTCTTGGTTCAATAGAAATCCGACTCATAGCACGTTCAGATAGCTTTTCTAAAGACTTTTCTAAACTATCAATCTTAGATATTTCAGATGGTATGCATAATTTACCTCAACTGATTGGTTATTTAGAAAATGATAAAGTAGACCCTGCCTATTTTAGAGCAAGTTTGGAATTAGAAATAAATAAGTGTATTTTTGCTTTGATTATGAATTTTATGATGAAAAATGAAAAAGAAAAACACTTTAGTAGGCTTCACTTGAATGATTTTTTAAATAAGTATATGAACATAAATGTTAATTTGAAAGATTTTGTGCAGTAACAGAAAGGAGAATAATATGAATGTCAATTTTATAACTTCCAACAAAGTTTATATTGGTGAGATAGAAAAAGAAGTTTCAAATTGGATAAAAAATGTTCAGTAACGAAAGGGAGATAAAAATGGAGATTTTAACAGATTATAAAGATTTAGTTGGTAAGAAAATTGTTTTTTCACATATGGCACAGTTTGCCGAACAAATTACATTAGCAACGGAAGATGGTTGCGTATTAATGGCAACATTTGATTATGACGAATCGGAAGAAGAATCAAGAGTAAGGGTTATGTATCCTCATTTGGTAATTCAAGTCCTTAATAAGCAAGATTGGATACGTAATGAACTAGGTAGATTAGGTATTTTTGATATCGAAAAATATAAAGAAGAACAACGTATCAAGCAAGAAAAAGAAAAAGAGGAATATCGCAAAAAGCAAGAAGAAAAAGACCTCGCTGAATATGAACGTTTAAAAGCTAAATACGAAAAAGTAGTTAATAAATAATATGAGGATATTGCACACTGGATAAATATTGTGCAGTAAAAGGAGAGTGAGGTAAAAGTTGATTTCATTAGATGATGTTAAAAAATCGTTTAAAACTTTTAATTTGAGTTTAACAGGCATTTTAACAGTAAGCATAGCAACAATGAGTTTAGCGGTTATTGGAAGTGTCCTTTTGTTTAAAAAAGGAGGTAATTTGTTTTCAAGATTAGGTATTTTATATTTTGGTGGATTTCTATTTGGATTAGTTGCATTTTTCGCTGCATTAAATGGTTATATCTCTTGATAATACTGAACATTTTGAAGATTTTGTTTGATATAAAAATTTGAGGAGGTAAAATATATGGGGCTTCTTGGTAGAGAAAGTAGCGGAATTTATGAGCCAGAACTAGAAGGGGTAAATGCAGGGGTAGTAATTCAAATAACATCTATTGCAGTCTATTTGTATATTTCTAAAACTGGTACTCCTAGCAGTACAAATAATTCAGCATTATCATTTGAAGATTTAGACAGTAACTATATAGAAGTGAGTGGAACTTATATATCTGTAGGAATGAAGTCTATTCATGATTTAGATGCCACTCTTACTAAATTTGGTATAGACAATATAAATTTACCGATTATCAAAATTGAAATAAGAAATATTTAGATAAAGCGGTAGGTTGAAAATTTATTGTGAAATTATTTAAGTCATAATCGATAAAAAATATTCAGTAAGGAGAGATATTAATGGAACAAGCATTGCAATGTAATATCGGTGGAATTAAATGCGATAAGGATACATGTGACTATCGTGATGATTCAGTAAAAGTAGAGGATTATGATAAATGGCTTAATAAACCTTGCCCAAAATGTTCTTCGAACTTGTTAACAGAAGAAGATTATAGCAATGTTCAGATGTTACTGCAAACTGCTCAAATGATTAACAGCATGACTCCAGAACAATTAGAAGCGTTAGCAGGGAACACTGATAATGATGAAATTGTTCAAATGAGTGTTGAAATGAATGGTACAAGTAAAATGAAATTTAACATTGAAGAGCAATAAACAATTTGAGGAAAATGTGCTTTAGATCAAATGTTAGATAAAATGAAACAGTTAGATGATGAAGATTGATTTTTAGTAGATAAAAGCTGAAATCATTACAGAATCAAAGAATCAATCGTTAGAACCTGTTAAACACCTTTTTTAGAATATTTGCTTACCTGTTTGTATATTTAATATGTAAACAGGTTTTTTATTGGAAAGGGAATAGTGGGAGTATGGGGATATTTGAGTTATTTAGCAAACCGAAGCCTAAGCCAAAATCCAAAGAAGATGTATTAATAGAGCGTGCATTTTCACGTAAAAATGTCTTTGTAGATGTGTTGAATGAAATCTGCGAATGGTCGCCAGGGCGAAAAAAATTAAGGAATGTTTCAGGGAAATAGATATAAAAGAATCTTATTCACATGAATTTACTATTACAGGTAGTATCTTTGATAGAGATGTTCTAAAAATTAATCGTGAAACAAAACCGTATATTGAGCAATTAATGAAATTGCATGTGCAAAGTCGAAAAATAGCTAGTATTATCTATCCATTGAACCGAGAAAAAGATGAAATATTGCTTGCGGAATTAATGCCAGCAATTAATTTGATGATACAAGTTGAACGAGGCTTGAGAAAAGGTGTACCAATTAGTCATGTCACGATACAATCGGCTGTGTTTTCTATTAACGATATTGTAGAAAAGGCGTTAGATAATTATTATTCAGTTAGCTTGCTTGATTTGAATATGGAGCTGCGATTGGCAAAAGAAATTCAGATTGAGTATCAAAAAAGGCGTGAAAAATGGATTGAAGATACAAAAGCTTTTTTTGAGCCAGCACAAATAAATAAATCGATTGAATGAGGCGTAGCTGCTATACTACGTCTTTTTTAATGGTACAACAGATTTTTTAGCATGATAGATTCTTGAAATACATAGCATTAATAGAAGATTGAATTTATAAAGTTCTTTAGTAAACATTGAAGGAAGGGAGTTAAATATTGAAACATTTACGAAAGAAGCAAATTGCAAAAAGTTACGGCTTTAACTATAAAAAGAAGCGGCATCGGGATGTCATGCATTATTTTAAAAAGGGTGGAACAACGCTAGGTATGTATTTTGTAACAGATGAAGATTTCTTATACACCTTAAAAAACTTTGATAAGCATCCTTTCGGCTTTACTCTACCTTCTCGTAGGAAGGAGCGGTCAATGAAATGACAATTGAATTGGTAATTGAGGCAACTAAGATGGTATATGATCATCGTTATGAAAAAATGCCTTATGAGGGAATTGCGGTGATTGAATTATTTGATGAAGCGTTGTTATTCAGTTTTGTATTCAATGAGCAGCGATATGTAATGAATGTTATTCGGGATCAGGTAATATTGACGACTGAAGGTAAGGCAAAAATCGAAAGTCTTTTACTTATGCCTGTAAATGAATTGTTATACGGATCATTTCTGAATAATGAATTGACGGTGCTAGAGCTATTTAAGGAAGCAGATGTTGCTTCAATTATACGTATTGGTTGGATTAATGGACGTATTTATCCATTGATTCCAGTAGAAGATTTTATGGATATACAAGACATGATAACTGTTCCTAGTCTATATTACAGCGGAAAAATCAAGCTACAATTGGCTGATGATACAATTGAAAATCGGTTAATCATAGCGTTGCAAAATTGGCAGATTTCAGCGAATAAGATATTGCAGCAGTATGCATACAAAAGTATTCCGTTAGAGGCATTCCCATCGAGTTTACGTAGCATTGTCTTGAATCATAAATCTTATGACGAATCCTTAATGACGCATTTTAAAACAGTAATTCAAATAAAGAAATTAGAGGTGGATGCAGATCTCCGCCATACAACCAATAATTTAATTGCCTTATTTGATCTAAGTACAGAATTATTGGAGCATATCCTAAAAAAGAGAGGTTGGTGAAGTAAAATGAGTATTGTAAAGCATATCGAATCGATGAATTGTCAGGAACAGCAGTCGTTGAGAGAAGAATTGATCCTTTTAATGAATGAGGACGCTACACTATTAAAGGATAACCCTACGAAGCGTTTTATTGTGCCTGTAAATGCGGTGATTGCTGACAGGGTAGATGTAGTGGAGGATTTAATGGATGTGATTGAGCGTGTTGACAGCGGCACTGACTTTTTTGTATCAGCATTGTTGATTCTAGTTAAAATATTTACTTCTGAACAATTGATAGGTATTAGCCATTTGGAACAAGCGAGCTTTTATGAACAATTTAAGGCTGCTGGTTATTTAGATGAAATATCTACAAATATTTAAGTGTCCATACTGATAAAAAGAGCGTTTTCTTCTAAGAGAAGGAAGCGTTTTTCTTATGAACGTGTGTTCGATTCTGTGAGTTGTAATAAAATTGAAGAATAATTTGTATTAGCTTTCCTATATAGGAGAGCTTTTTTTGAATAAGTGAATCGCTAAAAACATAGTGTGTAGAAATAACGTAAGCAGGAGTGATGAAAATGAATTGTAAAAAATGTTTTCGATGTAGCGATACGTATCCAGTAGATGACTTAACACCTGATGGTTTCGGTGATTCAAGTGTATGTATGTGTAATTCATGCATGAGTGAGTTAAAGACGGATCATAGTCGCTATATATTAGTAGAAACACCTAATTATTGTGGCACAACTTTTGTTTTGAAGCAGGAGCTGGCGAATTTACAGGAATATTGGGGAAAAGATCAAGTAACTGTTTTAACACCAATTGAATAAGCTATATAAAAGTACCTTTGTTTAAAAATAAGGTACTTTTATTGTTTTTAAGCAAACAAAAAAGCAAGCTCTCATTTGAGAACCTGCTACCTTGATTAGAACACTTTCGTATCGATGGCAGTCAGGAATTCGTTAAAAGTGATTAATTGAATACCAGCATTTTTCTTTTCATTTAATGATAAAAAACGTTTATGCTTTGTTCCATCTTCATAATCACGTCCAACAATAAAGTAATCCGTATCTACTGAAAGCTTATCATCATGTTCTCCACCATGTAATACGATAATTCTGCGTACATGTTTATTAGTCATGGGGAATGAGCCAGCTAATACAAAACGTTTATTTAAAAACGTATCATATTTTACTACCGATTCATCTTTTTGTGTAGCAACCTCTTCAATACCAACATTCATTTTGTACAACATAATAAAATCCATCCCTCCATAATTGTTCACTAAGGAACACCTGTATTATTAAAATCCTTATACTCTATGTAGGAAAGTGTCGTTCACTACTGATATTTGTAAATATTTCTTGAAAAATGTGTCTGATCAGCAATGCTAAAAAATCGTTTGTATATATGACTATTTTGATATACAATAATATTATGTGTAACGTCAATTATTATTTACAATAACGATTTATGAATTATAAATTAATTAAGAAAGTGCAAGGGGGTATTTAGTTTGACCAAACAAAGTATTTGGGAAATTCAACATCCGAATAAGCAGCTTGTGGAAGCATTTATGGAAGAATTCAAATTAACATCTATTTCAGCGAAGATCCTGGCGACTAGAGGATGTGAAACGATTGAAGATGCTCGCAAGATGCTTTATGCAGATATTAGCGTAGTCCATGATCCTTTTTTAATGTATGGAATGGATAGGGCAGTAGCACGAATCAAGCTGGCGATTGAACGAAAAGAAAAAATTCTTGTTTATCACGATTATGATTGTGATGGCGTTTCAGGAGGAAGCGTAGTTATTGCTGCTTTAGAAGAGCTAGGAGCTGACGTAACGTATATTGCTCCAAACCGATTTAAACATGGTTACGGTCCACATGCTGATTTATTTAGAGAGGCACACGCAAATGGCATCCAATTAATTATTACAGTGGACAACGGTATTAGCGGTATTGAGCCAATTCGAATAGCAAAAGAATTGGGTATGGACGTAATTGTAACGGATCACCATGAGGCAGGTGAAGAATTGCCAATTGCAGACGTGATTTTGCATCCACGTGTTCCTGAAGGACACTATCCGTTTGGAGAGCTTGCTGGAGTAGGCGTAGCATTTAAACTGGCACATGCATTACTAGGGAGATTCCCAACAGAACTATTGGAGTATGTAGTTATTGGAACAATTGCTGATATTGTGCCGCTTGTTGATGAAAACCGTTATTTTGTACGTGAAGGCTTAAAGTTGCTTCGCTATACCGATAGCTTATGGGTAAAAGAAGCATGTCGTGTGTCAGGTGTTACACAATCAACTATTAATGAAGATAGCATTGGTTTCTACATTGGACCTCGTTTTAATGCAGTAGGACGATTAGGTGATGCAATGCCAGTTGTAGAGTTTTTAACAAGTCGTGATCCTGAAGTAGTGACAAGATTAGCAGATACGTTAAATGATGCTAATAATAAGCGTAAAAAACTTGTAGAGGACATTATGAATGAATCAATTGAGATGATTGAAAATGATCCTAAAATTGCAAATAGCGATGTTTTGATCGTAGCAAAAGAAGGGTGGAATGCTGGCGTAGTCGGAATCGTAGCCTCACGCTTAGTAGAGCGTTACTACAAGCCAACGATTGTTTTAGGTATCAATGCAGAATTAGGCTTAGCAAAAGGTTCAGCTCGTAGTATTGAATGTTATCATCTATACAATTCACTTGCTGAAGCGAGGGATTTAGTGCCTCATTTTGGTGGGCATCCAATGGCAGCAGGTATGACGCTCCCTGTAGAGAATATAGATGCATTGCGAGAGCGATTAGATGGTATTGCTAAACGTGACTTAACGCCTGAGCAATTAATTCCGAAAATTAAAATTGATATGTCTCTAAGCTTAGAAGAAATTACGGTGAAAGCGATTGAGGATATGAAAATGTTGTCACCATTTGGAGCTGCATTTGCTCGTCCAGTATTTGCTATCGAGGAAGCAAGAATAGTAGATAAGCGTAAAATGGGTAGTGAAGGGACGCATTTAAAGATAACAATCGAGGACATGTATAACAAAATTGATTGCGTTGGTTTCGGTAAAGGTGAAATGTTTGACGACATCGTAATCAAAAGCATGATGGCGATGGTAGGTGATTTACAGGTAAATGAGTGGCGAGGGAATAAAACGCCTCAATTTATGCTGAAGGAGCTACGTGAGGCTGATGAAAGAATTGTGGATGTGCGTTTCCCAACAAACTTATATGATATTAATCGAGTGATCCCCGATTTTAGCAATGTAGAGTTTGTTGCTTTTCGTAAAGATACAAAGGATATATATGCAGGTAGAGTACCGATGTCGATCACACATATTAAATTGGGGAATAATTTATCAAAATCATTTTGGGATAATTTAAAGCCGAATATCGTGTTACTAGATTTCCCTACTCGTATTGAATCGTTACGTGATGTATTTGCTAAAAAATCATTCAAAAAAATATATGTATTTGGTCATGGCGTAAAGCCGTATCGCTTAGATACATTCCCTGGTCGTGATATTTTCGGGTGGTATTATAAGCACATTCAATCGTTAGAACATGGGCTCGACATTATGAATGTCAAGGAGATGGAAAGCATAGCGTACAGAAATAACATTTCGTTCCGAGTGCTTATGTCAATGACATTAATTTTTACAGACATTGGCTTGTTTGAATCAAATAATGGCATTATTCGAGCGGCAGTAAATCCTGAGAAGAAGGAATTATCATCTTCTACTTATTATAAGGACTTACTTGTTCAGATCAATACGGAACAAAGGCTGCTGGAAAATCCAGTAGATGATTTAAAGGAATGGTTTAGAGTACGAATGTAAATTAATAATGACAAGCTTTTTGAAAGTGGAGAATGCTTCTAAAGAGCTTGTCATTATTTTTTCGTTTATTCATATTGATTAATAAAATAGACGATGTGAACGTCTTAAAAAATCACTTATTACATTTTCAAAGCGGAATGCAATTCCTGAGCATACTAAGATAAAAGTACACAATAAGAAAGCTTGTGAAGCATATGATTGTCGAACTGCATTTTCGATTTGTAGAGCTGAAGTAGAGACGTGTTGTTGAACATCAATCGTAGCATTTGAAGCTAGTGGATTAGTAAGCATTTTATCGATAGGCTTCATAAGCGATTCATAAATGCTATAGAATGTGATGTTTGCTTGATAGAAAAGCAATATTGCAATAAATACAGTTGTGAAACCAATGAATATAATTGTTGTTCTTACTGCTGTTTGAGCATTGATCAATAGATGTACCTCCTTTCAAAATATCTTTCATATATAAGTAATATCGGAGGAAATATTGTTAATAAGAGGGGATTCTAAAAAAAAGGAGTGAAGTGAATGAATTCGAAATTGAAACTAGCTATTTTACTATCAATCAGTAGCTCTATTTTATTAGGGTGTGTAGAATCGTACCAATATAAAGATGTTAAAGGTGTTGTGATGGCAAAGGAACATGATCCAGCTGGTTACACTACGAAAACAAAAATTGATTCAGAGGGTAATACGGTTAAGAAAAAAGTCTATGAAGCAGAGGAATTTGAAGTAATTATTGCTTATGGTGACATCGAAAAAGAATTTGAATTTGAAGATGATCGTTTCTATAACAAGATCTCTATTGGCGGTGAAGTTCCGCTCGTTTTAGAGCAAGGGTTAGATGCAGAAGGCAAGATTGTCACACAAGACATTGAATTGAAAGAAAAAAATATCGGAGAGAAATAATAGGGGGATTCATTAATGAAAGAACAAGTTCTATTGACGAATAATTATTTAGCCAATAACGTGCAAAACTACATTGAAAAAATAGGAAAAGCAGTGCATTGGGTAATTAATCGAAGCGGATTAACGGAAGAAGAGTATGCTGGCTTAATAAAAGGTGAGTATACTGAAGAAGGATTAACTAAGTTAAATAAACTATTCCGAATTTCCGATCAAAATTACTTCTTATCAAAAGATATTATCTTGCCACGGTCACTTGATGAAATTGAGGCAGATCGGGCAGATCGTAAGGAAGAGCCTGTGTATGTGCATGATCCACGTATTTTGAAAGTAGAGGAAATCGAGATTCAATTGGCTGAATTAATGGGAAAGCACAATATTTCATACGATTCTCCTTTAGGGAAGGATTTATTTGAAATCATGACTAATATTCGTTATAAGATGAAAGCAGCTGAAGAAGTGAAGCAAAATCTAATGGAAATCGTTAAGTCTATTTAGATAACGTAGTGAAAGGTCAAAGTTTTTAATTGTAATCAATGCGAGAGAACAGTGTATCAATTATAAGAAAGAAATGTGCAGTATAAGAGAACTTCAAAAAGCCAAAGAAGGCAATTTGAAAGTGATTTATTATTAAGCAACGAACCATGAAATTCAAGGTTCGTTAAAAGATAGTAGATAGACCATGTTTACCATCTTGAAGTTCACGATGGTTAGCAAAACGTTAAATTATTTGTGTGAAGAAAATGGTCTGTCACGCAATTGAAAAAGAAATAAGAAGGAGCAGAATCAATGAAAAAGGATTTTTTTGATGCATTACAAGAAGTGTATACCAAAGGTGGTATAGGGAATACGCTTATGTGCCAATTTTTTGAAAATAGTAATGGTGGAGGCGAAAGCCAATTTGCAAAGCTTGCTGTATATATGGAGTGGAAATACGGGATCACATGTACAAAGCAAGTAAAAACAGAGCACATATATGAACTTTTAGAGCTTTTAAAGGAGAACGGCTTTAAGGATACAACTCTTAAAGGCTATATATCGGCTTTTAGACAAGTTTATAAGTGGAATAAACACTTGTTTTTGGAGAGTTTTGAGATACCAACAAACACAGGATTTGCAAAATGGGCAGAAAAAAGAAACACTTAATGAATGATGAAAGTAGCAGAGCCATTGCAATCTATATTTAGTTAATTTATGAAGAGGTTGAGGATTAATTTCGTACTCGAAAGAAAATGTGCTGTTTGGAATTGGAAGGTGATATGAATGGAGACGCAGCGAGCTAAAGAAATAATTCGAGCTGGGTTCTCGTGGGCTGATTGGACAGATGAACAAAAAGAAGCGTTTAAAGTGGCTTATGATGCTATCGACAATTATACTAAATTGCAATTTGATTTTAACCAGTTAAATCAAGAGTGGCTTGAATTAGCTACCTTTAAACGAATAGCAGAGCAAATACTAACAGAAAAACAATTCGAAGAAATTCAATTGGAGATGTATCGACAATTTGAAAAATAACTACTGAACATTTTGATTAAAATTAAAAGTTAATAGAAAGGAGAATTTTCAATGAATGATATTGCGAATGACATTGTAAAGGAATTAAGAAAATTTGAACAACAGAAGCAACAGAAAGAAATAAATTTTGCTATTGCAAATATTAAAAATGAAATGAATGAAATTAGAAACAAATTTTATTCAGTACAGATTGTTATGTTGCTTATTCCTACAGTCGTTTTGATATTGGTAGAAAGTCCAATACGATTTCTATTAATGCATTGGGTAATTCAATTTACAATAGGAGCTTTAGCGATTACGTACATGTATCGTATACAGAAGAAATCTATATCCAATTTTTATAGAAGGCTGGTTGATATTGTTGAGTAGATTGCAAGAAGGAGATATTGTTTATATAACAGGTGGTCTAAGGTGGCATAAAATACCTTTAAGCACTCAAGTAAAAGTATTATCGGCAAAATACTTTGTGGATTATTTACGTTCGGTCTATGTTGATTTTGAAGGTAAAAAGGTATTTATTGCAGGCAGACATATCGAGAGAATGAAAAAATTATGAGAGTGGAAGTTAAGATTTGGGCGGCTTAATAAGCTGTCCTTTTTTTATTGAATGAGTAAATGGGGTGAAGCATAGCATATGTATAAAAAGGGATGGTGATGACATGGTAGTATATATGATCGCTATGATCATTGGTGCAGCATGGGGCATTTTAAATATATGGGCATATCATAAAGAAGGTAGCAGCATGGTCAAAATGTATGTAGGAATTTCTAAGTTTATGCTCATGGGTTTAACATTCTCGCTATTGGTTAGACAAGGGGTGATTGCGTGACTGGATTATTAATATTGATTGATATATTTTTCGCCTTTTTTAACTTTAAAATGTACGAAAAGACTAATCTGAAATTTTATCAAATATGTGGCTTTATCTATTTGGGTTTCATTGCTGTGATCCTATGGAAGTCTACAAATACATTTGAAACATCATTGATTAAAGGGTGGCTAAGCTAATTAGGTTGTATGGAAACAAACAAATAGAACAGAAGGAGAGAGAATGCGTGAATGAATTGTTAGATCGATTGAAATTACCAGGAGAAATTTTATCGAATGCGGCAAGAGGCTTGATGAAAAAGCGTGAAGGAGCGGCTTATGAGGTAACAACGAGATTGATGATTGATTTGGAGCAACAAATGTCTTATGTGGTCCATATCCTAATCGGCTTCAATTATGCAGCATTTGAAAAGCGATTTAAAAAAATGATTAAGGAGCTCGACTTAGGGATACATCAGGATTTCTATTATCAAGAAGTAGGTACTTTCTTTAAGCCTAAGCAGGAACTGCGGTTAAAACTTGATGTTTTCTAAAATCGAAAAAGTGCTATCGTGAAAAGTGTAGTGGCGGAAGTAGCAAGCTTTGGGATAATCGAATTGAATTTAGCTTCAACGACATTTAGTTTGAAAGGAATCGCTAATCAAAAATTCAAGTTTGTTAATCGTGAACGTGCAGAACTTTTCATGGAGAAAATGGGAGTAGTGTTGAACGGATTATTGGAGCAAGAATACGAAATTTACGCTAAATTGGTTTCTGAGATCAAAGCTGAGAGTAATCGAAGTTTGAATTAATGGGTAATACCCTTCTACGAATAGCCTTGTAGAGACAGGGCTATTTTTTATATCAAAAATGCTATAAGTTTAGTCATGAAATGAACTTTTGGCGAGTTAAACCGTTTTTCCATGAAAAGTAGGCTACTTTTAGCCATTTTCCATGAACTTTTGGGTTTTAATAGACATTTTCCGTAAACATTTAGGAAGATATTTGAAGTAGAAATGGTTAATCTAGAAAAAGTATAGACAAATAGAAGGTGAAACAGGTGGTGTTAAAGATGATGAATGAACAGAATTTGAATAAATTTGGGAAGCAGGTATTTACCATGCTAAATGAGCAAAAGGAAATACTGCATCATAGGCAATCTCTTTTTTTACTGGACGATCCGATTGCTCCAGGTGAAAGGATTGAAAGTTTGCAAGGCAACTTTAGAAATAAATTAAACGTGCTGCGTGCAAAGCCTATTGAGCTGAATATAGGATTTATTAAATCACTTCATAACAATTTTTAAATAAATATAAAGTAAAAAAAGGGAGATTAGATGGATTTGACGGATTATTATTGGTTAATAGAGATTTTTTTTATTGCAATAGCTATACTTTCACTGCTGCTTGCCTATTTGAATTTTTCCACGCTTAGGAACAGTTTGGATAGTGTGTATTTGTATATGGGCTGTACTTGTGTTGTATTAGCTATTTTTGCTATATATATAGGCTACTTTGGCGGCATTGAAGAGTTGGTGAGTGGTTTAAATAGATGAAAGTAAAGGTCTTGCTGAGCAGGGTTTTTTATGTTTAAAAGCATATAGATTGCGTTTCGGAAGATAATTGAAGTAGGAATATTAGATTTGTGACAAGCATAGAATAATGGAAGTAAGGCGGTATTTAAAAAACTTAACAGAAGGGTGGAATTAAAATGAATGTGTTTGACTTAGTATTACTTATTGTAGGAGCGATTTTAATTTTTACAGGAATACACTTTTTATCGAAGAAGAATTTTAGTAAATCGGCTATATACGGAGGTATTGGTCTAACAATGTTGGTCCCCGCATTGCTTCATGAAAAAACGATTGATGTGCTTTGCTTAGTATTGCTTATTGCAGGTGCGTTATTTACATTTAAAGGATTGCTATTTCTATTGAATTTAAATAATGCTAAATCAGCAGTTATATATGGAGGTATTGGTGTAATAATGACATCTCCTGTGTCTGTTTATGTATTTTATTTCTCCCCGATGGCTTAAATGAAAGTTTGTAAGAAAACTTTTAAAACAAGTAGTTTGTGCTGCGTGCAAAGTCTATTGAGATGGGAAGTAGTTTGAATAGATGAAAGTAAAGGTCTTGCTGAGCAAGGCTTTTTTTTATGCTCAAAAGTATATAAATTGTGCAATAAAATGAACTTTTGGCTAGATCAGGCGTTTTTCCATGAAAAATAGGCGACTTTTGCCCATTTTCCACAAACTATTTGCTACTTGAAGCCATTTTCCATGAACATTTTTGGCGTATATGTTCGTGTAGAACGGCTTTTTTGATTGAAAATGGTAGTAGGGTGGCAGAAGAGTAAAATATAATAGGAAGAAATTGTTCGTAGTATTAACAGTGTTTTTTATTCTAGCTCCAGCAAACACTTCGGTAATTATAAAGAAGTTTAGTAGGGGCAGTAAAGATGCTTAAACGAGTTGATATATTCAATTCGAAGTATGTTGTATAACATTTATATAACATGTATATAACTCGTTGTTGGATACAGAATGAGTAAATATATTGGTTTAAAAATAAGTTGTATAACTTATATATAACATTTATACAACTTTATGTAGAGACTAATAGTTGAGATATATCGCTTTGGAAATAAGTTGCATAACACATATATAACTTGTACATAACTTATATTGAAAATGAAATAATATGAAAAATTAGCATTCTATATTCTTTTGGAAATAAGTTATATAACTTATATACAACATTTGTATAACTTTTTAGAATCAGATAGAATATGCGACTATTTGCAATATATCGAAAATGAAATAAGTTGTATAGTATTTATATAACTTATATGCAACTCTTACATAACTTATGTAATTTTATGCATAATGTCAATATGAATGATATATAAATTTCTTTATCCTCCTTTCAGATGTCTTGTTGGTCAAATGGATCAGCAAGGCGTTTTTTTGTGCTTATTTTGCAATACAAATAACAGTCAAAACCTCTCTAAACCCTTGATGCGACTACGTTCGTGGTATGTTTATATTAGCTTTTACTACACTCGAAACAAGCATCTAAAACCCTTTTCAATTTAAAAGCAGGAAGGTTTAAATTGATACATTTTTACGATTCAATTGTACCTCATTTTAATGATTTTTGAGCCGCTAAAACCTTTCGTATTTTGAAATGAAAAAGCACTCTTTTAATGCCCGATTTTGATGATAAAGCGATGAAAAAAACTTTTAAAAAACTTTTTCACTTTTTTCAGAAGAACCGCATAGTACCAATCCCCCATGCCAAAAACGCAAACGGCAATATCCCCCTCACCGATTGCCGACTGCTCGCTGGATTCGATACCGAATCGGGGGAATCCGTTCACTGCTCCAAAAGGACGTAAATGTGCGTTAAAAAGGTGCTCCAAACAAGTATATTTCCGTAGTCATGAAATATCAAATTTTTATCATCAAATAAGTCTAAATCCATCGCTTCGAAAAAGCGGCATCGTTGCAAATAAATCTGTGTTCGTATCGGTCATGCTACAAATGAGTGGAAAGGTGATTCATTTAATTAAAGTGGAACAGGCGTGGTCAAATGTATTCGATTTACAGGCGTAGAGGTAAAAAGGGGAAATGGTCAGGTGTTTTGCTGAAAACAAGATGTAGCGTGGGTGGTTTAAATTAAGATAAATGCGAACAAAAGAGGCGTAATAGTAGACGCTTTGAAACGGTGAAACTGGATGTAAATTAAGTCGTAGCAAGGTTTGTTCGAAAAAAGAACCTGTTCGGTTTTTAAAATTGCAATGAATAAAACAAAGATATGAGCAAGTTTTTACATTTGGATAAAATCAGTGATTTGTAAAAAGGAAAAGCCGGATTTTTTTAAAAGGCTGGATCAGAAGATGGAATTAAAGCTGGATAAAAGTATGGGGAAAAAGGCAAGGAATCTTGATTGATAAAAAAAATGGTAAAAAGTTTGGTAATAAACAAGGGACAAAAGTGGCGAGATCCGATTGCCCGATTTAGATGAACACATCCCTGCACAATACAGATGATTACTGAAGAATAAACGGTGCGTAACGTGCTCCACATCCCCCTTCGAAAGCATGAAAGTAAATACGAATGTGTTGTAAGTCGTGGTCAAAACGAGTGATGCGGAGTAAAGGGCGTTGTGGCGTGATCAAGGTGTGAAGCAGGTGATAGCAAGAACAGGGATAAAGCACGAAGTCTGCTGAATAGGCGAAGGAGTGAAAGGGTGGGGCGTGGTGAAGGAAAGGAAAATGCAGCGAGGCAACGAGTGGAAGAGTCAGGAGATAGAAAACTATTAATTGGGTGAAAGTTTAGAAGCGGTTGCAGGAAAAAATGCGTCTAGCAAGGCATTCGTAGCTCACCACCAGGAGCGGCAGCAAAGAACCCTTTCAAGCATGACCAATGTGCAAAGAGCTATTTCTCCGAACAAGCCAAAACTCGGCAACGCATTCGATCCGTCCTACACGAACGCACTCGTTACCGCTCAATCTTGTCTTTCATTGACCAAAAATGAATCAAGCCTTCTTCACGCTATACCATGTTTAAGCGTTGAACATCTGTACACGTTATGGAGCAATGAGGTAAAACAGGTAATCACATATAGCTCGTTCTAAGCTTATTAGAATGACCGCTTCATCAGATACGTTTATTAATGCCGAATAAATGCTGGAGAGGGAGAGGGAGGAAGAGAGTGAGATTAAAACGACTTGTAATGCGAGTAGGGAAGTTAAGACGGATTAAACTGCATTCTTGCTGTCAAAAAGGCTACTGGATGCTCAGAAGGACTTCCTAGCAAATCCAAATTCATCGTTTGAAACAATTTAAGCACGTATGCCCATAAGGTATAGTACAAGGCACATGTATTTATGTCTGATAGAGGGGAGAATAGAGATTCGTCTATAGAGGGGATAAACATAGTATTTGCTTGATCGTCTATAGAGGGGAGAGCTACTAACAAATCTATTCGTTATGACACATACGCCTCCTACACCGAATAAACCTGACTTGCTAAATCTATTGATACTACGAGTTATATGTTCGGAGGGCGAGGGGCTACCGCTTCATACACGTCACCTATTCTTAGCAAGCGATTCGTTCAACCTTGCCTTGGTCCTTCTTGCAACCCATTTGAAGTTTTCTACAAGTACTGAGCGGCAACTCATGGAAAGCACAAAACGTGTAGGAGCAACACCTTCGAACAAGTTGATGGAGCAAAGCGAAAGCGAAATAACCATTCTTTGCGTCAAAGGAAGTGGCTACCTACAACGATACAGGGCTACTACGTATTACAAGTATGAAGCGGTCAGGTCAAGGTTGCACCAAAGGATAAGTGATAGTTTAATTGTTCTAAACAATATAGATTATACGTCATTCCATATTGGAAAATTAAAAATCAAGTATGGCTCATAACGCAATCAAATAAGAGAAAGGGAGGAATTTGTCAATGGGATCATTAGAATCTTATTCGTCTGTAGAGGGGAGAGCACCTATAACAAGTTTATTCTTAGTCGGTCATTCATCTGTATTAGGTATAGAGCGTAGGACCACTTTATTGTCCATTCCCTGCCTCCTGCATTCATTCAGACATTCTTCGTCTATAGAGAAGGCGTAACACCTCCGAATAAGCAAGAAGTTCGTTTCATATACATATTTCATAGATTACTAAGAAACTATTCGATAAATCATCCATTTCTAGCCCTTAGAACGTATCAAATTCGTTTGCTAGGAATCAATTTGAACAAATATAGCTTCTTATGACCGACTAGCGTGAAAGCTCGTTCTAAGCATTTATACGTTAAACTGGCAAAAGGAGAGAGAGGAAAAGTGGAATAAATCAAAGTTTTTATCGAAAAGGCCCTTTTCAATGTTTCGTTCAATACATTCTCAAGCATTTATTCGTCTATATGTCTTGCTTCTCTATAGAGGGGAGAAGTCTATAATTGAATCTAACTCTTACTCTTACTCTTACTCCTTATAAGCAGATACTCGTTTGACGCTAGAACTGACCACGTTGCACATTCGTATAACCATGACTGTTCAGGCTATACATTCGAGGGAGCGGCATCTATCGGGTGAGGCGGTGTATCGGTTTCATTGCTACCATTCGTATTGACCGAACAACCTCACAAGCTTTCTCTCTATAGACGCAATTAAGCCTTATTCATTCTTTGCTACGCTATACGGACGAGTGGCAACGAGTAGAAGGTTCAACACATACTTTTCTATTTCTGTCTATTCGTAGCACGTGCCGCTACGGATAATATTCACTTCGTTGCTCTCTACTTGAACGAGCGGCTTCACCATATACATTTTCCAGCAACCACACTTCCTATTCGTATTTCCCAACAAACTACAAGCTCTTTCCATGCTCCTACTTTTGTACACGCCTATTCACTCCTATGCCTACTCCACCATCTCTCTTGCTTTCCATCCAGCCGTTTGTAAAGCTTCATGACCAATTCGTACCGTACTGGAAGCATCCATACTTACTTTTCTATTTTGTGCGTGCTTGACTTACGATGCACCTTTTATTTACTTCCTTTCGTTCGGAGGGGAGTGGCTTATAACAGACTTCTCGCTTCGTTCATTTTTTCAGTTATCAATGTTTAAATCCAAACGTATAACGAAGAAGATTTTAAAAATAAGGATATGGTTACTAAGCCATGATTTTAGGAGGAATTTATTATGCAGCAGCAATTAGAAAACCCTTTAGTAGCACGATCATTTCAAATCGATCCAGCGTTCCCATTTAAGCCACATCCATTTGCGATGTACAGTAAGACAAATAATGGCTACGCAAGCAGTAAGCAATCCTATGAGGTAGATGAATTTGGACGTAAGCATTTTCTAGCAAACTATTACGGTGAAAACCTTTATATTGCACATGAAAATCCATTACTTTACGAATTCAACATGCTCCTACTACGTGAAAATATTAATTTACCTGATTTGAATAATCCATTTGACGTTGCTTATCATAAAGGTTTATACAGAGAATGGCTATTTGATTTAATCAAATCACGTGATCAATTTATTCTTAACACACTG
Source organism: Lysinibacillus sp. UGB7 (assembly GCF_049058285.1). Lineage (NCBI taxonomy): Bacteria > Bacillati > Bacillota > Bacilli > Caryophanales > Bacillaceae > Lysinibacillus > Lysinibacillus sp. UGB7. The sequence continues at coordinate 126,551 of NZ_JBMGUV010000001.1, forward strand.
GCAGAGCTAAAGAGTGCTTATTATCAAGTTAATGCACCGACTGACGAGCCACTTCGTATTATTCAATTGGATAATCAATATGATGTACTTGCTCAGATTATCGTGCCAATCCTTGACGAGTTTGTACGTAAATCTTTAGACCAATTACAAAAACGTAGAGCGGATAACCAAATTGCTAACACGATTCAAGGTTTATTCCAGTACCGTTTAATCAGTCAAAGTGGCAATTACGTTTTATTGGATTTAGAGCCTGGACAAACGATGATTGAAATTCAGGGGAATAATGGACAGCCGATTCAATTAGCCATTCAAGATATTTTGAACGGAAACACGTTTATGACGCTCCAACGTTTTAGCGGTGTGACGGACATTGAGGGAAATCCATTATTTGAAGGAGATCAAGTACAGACGTTGCAATCCGAATCGTCTTTTGGTCCATCAACAGCAGTTGTGCAATTCAATTCAGTTGACCAACAGTTTTACTTATTTCGAGAAATGGACGAAGGAGTACGACTTGAGCCTGATATGTTGATTGTAAAAAAATAAAAAAAGGTACAAAGGGATGCACTTGTTAGTTTCGACTAATGACGCATCTTTTTGTTTACAAAAATACAGAAGAGGATATAATATATCACCTGTATTATTTATGCATAATTATTAGTGAATGTGAATATTGTTAAATTGATACAGATAAGGATCACCCGAAATAATAAGCGAAATGATTTCATGGAGCTGTTCCAAATTGGCGAGGGGGATATTGCCGTTTGCGTTTTTTATCTCAAACCTTGTTGTTATGCGGTTCTTCTGAAAAAAGTGAAAAAGTTTTTTTCGAGTTTTTTTAAAGGGTTTTTGAACAATGTTTTTCATTGACAAGGGGTTTTGGGCTTGCATATAAGGGACTCTATATACAAATTTTATGTATAAAACTATGACAAAACCTTCCCCGAAAAAGCCTTATTTTGCAGCGTTTTTAAATACGGATAGGATTGACTAGAAAAAGTATTTCAAAACCTTCCAGTAATTCATCTAGTTGGATAGGATTGACTAAAAAATCTATTTCAAAACCTTCCAGCAATTCGATTTCTTAAATTAGAAGTGGATAGGAACGACAAATAAAAATACAATCATAACCTTCCAGTCAAAATAAGTGTCCAGGATGGTGAGAGAGTGGTGGCGATTTTACGCCAATTTTGGTTCAACAAAGGCATTTTTGTATACATAATTAATCAATAATGAGCGTTTGTTTTACAAAATATGTTTTCTAGTAAACTAAAAAGTCTTGCTAAAAGACCATATTTTGCTGCTAAATATCGCTTTATTTTGCTATAATTGGTTTGAAATCATGATTACTTTTCGGTAGAGGATCACTGTTACTAAATATCGGTAATGAAGGAGAGAGTGACATGCTGACGAAAATCCTCAAATCTTAAAGGTAATGAAGCGTTATCAAAAGTGGGAATAACAACCATTTTTAAATTCAATTTGAAAGCGAGCGAAGTTATGATGATTTACGGATTCACTGAAGGATTAGTTTTCCCCAATATTGCAAGTTACCCCAAAAATCAAGACGTTACATGGTGTGATTTTCAACCAGGTCAAGCCGTTATTTATATGGGTATTCCGAAGATTTCAAGAAACGAGGTAAAAACAGTTAAAACAGGTGCAGTAGAAATCGGTGCATTTCGACAAGACAATGTTATGTTTTTAACATCGAAAATTTATCAACCATCTAAGAAATTGAAAACATCACTTAATTTTGAGTGTATGTATCATCCACGTATTAAAAATGATGAAGAATATGATTATTCAAAACAGATAGCGGAGCTTATCGCTGATCCTCAAATGGAAATGCTGCTTGGAATAGTCCTATTTGATACAACTACAGGTATTACAGAAGCATTGCGTACAGTTCATCTATCGAACGCATCTGCATTAGGTATTCTTCAAATTGTTTCTTCAATTAATCAACATGACATCAGCGAGCAAGAATGGCAAGGGACAATGCAAAAAATTCATCAATATTCTCCTGAAATGACGGAACAATTTGCTACAGTACGTTTTTTAGAAGTGCAGCCTAAACGATAATTTATTATATAAAATGTAAAAAGCTCCTGAAGGTTGTCCTCAAGAGCTTTTATATTATTTATACATATGTTCCTTTGCCATGTTCGATCCAATCATCTAATAATTGTAATAGCTTCTCTTCAGATTCAGGAATGTTTTCAAAAATAATATCATCATTTGTTTTTCTCGCTAAATCAATTAATGCCCAATAATGTGTCACGTTGACGCTTTCCAATGCAATTGTGTCACGATTATTAAGTTCGACCATTAATTCATAGGCTCGATTTTTCCCTTCTCCAATCAAACACAATGTTATCTTATAAACATCGAAATAGGATACCTCTTTACTCCATTCAGGAATAAACACTCGATCCTGCGTTGCTTTAATCTTATTCGTAGCATTTAATTTTGAAGCAAATAGAATGATAAATAACATACCGATTATAGCGATGATGATGATTGGATTAACTCCTAAAATTACTTGCAGTAATGTAATAGACAAAAGGGGAACAAAAGCTGTCATGATTTTAGATTTCAAATCATACATTGTAAAACCTCCTTTTGTTTACTGGATAATAGAAATTAATGCTGTCACAATAAGAGCGATTGTAATCACTGTTATATATAACAAATCATTACGTTTTTCGTGATGACTATCTGCTTCTTTTTGAGTTTGATACGCCTCAATAAGTTTTTGATAATTCACTTCATCCAACGGCAAAGAATCTTCTACATAGATAGCAGGATTGGCATTACGAGCTGCTTTTACTAATTTTAGAAAGTCTTGACAATGAATAGCTTCGAGCGTATAACGATTCCCTTTTTCGGTCACAATATCCAACATCATCTCTTCTGCATTAAACTGGATCATTTCGATGTTTGAATAATATAAGCTTCCTTTACGATGGGGAATTAGTACGTAGTCATTCTGAATTGCTATAGGTTGATAGTATTTCCATTTCGTCAGTCGTAAAATGATTGTCACCAATAATATAAGTGATGCCCATTGCGTCAAGATTAGTAGCTCTTTATAGAAAAATGAGGCAAAGCCCACTAATAATAAAAGCCCTGTTGTTAATAATAGCGTAATTTTTTTCAATATGAACGCCTCCTTTATTTAGTTGGTTAGCATACAATTAAGACGTTGCTTAATTTTGCTGTTTTTGCATTATACGCATTTCGATATAGCAATATTGCTCATTTTGTTAAAAAAATGAAATGATGCTAAGATAATGTCCATCTATTATTTAGAGATTGTGGGATTTTTAAAGCTTTTACATTTCCCCATGACATACGAGTACCATCAAAGCATTTAATTACGTAGTAGCAGCCGTCCGATTTGCCTTCAATTGTTTCTAAAATGCCGATTTTTTTACTAATTGGCACAATAGAGGAAAGATTTGCTAGATAGACTAGGCTGCCTATATTCGGGTACGCCATTTCTTTTTTCAATTCCTTATCCTGCAAATTCTCATATAATAAAAGCACGCTGGCTTCTAATGGCTCTAATAAAATATTTAATTCATCAAAATTAATCGTCATTAAGCATTCACTCCTTTCTAAACGTTTTTATATCCTACGTATGCTTAATAATAATTATTTCGGATGTTGATATTTTTTTGATAAAACAAAAAAGCTCCCCCGATAAAGGAGAGCCATAATCATTTTACTTTTCAGTTGGTATTTCAAACGGATTGATATATTGCATATTTTCAGATGAAGGATTGATCTGAATAACCTTGCCACCGAATGATTCAGCTAGTTTGCTATATTCACCTGCTGTTGGTCCAACTATGATTGTTTTAATCGGTTGCTTTTCCTTCGCTTGTCCAGGCATTTCAACTAAGATAGGTGTTGTTTGATGATCCATATTATTCATTCCCTTCATAAATAGGTATTTTTGTAGTGCTAACATGCGGATTGTAAATAAACTGCACATGATAAGTCTGTTTGCAGCTTGAGCATTCATGAGCGAACTGTCCATCAAGATCTCCTGTATCTACTGCCATATCTGTAATGCCTTCTTGGTTTACATAGTAACAATGAGGGCATTGAATGCGTTCCGTTTGGAGCATATTAGGTGAAGTAAGTAACTCAAAGTCTTGTAATAGATGAAGCATTTCTGTTTTCCCTAAGTCAATATACGTACTTTCCGAATACAGCCGATCCGTTTCAGCATCTAAATGCTGGAGCTCATAGTGCTTACCTTTCCGCCAGGTATGATTTTCATATTTCACATCTTGAATAGTTATTACTAAAATTAATTCTTTCCCCATTCTTTAATCACTTCTTTCGTTAGAGTATTATTTCGAGCACGTAGTTCATGTATGCCGAATTCGGCAATAAATTGTAAGAATACTTGTTTTACAGCTGCAACAAAGGCAGTTACGGCACAAAGCTCATTGCTTTCAAATTTAAAATATAGTTCATGCTTCTCAGGATCATTTTCAGATGAAATTATTTCAAACTCTGACGTATAATCAGCTAGTGCTTGAATGATAAAAATCACTTGTTCTTCTGAAAATACTGGAAGAGGGGAGCCATCATTGTCTACTAGGTAACTACCATTATGAAAGACAACAACATCTATACTCGATTCAGCATGTTCAGCATGAACGCCATTCGGATGTTCAAAGTGTACTTCATAGGCATCTCGGACATTCACCACAAATTCTTCCGTCAATTGCGATTTTACAGAATCAACTTCACCGCTTTTTTCTAGTTGCTGCACAATAAATTCATCATAAATTCCTTTTAATTCACGTTGAACAATGGCATCGACACGTTCCTTGTGTTTAGCGAGGAAGCTTTGAATGTCTTTTATCGTAGATCCTTCAAAGGCTATATCTAAAAATTCTCCTATTCGCTTAACGCCATATAACAGGGAATCATATTCCCAATTTAAAATTTCATTCTTTTTATAGGCTTCAGTAAGAATTGATTTTGCTTTTTCAATGCCTTCAGTTTTTGTATTGGTAATTGTTGACATAACATCACTCCATTCTATAGTTGTTATAGCGGAGCATTTTCCATACAGGCTGCTGGTTGATTTGGTTTAGCTGTAATACCAGCTCCTACGCCAAACCCTTGTATATTTGAACTTATTTTTTCAGTATAGACAATTAAGTATTCACATCCGTCACTATCAACATACTCGCTTACTTCATAATTATGAGGCTCTTTTTCTACAGGTTTAGGATTTTCTGATTTATAGTTGCCTTCTGAACATCCAACGAGAAGTAAAGAAAATACTGCTATTCCTATCATTTTATTAAGTCGGCTCATTTATTATTCATCCTTTCTCGTATTCTACGAGGGATGTCCCACTGCTTATCTTCAGGAATTTCACTCTTATGTTCTTCACAATAGTAATTTCCATCAGTATCACTAGCAAAGAAAGTATTGCAGCCGCAAACAACACATTTTTCTGAAGGCTCAAACACCTTTGATTTGAATATGTTACATTTTTTACAGAAGCCAGCACCGTTTCGGTAGCCTCTTCGTTCAAATTCATGTCCATCACAATTCAATACTCGTTGGTATTGTTCCCATGCATCATCTTCAGCTTCTGAAATCGTTTTGCCTTCGCCACGAATGAAGGTTCGAGGATTTTTAGGGAATGCTTCTACAAAGGCGGTTTTGTAGTTACCCTTATCGGTTAAAACCAATCCAACATCGCCACCTTGTACAGTCGTGTCGCCCCAATCGTATTTTGCTGTATAATTTGTATTTTGAATAATCATCTCAATCACTCCTTTATATATTAAATTTTGACGTTGCTAATCGTTTAGAAATCTGAAAGATATATGGTGAACATTGATATTGTTTGGCTGTTCATGTATCAGATCATTACGATAAAAATAAGTCGCCTTTACATGAAAAATACCTTTCAATATGTTTATATGTTCAAATGTCGGTTTCTTATAGCCATTTTCATATTGCCATATGTCATGTTCAGAAATATTGCTAAGCTCACTCAATTTGATTTGTGTGTAACCATGTAAAATCCGTAAATTGCGTAGGTTTTTGCCAATAAATATAGTGTTCACATCCTAACAAATTGACTATAAAATTATGAGTTTCTTCTATTGTATAGTCGGATTAAATTTTTCTGTTCCACCGTCCCAATTCGGCAAATGATTTTGTGTTTTGCACCAATGTTTGTAATCGTTCATTGATTTAGTAAGTAAATCATAACGTTCAATGAAGAACGGCTGCCATTCATACTCATTAACTGATAAAAACCAGCTCGTAAATGAGAGGGGAGAGATAGAGGGTTCAACATCTTCGTCCTCTTCAAATCCTATCAATGGATTGTGAAATCTCATTTGGGTAAATAAAGCCAGCACCATAATGATTAATAAAGCAATTAAGATAATCCAAGTTGGTGTAAATACACCGTTTTCAAAAAAGCTAGACGTTCCATTGTTTAAAATTAAAAACTGCATATTATTGATCACCTGCATTCATTAAGTTTTCTTTAGATCGAATACGTTTGCCACGTAGAATACGTTCTTTTTCATCCAATTCAAAGGCGTAATAATTTTTACAAGACAGACACCATAAATGCCCTTTATCTGATGTAGATAAATAAGGGTTAAATCGACTTATTTTTCCGTTGCTTCGAACATTTAATATCACAAATGCCTGTCCTGAATAACGCAAGTCACTTCCACATTCGCATATCGGTTTCTGATAAGCCATAAATGTCACTCTCCAAACTTTCAAGTTTCTGTATACTTCTTAATTAGAGTAGAAAAAAGGGGAGCAGTCATTGCCGCCCCCTTGAAATGATTATTTTGCAAAGAACTTTCGAATCAAGCTATCTTCTGCTTCAGGATCGAAATCAATTACTTCACGTATCATAGCGATAGTTTGAGCATTTTTATCTGCCATCTTAGTAGGGTTTACTTTAAGCTTACCGTACATATCGTCATTGCTATTAACGTTTAAAGTGAAGTCCACTTCGTCATTTTGTGATTTGAAAATCACACGATCTAAATGAATGTTGTAAACAGGATAGCCAAACAGCTCTTCATATTTATTCTCATAGAATAAACGTAGTTTTTCAAACAGCTCATAGCCGCTATATACGAGTACTGATAATCCATCGGGATGATCCTCTTCCTCTTCTGCAAAAAATTCAATCGTCGCAAACACTGGAAAAACTACTTCATTTTCTTTCATGTTGATCAAGCTCCTTTAGTTAAATGATTTGTGTAAAAAGTATATTCATTTCAATATAAGTTGGCTAATGGTTATATAACTGTTAATTAACTTATAAAAGTATGTTGCAAACATTTAGGTTTGCTAAAGTTGTTCTATGTATAACTAGCCGAAGCTAGTCTAACTGATATTGCTGAATATCTGCTAAATCTTGATCCAGCTCCTTCAAACGCTTTTCCAATATCGGCTTCATATGAGCCATCGTTGTTTCTTCCTGGATTGTTTTCTTCAATTCTTCAATCTCAAGTGTTAAATAACTAATAGCATAGCTGTAGCATTTACGTAAGTGTTCAGTTTGCACGTTCCCTCAACTCCTTTGTTCTTTATTACAATTCAAATCCTTTTCGGAATATTTAGTTCGCTTTTTCTTTTAATTGATTTTCAATGTCTTTTTCAATCTCTTTAACAAAAGAAAAATAAATAAGTCCAAAACCAACGACTAAAGGAATTGCTGTTAATACTAAATACATTTTTATGATTCTCCCTTCGCTTATTAAGCTTTTTTTCGTATTATTCTCGAATTATTTAGTATTAAATCCAATCTTTAAATGTGTTGAAACAAACAATAACTACAAAGTGCAAAGACAAAGTATGCTGCGTAGTACCTCTTTTTTTCGAAAATATCTTCTTCAATTATCTATACTCAACATTTTTGACGTTATGTTGAGTTAAACTAACACACGAAAAAATACCAAGTCCATTGTCGGATACATGCGTCCAGAAGCAATAAAGTAATGTTTGTGACACAATAGTTCTTCAATATTTGTCCTCATTTTTTCACCCCACTACTGCACAAAATGTTTCAAATACTTAGTCGGATATTTCAAATGTTAGATTCCACTATTTATTATGAATAGCCCATGCTAGTGAGCTCCTTTTTCAGTAAATTCATCTACGCCTTTTTCTATAATCTTTTCTAAGTTTCGTTTCGAATCAATCAATGCGTTCCAAACGCCATTTTTCAAACAATTGTCCTGCTTCATTAGTTCTTTATATTTTCCAACCAATCGATCCATATGTGCCAATTCTTCATACATATCCTTTTGAATGCCAGTAATGTTGTGTACTGCATAGCCATCGTCTAGTAACTGCTTAAACATGTGTAATTCATGGTCAAAAACAGGGAAGCCATAATCAATATCGCTTTCATTACGTAAATCATCAAAGTATACATCAGCATATTTCATAAAACTTTCCCATTGCGGAGCGTTGGCTATAATTGGTGTAGCATATTCACGAAGCTTTAAATAACTTTTCCATCGTAAGTTCGGCTGTAGATAGCATTTATTAAAAATCGCTAGAGCAAGTGTTGCCGCTATTAGCAATACAATTTCTATCATAATCCCACCTTCTTTTTCGATGAATTTTGCTCCATCGAACGAATTAAGTTTTTAAGCCTTGTAATTTGAGGCATCACTTGATTTTTCCAATTTGGGATATAGGTATTCATCAGATCTAATGCGAGCGTAAATGAATTGATCCAATTATTCGTAAGCTCCTTGATGATTTTATCTTTTTTCGCCAGCTCATGATGCATGAATCGATTCTGTTGCTCCAGGTAGGCAATGTACTGATCTTTATCCATTAACATATCAACTCCTATTCAATGATTTCATCGTATCGATCTACAATGATGTTGATAATACGCTTTTTATGATCTAATTGAGTAGTCTTTCTAAAATCATAATGCACGTTTTCTGCATATTCAGTTGCCTTTTTAAAAGGCATGTATTCCGTTAAAATCTTATTTTCATAAATAGCGTAATAGGTGTTCATCTTTCTACGCTTAAAGTACGCTTCAATGCCACGCTGAATGCTTTTCATGATTAAGATTGTCACAATCATTATCATTAAACCTTCAATGTCCAATTCCTAGCCTCCCTTTAGAAAGAAAGAAGCTTGCTCGGCTTACGAGTGCGGTACGTAATAGGCTGCTCTTCCTTTAACCGTTTTTTATGTTCATCGTATGTTTCACAAACAGCGTGGTTTTGAACAAATTCATCATATTGGCGTTTTTCAGCAGCTGTCATTTCTTCATATGGTTTACCTTGAATTCGTACAGGCAGCGTTCGTTTTTGTTGCTTTTTCTCCGTTCTTTTGTTCACCAACAAAACCTCCCATGTTAAATGAATAATCTCGTTCTGTTTATTTTATGTAACTCTATTGTCTAATAAAAAATACTATACGTCAATTATTTTTTACAAAAAATATTTGAAAATTTATTTGTTGTACTATACAATAAATTTATTAATGCATTTAATAAAGAAGGGAAGCTGATATTTTGAGTTGGATAGGTGTGAAAGGGAAGGACTTTTTGGATAAGTATTGGGATATTGCAGCCCAAAAGGGGTGTTCGTGTGAAACAGATAAACACTTTTCACAAGACTATTTGGGCTCGGTTCGATGTGATAGATGTGATACGCTCGTTTTGTCACAAGAAGAAATTGACCTGACTGAGAAACGAAAAAAAGATGCTGCTAAGTATGGTCCAGTTGCATTGAAGAAAACAGATTCCAAAGAAGCATTAGACATTGTAAGCATGTTTACTTCTGACATTAGCAGTGGTCTAAGTGATGAAGATAGTTCGATGATTGTGAGTGAATTAGATCTAAAGCGAATGGATGTTTTGAAGCAAACAATTAGAGGATTGGAATCTGACTATGAACGCCTGTATTACAAAATTGTGGCAGTCATGTTGTTACGTGCTCAGGAAATCAATAAGGATGCATTTAGTACAGACTTTATTATGAAAGTGTTGGATGCTATTACTCGATCAGAACGTACACAGGAAGTATCTCAAGAGTTACATTTCGTTCAGATGCAGCAGGAACATCAACGTTTGAAAGATGCGTTAGAAGAAATCTATTCTTTGCCACACGATAAAAAATTAGTAGATGCTAAATATATAGCAGGGCTTTCACTTAACAAAGGGGGATGACAACAGCTGAAAATAACTTTTAAAAAGTTGCAAATAGAAGGAAGTGAGGTAAGCAATCAAGATAAAGTCAATAAAAGTGATGCTGAAACCGAATAACCGACAGCGAACGAAGTTGTTTCAGTACGCCAATACGTCAAGATTTGCTTATAACTGGACCATCGCTAAGCAGCAAGAAAATTATACGAATGGCGGTAAATTTATCTCGGATAGCGAGTTAAGAAAAGAATTTACGCAATTGAAGAAAACGGACAGTCATAAATGGTTAAATGAAATAAGTAACAACGTCACAAAACAAGCAATTAAAGATGCTTGTAATTCATATAAGCATTTCTTTAAGGGATTATCTAAGTATCCTAGATTTAAAAGCAGGAGAAAATCAACACCAAGTTTCTATCAAGACAATGGGAAAATAAAATTTACTGCTACTCATGTCAAGATAGAGGGGTTTTCATCCAGTAAAAAGAAGAATAAGCAGAAATTAAACTGGATTCGATTAGCTGAAAAGCATCGCATACCCTTTGATGAACATGTTAAATACATGAATCCACGTATTACATTCAATGGTTTAAATTGGTGGGTGTCTGTAAGCGTTGAATCGGCTTCAAACGATGCTCCGCTGCAATCAGAGGGTGTAGGGATTGATCTAGGCTTAAAGGAATTAGCTGTAGTGAGTGACCATACGGTTTATAAAAATATCAATAAATCAAACAAAGTGAAAAAATTAGAAAAGAAAAAACGTAGGTTACAGCGTAAGGTATCAAGAAAATACCAATATAATAAGGAAGGAGAACGTTACAAGAAAGCACGTAACCTTATCAAAAGTGAAAAACACCTGTTAAAAGTTTCACGAAAACTAACGAATATTCGTCACAACTATTTACATCAAGTGACTTCTACAATCGTAAACCGAAAACCAAAGTTTATTGTCTTAGAAGATTTGAATGTGAGTGGCATGATGAAAAATAAACATCTATCGAAAGCGATTCAACAGCAATTGTTTTATGAATTTAGACGACAAATTGAGTATAAATCGAAATGGAATCACATACCGTTTATTTTAGCGGATCGATGGTTTCCTTCTTCTAAATTATGTAGTGGCTGTGGTGACATTAAGAAAGATTTGAAATTATCAGATCGCCTCTATCAATGTCGTTGTGGCAATTATATCGATAGAGATTATCAGGCTGCAATCAATTTGAAGCAGTATGGAGAACGTGTTTTACAATCTGCATAATTCATTTTACAAGATGATGTAGATATGTACCGATTCGTTAGTCGGGAATTTAAGACTTTGGAGTGTCATATCAAATGTGAGTAGTGAGAAGTGTGACGAAAACAGACACGTTGAAGAAGTAATGAAACGTAAAGGTTTTGTAACTTTTTATAAGTTTTCTGTAACGGATATGTAAAAATGAACAAATTTTCTATTCAAATTTCAGTACAAAAAGGATATGAGTTTGTTGCCAGTTTATTTAAATCAGGTGAAATTATTGGTGACATTGGATACAGGAATGAGGAACAAGTGTTTCTCATCAAATTGAATCGGACATTAACAGTTCGAGAAATGAGTGAGCTTACAACGTTTGCTTTAAACTTAAACGATTATTATGAGCACGCTCAAATGAGGGTCCTTTTTACTGAAGATATTGAAACGATGAAACAACTTGAGGAAGAAATCCAACGTTTAATTGATGCCGAAAAGCACCTATTAGATGTAATAAGTCAATTGATTCATTACGTCAGGTATTTTCTCCAGCAGAAGTAGATCGCTTTTATATTCGAGGCAGCTTATCGGGTGTAATCGAAGGGATGATGCGTGCTATTCGATTTTTACGTATGCAATCTGAAAATGTAAAGCAGGGTGTTGATTTTGCTCCAGGAGTTGAAACGAAACGTCAGTTAGAAGTTATTCTGTTACGCTACTGGCTAGACAATAAAGTAAATGAAATCTATAAATATAAAAGTTCCATTAAGGAGCATATGGCATCTGAATTAGTAAGCAATTTAGATTTTGGTTTATTTGCAGACATGGAGGATATTGCTTCAGCTGATAAAGGTGAGGAAGCGAAGCGTTATAAAGTGGCTGAATTATTAAAAGTACGTGAGGAAACATTATTGAAAGGAATGGTGAGTAATTAATGTCACGCATAAGCTATAAATATGGACATGTCGAAAAAGTAATTGTCAAAGAAGCTTTTACAGTAATTGAAGTAGATGAATATGATGAAAAGGTTTGTGAAAAATCGATACCTCAAGGAACAATAGGTATTATTGAATCAATGGGTTACGGTACAGGCGATCATGATTTACACTATGACATCTTGTTTACAACAGAAGAATTTGGTGACTTATTTGTAGCTATTTATGAAGGATCATTTGATAAATGGCTGGATATTTTATCTGTAGAGGGGGATAACAATGAAGAAAAGACAGCGTAAAAAAGAGAATAAAAAGTACGTTATTATTCCTTGCGATGAGTTCAATCTAATGACTATGACAGCAGATGAACGTGAGGCGGCATTGAAAGAGCATCAACGATTTGTTAAAAAGTATTGCTATTGCAAAACTTATAAGGAATTAAAAGCTCGAAAGGCAGCTCGATCACATAAAATGCCGTTTTATGCATTTCCAGTCGGCTCAAAGCTAAATGATTCAATACAGCGTATAGCAGCAATGGCACGTAGAACAAAAGTTAAATCGGTGTTAGCTATTCAGACAATGGATGATTTTAAAAAAGCTGAATAATAAGCATGAAAAGCCTTAATGAAATATATTAGGGCTTTTTTAATTGTAAAAAAAATAAGATTTAATGTTGTGATAAATACAAATAAAAAAACAACCTAAAAGGCTGTTTTCTAATGTAACGATATTTATTTAAGCAGGTACTCGTTTGCCAGTGCCATTACACTTCGCACAGGGCTTGTCTGAATTGTTCATTGTTCCTAATCCATGACATTTGCTGCATCGGTTCAGCACTTCAGCAATGGCTGCCGTTAAACTTGTTTGACCATGCCCAACATGTCCAATTTTTCCAATGTTAGCATGAGTTTTTGAACGATCAAACTTTTCTTTCGTCACCAAACCTCACCTCCTACCGTTCTCTTAATTTTTCCGTTTCTATTTGATGTTTTTTCCATTTTTCATTCAGTTCTTTTATTTCATCGAGTGTAGCAGGGCGTAGGCTTTTTGCATTTTTCAATTCCTTAATAGATAAAGAACGAATACGAGCACTAAAGTTCAGATACGTTTCGTCAGTATTGTCATAATGCCATAAAGATACAGCGTGCCACACTTCTATATTATCTTGAGTGCTTGATTTATAGAAGTGTGTGATATATTTCATTGCATTAGGTACGCTATCTGTTTCAGCAGTCCAATAGATTTGAAAGTAATCTGTATGGTCTATTTCTTCTTCAAAATGGCTATGACTTTCAATTGCGTGGATAAACGATGAATCTCCAATAAAATCCTTCCATTGTAGATTGGAAGCACGTTCAATTTCAGAAATGACCATGTTTAAGCCTACATGAGATAATTTACAAAGCAGTTCAGATTTATAAAGTAAGTTGTCGAAATCGATAGTATCTAAGCGGTCTAATTCAGGATTCAACATAATGTGTTCTAACATACTATTAATACTTTTGATTTTTATCTTTTTAGAATAATTCATCATTTTCTCCTTACAATGTTTAATTGCATACTTATTTAGAAAGAGTATTCAATTTATTCGAAATGCTTATCAATCAATTCATCAAGACCAATAAGGGGAAAACTACAAATAATACAATTCCACCAATTAATAAGAAAGCCATAAAGAATCTATCGAAATTTTTACTGACTAAATAACCTTCGACTTTTTTTTCTGCCATATAGTCCTCCTGCACATTTTCTTTCCAGTGTACAAAATACTCAAAGTGTCAGTAGTTATTTATTCTTTTTTTTCGTGCTTATATGGACATTTCTTTTCGAAAGCAGAGTAAATTCTCTTGCATTTATCACATCTTACAACTGGACTCGATTCATATTCCCATTTCTTTCTCATTTCTATTCACCTTCCAATAATCCTCATATTGTGCAGTAATTTTTACGGAATGTTGATTAAATATTTATTTAATAATTGAGTTTTCGGTGTCCGACATTAATGATTTTTCCGTCAGAATCTTCGTCAAATGAGAAATCCGAATTGCAATTAGGACACTCTAAAAACTCCACTCCTAAATCATCATAGTCTTTAGAATGTACTTTTTTAGACAATCTCCCGTCTTTAGTAATAGACCTTATTTCCGAATATTCGTATTTATGAAGATGTTGTAAATTCCCTTCGTTACAATCTGGACATAACATAAGAACACCCCTTTCTTACTCAACAATTTGTTTCTTTTGCTGAACCATTTCTTTTTAGTGTGCAGAAATTTTCTTCATCATTCTTCCACCTCTTTATTAAGCAATTCATCTAATTTATTATCGATAGCTTTATAGTAATCCGTATAGGTGTCATAATGATTTATCGATAATATCCATTTGGTATAATCTTCTATACCACTTTTTGTTCTTTGAAATTTATCGTTTATAATCCATTGATTTGGAAAGGACATCAATATCTCAATCGCTTTTTTCTTTCCTTCATAAATTTTTTCATAGGCTAAAAATTGTTTTATATCCTGTTCTGAATCGAATTCAGCAATAATTTCATCAGTTACTGTATTTAGGATCTGCCATTCTCCATTTTTAGTTTCTATTTGATACGCCATATTTATAACACTCCTTTTGCGGTGGAATCCCCAATGATTTTTTTATTGTTTACTAACCAATTCTACATATTGTGCAGTAATTTTAACTTTATATTTAGTAATCAATCGTATACAGTATTGAAATTCATCACTACATCCCAACCAAATAGCGGTTTTTCTCGCACATTTTTTCTTGATTTCCCTTTACGTGATTCCTCAAAATCTTGTATAGCCTTTTTATCTGTTACTCTCTCGTAAACATTGTATTTAGGTCTATCAATACAAACATTATTTTGATTTATAAACATGTGACAACTACGGGTGAAATGATAAAAGAGTAAGATTTCATTTGTTCGCTTATCTCTATAATGAAGCCCTTCTTTCAATAAAATCACTCTCCTTTTTTTACTGCACAAAATTGTTCTTATACGATCCTCAAGATTATTCCTCAGTTACAAACCAACCATTGAAGCTGTCACCTAACTCAGCATAGTTGGCAATTTTCCATGCAAAGTGTGTCATTTCAATAGAACCTTCTTCAGCAACAAATCTGTCAATATCATCATCTTTGTAACCTAAGTGCATTATCTTTTCTCGGTTTTCGTTGTTATCTATGCATGTGACTGTATAAAGGTCATCACTATCAGTGTCATAGTCAAGCACTGGAATACTATTTAAAATTTCTAATTTAGTTATGAGTTTAGGAAGCTTTGCATTTATCCATCCTTCAAAATCTTCTAATTCAACAACGGCTGGACCAGTACCTAAAAAATTAAATTCGTTTCCTAAACAAGTTGTTATAACACCTTCGTACTCTACTTTGTCACCCTTTTTTAACATCTTCATTTCTCCTTTCTTTGCTGAACAAAAATCTTTCAAATGAATAGTAGAATATAATTTTTAAATATTTTATTCGACTACCAATTACGAACAGCTTTTAGAAATAAACGCTTGTATTTCTTCAGGAATTTGCCAGCCCCATAAGCCTAATTGACCTTTTGCTGGAATTGGCTCAGGTAATGCATATACATTGTCTAATTCCCAACCAAAACGACCTTTTTCGTAAAAACCATATTGATATTCTCTTCCATCAATAACAACATCTTGATTCGATAGGGCGTATTCTTTATAATCTTCAACGATTTCGTGACAGCGTTTGATCTCGGCAGTAGCAACAACTACGCCAACTGGCAAGTCGTTCATTGAATGAATACCATATGTTTTAAGCACTTCTGCAAATCGTTCATATGCATTCTTATCGATTTGTTTACCAGCATGAATTGCGATGATACCTCGATGATGCGTTCTACGAGAGCGTGATTCAAGCTTCTTTTCTCCTAGTGCAATTAAAGTCGCCCAGGGCTGCCTAATCGTTAATCCTTTCATTTCTTCCATTATTACACCAACTCCTTTTGTTTAATAGCTTATTCTTTGAAAAAAAACTTCATAATAAATGTATTATTATTATATGAAGGCATTGTATTTATTCAGTTACTAATTCCCATTCGTTAGCGTCTATCATGTCAATTTTGAAGTACATAGGCGTATCATCATTCATCAGTTCAATGATGACTAATTTTCCTCGATCTTCGATGGGGCAGTGTGTAGGATCATGATACGTTTTTTTCATCGGGTAAAGCGTATACTCTCCGCCAAATGCAAAAAGGTTGTCGCCAATATAATTAATTTTTTGACCTTCTTGTAAGGTTGAAAAGTCCAAATAACTTACCTCCTTTACTTCTTTATTTCGAGCGTGCTTTAGCTTTTAAGAAGCTTTTTAATTTACGTTTCACATAATCAGGTGCAGGATTGAGTGGGACTAATTTAACTTCATTTTGTTCATTCAAATATGCTTCTGATTAGAATTGACAAATTGATTGAAATGAATGACGATTTTTTCGGCATCCTCGTATAATTTATGCATTAATTCGGTTACTGGAATAAGTTTATTTTCATGAAATAATGCATTTAACTCAACTAGCCCTTTAGATGTTAGGTTTAAAACATTTTCGTTAGATTCAATCAATCCTGCTTCTTCATATATGATTAATCGATTATTATCAATAATTGCTTGCCACTTAGGATGAATCGTATAAGATGTTATTCCTTTTTGTACATTTTCATAAAGAGCTTTGATAATGATACCTGTATTGATCTCATTCTCTGTTAAGTCCACTGATACCACCGTCCTTTTTCAATATTGTTTTCGTTCGTTAGTTGCCTTTACAATGGCTTCAGATATATCAGATTGCATTTTCTTCAATAGAGCCTTTGCTTCATCTATGTTTAGATTGTCTATATCGACATCTAAATTAGCGGAAGCAACTTCAACTGTTGATTTATAAGTATCGTGAGCTAATACCATTCCTACGGATACAGCAACAGGTGAGGGCTTAGTACGACAACCGCAATTGTAATAACTAGGGGAATGTTCCTTTATTGGTCCTTTGCAGTAAGCACATTTAGCTTTAGCCATCTAAAACACTCCTAATCTCGATCAACAGTAAAATAGAAGCCTTCTTCGGAAAGCTGCTTGATTCGTTCAAGACTTGAAATCAATGAACGATTATCTTCCTCTATTTCACCTATTGTTTTATTTTCAAAAAGATATTCTATGTCGCCAGCAACTATAATTCGAGGGTTGCTATGCTTTTTTAATAACTCAATTGCCTTTGATGCAGCTGCCGCTACTAACTCAGGCTGAATTAAATCGTTTATTTTATGTGGTTCATTATAGATGTAGTCACATATCGGCAATAGGATATTGTGATGTGCTAATAGCGAATATAATTGACCGCTACTTTGATACGCATAGCCGTAAGAATCGCCATCAAGATAATTGATTTCTCCTGAAAAAGGATCAATGTTATATTCTTTAAAATGATTCCAATCCCTACCCATTTAACACCTCCTAAAAATTACTATACTTCATTATACGCTTACTATAAAGTTGTTGTCAATTATATTTGACAATTACAAAAAGGGGAATATCTTAAAAAGCTTTTCTACATATAATCATTCAGCACGTTTCTATTAATAGGGGCTCTTTTGTTATGAAGAAAACTTTTCCTACATAAAGTATTTTAGATTTTATAAAATAGGAGGCTTTCGTTATGACAGCTAGTTTTAATTTGGACAGTAGATTTTTTATGGAAAAATATGATTTTGTTCATATAAGTTTAGAAGTTGGTGGCAGCAATTCATTTTATCCACGTGTACCTGAATATCGTTCTTCACAAGAGGACAGCTTTACAAAACGTGTATGCGTTGCTCGTGATTTAGAAGGGGCTTTGACTGCGATTCCAGGAGGCTCATCTGGCTTAGGTGTTTATTTGGCGGATAACTCAAATGTATTGAAAGTATGCGGCATTAGTTGTGAAAAGTTAGGGATTACACCAGCAGACATCATTTTGGATACAACGTTGTACGAAAAGGATATGGTTGAAGATGCTAACTTGACAAAAGAGTGTTGGATTACTAAATCATTTGTTGTGCCTGATGAAGATATTTATCATATTACAATTGGTTATTGGAATGAAGCAGAATTTGATTTAGTGCCAGCCGTTGTCCGACATTTAGCAAACGAAAAATACGGAGGAGACTTATCTGAAGCGTGGGATGAACTGTATGATGGAAAAATGCCATCAATTCAAGTAATCGAAAATGTTTATTTCAGCTTAATTGGTCACTGTTCTGAAAATCTATTTATTGTAAATGAAGATGATATTGTTAAATGGTCCGAGGGATTGCAAAAATGCGAAGCAATTAAAAGTTTCTATGTAGAGGATTTTAGCTTTGACATTATGCATACCACTATACCATATCAAAAATTAGTAACAATCCAAATGAAGCAGCAAGAGGAATTGAATGTCACAATGCCTGCCGCTTACGAAAAGCAGATTGTACAGCTCGCTTTGAAGTTTGGAACAATACATTTCAAATCAGAAGGGGTAGACAGATGATTAAAACGATGATTTCAAATGGAATGTTTGCTGGGGTTGGCGTTATGATTGCGATGTTTATTTTAATAGGTTTTACATCAATTTAGATGATGAATGAGCAGTGTCTTTTAGGATACTGCTTCTTTTTTTAGGTTCAAAGGAATATCCTATCTAGCTCATGTGTATATTGAAAAAGATATAAAGGAAGGGTGTTTTTAAAAATGGGACAATCTATTGTTATCATTGTTAATTTATCAGCTTATTTCATATGTTTTGTATGCATTATATTCGTTACAGCTGCCTTAATCTTAATTGTTAATGCATTGAGAGAGAAGGTAAATTTATTGAAATATTGCAATCGATTACCTTCTAAAGAACATATTCGAATTTGGTCATTTGTGTTCTTCGTAGGTGCAACTATTACTTATGTAATATATGTATTTTTTGGTTTATTCATATAAAAATGATAAGGGAGAATGAATATTATGTTAATGACAAAAGAGGCATTAAAGGAGAATCATGCATCTTATATAAAGGGGTTTAACGAAGCACAAGACACTATTGAGACAGCTGTTGGAATATGTACAATTGCTACAATTATTATTCTAGTCGTAGCAGTATTGGTATCGATCCTAAAACATACTACTACTCATGTCATGATTGGCATAGGAATAGTAACGGTTATATGGATGGGCTTTGGTTTGCTTATTATAGCTACAGGCATAAACGAAAAAAAAGATGGTTTAGACGTAGAGTATAAAATTAATACGATCATGCCTTATCTATTTAAAAATGAGGAAACGGCTGATACGCTAAAACGCTTTGATAAGGTAAATATACAGATTGATCAAAATGAGTTATTAAACACTGGCATTATTAAAGGGCAGGTAGTCGTTGACGATAATGGTAAAGAGGTTATTTATCCATTTAAGCAAATTACGTTAGGTGTGACATCGGGTACTGCATCGTATTTAGAAGTTAATATGATGGATGTAGAGTTAAATGAGGACTATCCAAAAGGAAAAGTTTTTAATGTTCTTTATTTGAACGAAATAGATTATACGACATTAATGAACTTGTTTGGTGAAATTCCAATTCGAATAGAAAAATAAATGTTTGCAAGTAAACAATAAGAAAGTGGGAGTGTGAAGATGACGAATTATTGGTTTTATCGATTGAAGGAAGTAACTGATTCAGAATGTGCTTATGATGGCGTTGAAAATGTAGAGCAGGATGTATTTGTGGCAGTTGATCGGGAAGCAGCAAAGCAACATTTAAAAGCAATGTTTCCTGACTTACCGTTTAGGAAACCTAGAAATGCAGAAGCTGGTACACGATATTTATATTTAATAGAAAGTGATGAATATTGGTATAATCGTATTCATGGCAAAGTAACAGTAGATTGTTGCTGGTGTAGTAAAACGGTGACGATTATCGGTGAGCAAAATGTTCCACGCAATCGTCATGGTAGCTTTTGCACGAAAGATTGTCGAGATACTAGTGTCAAAAAAGATCGTCAAGAATTGATCAGTAAAGGTGATCATGTGGCAGTTGTTCAAAAAGAGGGCATTTTAGTAGGTTATGTGTATAGAATTACAAATAAACGTACTATAAAATGCTATGTAGGACAGACTGTACATGCTCCGTTGTTTAGATGGTGGCAGCATTTAAAAATTGATCAAAAGTTTGAACAAGCAGATGTATCAGAATTAGTATTCGAAGTATTAGAAGTCATTCACTATGATCCAAATACAGATAGTCAGTTTGAAAATGCGAAGGATAAGTTGAATAAACGTGAAGCGTATTACATTCGTTTATTCGATGCTGTAGAAGAAGGTTATAATGAGGTTCAACCAAAAGAAAACGAAATCACATTATTTAATTTTGAAACAGCTTAATTTTTAAGGCAATCATCATTCGATGGTTGCTTTTTTTATATTTTATTAGGCATATATTAGGCATTAATAGAATATAACAGAATATGATGAATTATAAAACAATAATTAAGGGAGAGAGTAAATATGCACAATTTTGATTTTGGTATTTTTCCAGTGTTGTTGAAATGTGTTTATAACTTAGATATTTTATTTTCTGAAAAAGCGACTATAAATGAACTTCCTGAAATTATTTTGAAACCAATATAGTAGACGAATTAAAGGGTGCAGTTTAAAGCATGATAAAAGCTGCTTTTATTTTGCCAGGATTTTAAAAAAGTAAGTTTTTTAACATGCTTTTTAATTCTTTCTTTATGAATCTATCAATGCCTACATAGGATATAAAATATCTTATAAAAAAAGGTGTCTATTGATAGACAAAGGAGGAATTTTAGATGGGAATAACGATTGCAGAAGTAGGTTTAACAAAAGCAGAGCAAGTTGAACTGTCATACATGCTGTTCCAGGGTTATACACATGTAAATACGACACGACTAGGAATCACAATTGTTTGGAAGGGAACGATTAGCCCTTCAGGAGAATTTATAAAGGAATGTAGTAAATTGCTGAATCTAGGCAAATATGCAGCGATCAAAGAAAACTATGAATTTGAACTTGTAGAAATCAGTTCAATTGTTGAGATCTAAAAAGAGATTTCATTAAAAAGGAGCGACAATATGAGCATGAGAGTATCTAAGATTATAAGAACACGAATAAGACGTGTATGTTGGGGATGTGGAAAACAATTTGAAAGAGGCTCACTTCTACGTTCGCAGATAGATGCAAGCAAAGGTCTAATTGGAAACTCCTATTGGTGTAAAGTATGTGATAAGACAATTGAAAGTGAGCAGAAGGATTCATTCGATAGGAACATTTTGTTTGCTAGTGTATGTAATTATGAAAGTTGGAAAGATAATTTAACAAAGTATAGCCGCACATATACTACAAAAGAAGATGATAAATTGATTAAATCCTCTACAGAAAGTAAAAAAGAAGTAGTAGCTACAAAAGAAGATGTTGAATTGATTAAATCCTCTACGGAAAGTGAAAAAGAAGTAGTAGCTACAAAAGAAGATGTTGAATTGATTAAATCCTCTACGGAAAGTGAAAAAGAAGTAGTAGCTACAAAAGAAGATGTTAAATTGGTTACATTTCCTACAGATAGTGAGGCGATTTCCTTACATAGTAATGGAGATTATATTGAAGAGTTTCTGAAATATTTCAAATCGTTTAACGTTGATACATTGCTAAACGATTTGAAGGAAATAAAACCAGACTATGAAAACAATCATAAGTTCCTTGACATTGCTGATGATTTAGAGGAATTTGAAGTAATTAAGGATCAGCTGTTGACCAATATTGAAAACTATGTTTTTGAACCAGTATTGAGAGAAGATGAAGATAATCGTTCTTTATATTTAATTTATTTGACAAATAAGCAGAAAAATCCATTAGAAAATCGACTAATCGGTGTTGCGGATAATATGGAACGCTTACAGTATTCAGTAAATGAATTATTAAATCAATATATCATTGGCAAAAACAGCGAAACTTATAACAAAAGGCGTTTTAATGATTTGAACTATTTAAACACAATACCATATTTATTTATTGATAAAACAACATTAAATCATTTTGAAACAGATGCCATTTATCTTTCGGAGGCAGAATGAAACATGAGTATATATCAATCTGTAGCGTTCAAGACGATACAGCAAAAATCGTAGTGAAAATTGAAGAAGCGAAAATAGAGCTGGTTTAAAGGACTAGAGATAGATGGGAAAACGAATCATTCGTATTATAAGTGATTCAATCACGTTTATATGTGCTTAAAAATTAAAACGAATAAAAAAACGTACAAGATCAATAACTGATCTTGTACGTTTTTTTATTCTATTTTTTCGTGAAATACATGAAGCATGAGGTCGCCATCCAGGAGCATGGCAGTGTTTAAATATTGGATGGTTTCTAAATCTAACGGTACAGATACGCCAGTAGGAATGACATGGAATTTATGCGTTTCCTTTTTCTGAGCTATGTTGCCGCTAGAATCTAATACAAGGGCAATATAAACAACAATATTTCCATGCTGTACCTGCATAGATAGAACTTTGCTGTTAAGTGGCAATTCAAATATATTTGATGAATGTGGTTCTAATGTATACTTGTGAACTTTAATCATGTGATTCCTCCAAAATCAGCTCTTTAAGCTGTTTTGATTTTCGATCCTTTAATTGGTAGACTTTGCTTCGTCCATCCTCATTTAAAGGGGTACGAGGCGTTACGATTAATTGAACATCTAAATTTAATGCTTCAGTCAGTCGTAGTAATGTTTGTAATTTTGGAACAGTTACGCCATTTTCCATGCGAGAGATAATTGATTGAATAACAGATGACTGTTCAGCCAGTGTGACCTGTGATACATTTAATACCTTTCGATAAGCGTAAATTTCAGCAATTAGTGCATTACTAATTGTAGATTCAGAAGTGGTAGATGGTTCGGGTATTAAAAAATCATTAAAATCTTGTGTAATATTTGATTTCATTGAATCAACCTCCTTGATGTTTTTTAAGATATATTAAGCTATAGAAAGTGTTTTATTTTCACATTGAATAGCTTCATACGTATGTGTTTGAATGTATCGTAGCTCTAGTACAATTGCCGATTTTTTTGTCATAACTGTTTCATATTCGTTTAATTTGCCATTTTTTATTGAATCTAATATGAAGCGAATATCATTTTCGAATTTTTCCGAATTAGCAGTCGCAAGATCCATGATGTCACAAATAGTCGGCACAACGCTTTTGCTCACCCACGTATTTTGTTCATTGATAGCCTCGATTGATGCTGTAAACGCTTCTACGTTTTCATTTTGATTAATGTTGTAAATTTGGCAGATACGATTGATTTGTACTGCAAATAATTCAACTAATAGCTCTCGGACCGTTTCGGTTGCTTCAGGCGTGAATTGATAATCGATCCAGCTTTCAAATTCTAAAACGTTCATATAGCGATTTAATTCATTCATTATTAATACTCCCTTTCAAAATATATCTAATGCAATATACACATTTGATTTTCTATTTATTCGTAATCATTGCAATTAATCCTGAATATAATCAAAAGTATTGAATAAGCATGGATGCTGAACAGCTAATTGTTTTGAAGGTAACAAATGATAAAATGGAGTGAATGGTTATGACAAAGGTAAATTGCAGTGAAAATCTTGATCACGTAGTACCAAAAATCAGTAAAGTTGCATAAGAGGGGGGATGACAGAATGTTGCATATTGAATGTATTGATTCAACGAACTCTAATACATTAGAAAATGGGAATTTATATTATGGTTTCCCTACAGGTGGCGGAGCATTATATGTAAGTCGCTTTCCGAGAGAAGGCTCTCATATGGGAGCTTTTCAACGTAGTCGATTTAACATTTTAACAGAAGAAGATTTTATTGCAAAGAAAGAAGCGTTAGAGGTTAAGCCTGTAGCGTTAGTAAGCAAACTGTTTAAGCAAGAAGTAGCTTTAGAAAAAGAAGGGATTATTAAAGAGATTATCGAGGCAGATCAAGTTATTGAGGAAGTTGTTGAAGAAGCAACAATTGAATTAGTTGAAAGATCAGATGTTAAGAAGAGAACATCTGATATAGAAAACGATCAAAAAGTCGAGGCAATTCAGGAAAGTGTTACTAAGGGAATAGATTTAATCGATGAAGAGATTTTATCATCTGAAATACCATTAGTAGAAGATGTTCAGGAGCAAATCGTTGAAACGAAGCTTCAGAAAAGTACAGTAGTAGAATCAAATAAGGAATCAGAAGAAGAACAATATAAACAATTAAGCATATTTGATTTTTGATAAAAAATTTATTAACAGAAGTATTTTATGAGTGTTATGCTTATAAAAACTTCTGTTTTTTTGTATACATAAAAACTTTTTAGGGTATCCGACATATTTTTTGTCAACAAAAGTTGACGATATTTATATAATAAAATATAGTAATATAAACACTTTAAATTAACAATATGTGAGAGAGGTGAATGAAAGCTTATAGAATTCTATGTATTAGCTAATACAGATGAAGAGGAAATCTTCTATGATATTGCAAAAGGGTAAGACGCTAATGCTTTAAATAGCGGCTGTTTCCTACCATCAAAGGATTTAGCAGAGCAGTATATTGAGGATCAATTGTGTTCTAGTTATATCCCTGTAAAAATTAATGTAGAAACGCTTTCTTTAACTGGTAATTTTGTATAGACACGTGAAGTTGTTTCACAATGGGGCAATTAACTCAACTCTAGTAGCCACATAAAATAATTTGAATTATTTCACATAGATTGATTTAGAGAAAAAATAGACTATAGAAATGAGGAATGTATAAAATGAAAAAAATATTTGCATCAACAGGATTGGCAGCAACATTATTATTAGCTTCAATCGCTGGTACTACAGCGGCATCGGCAGCAGAGCCAGCAGTTACATCAATAACAAATCAATCACAATTCACAACATTTGCTTCACTAGATGGTAAGGAAGGGCATTTCCAAACGATTCCCTTAAACGAAGATGATGTGGAAATTGCACCGCCAAATTATGCAGATGAAGATGATTATACTGATAAAGATGAAGCAGAATCATTATGGGTTCGTGAAGCTCCAAACTTCAAGGATATTTCAGGTCATTATGCTGAACGTCAAATTATCGCTCTTTACCAAATGGGGATTGTAAATGGGACAAACGAAACTACCTACGGTCCAAATAAGCAGTTAACAAGAGCACAATTTGCTTCAATGCTGATGAACACAATTGTTGAAGTTGAATCGGAGGTAAAAGATGCTCCTGGATTTAAGGATATTAACAATCATTGGGCAAAAGAAGATATTGTGCAGCTTTATAAATTGGGAGTTATCAATGGTAGTTCTCCAACAACATTTGAGCCAGATAAACCAATTACTCGTCAACAAGCAGCAGCAATGATGGAGCGTTATTTAATTGTAGTAGGTGTAGATATGGATGAATTCTCTAATACACTTCCTTTCAATGATAGCAACAAAATTAGCGAATATGCTCGTAGCGGTGTTAGCGTGTTAGCCAATATGGGTGTTGTGAGTGGTGATCCAAACGGCTACTTTAATCCATCGGATACTCTTACAAGAGGTCAAATGGCTAAGATATTATACGGTGTTATTGAGTATATGATTGTAGAAGAAGCTACAGCCCAATAATAAAAGACTATTCTTAATAAGTAGTGAAATCCACTGTATGAGAGTTATATTCTGCTAAATATTTTTTGAACAATTATGTTGAGCGTGTGCGTGTCTTATTGGAAGAAAGTCTAATAGTTCAACAATCAAAGTCCTGAACATTTCAGGGCTTTTTGTTTTTTTAAGTAGAATCGGAATACTTCCAGCAATTGTTACATAAAATCTAACAAATTATGATAAAAAAGGGGTTTTTATTAAACAAATTAAAAGGGGAAATGTGAAACTTTATTGATTGCGGAAAGATAATGACTTATTAGAAAGAGAAAGGTTGATATAAAATGGAATTGAGCCTATATCATGGAACGAACGTGAAAAATGAAGAGTTAAGAAATGATAATGTTTTCTTCTCAACATTAGAGATTTTGCAGCTGATTATGGAGAAGTTTCAGAGTATGAGGTGAATGTAGGAGAGGCATTTGATTCTACTTCTCAGGATCATATCGAGGACTTATTGCGTGCCATTGATCAGATGTATGATTCATATAATGAAGAATATGTGACAACCTTTGAGGAATACGAAGAGGCTTCAAACTACCTATCAGACACATGGGAAGTAATTGAAAATCATTTAAGTGCTATTTACCGATTAGGTTATGACAGTGCATTGATTATTGTAAGGAAGATAACATTGAGAAATTGCATATGATGAGTTTTGTTTCTTTTCACTTATTTAATCAGTTATATGAAGCGTTGGCATGGGAGTATCAATTTGATGAAGAAGATTATTGTGAGCCAGCATTTAACTAAGATGGCTATTCTGAATCGTCAAAATATATGGTAAGGTAAAAACAATAAGAAATGAGGCATTTGTAATGACGAGCTTAGCTTATGTGAAGGAACGAAGATGTATGCCTTTTTTAAAAAGAGGTATGCGTGTTGAAGTAGATGGAAAAATGGGTGTTGTGACATCAGGAAATAGCAGCGGCAATATCAATGTTCGATTTGATGGACAAAAGTATACTGAAAATTGTCATCCTCATTGGAGAACAAGATATTTCGATAAATTAGGCAATATAGTAGCAGATTATTATGAAAAATAATAAATGACGATATACAGGGGGCTGGAAAAAGTGATACCTAAATACGTAATGAAAGATGCAGAGCGATATGTGGAGACTGGCGATGAACAATATGCAAAGAAGATTAAAAAGTGGTTGGAGTTGAGTGGATATAGTTTTTCTCAAATTGAGGGTTCAGATTCAGTTATTAATCGTTTAAAAACGGTAACAGATATATCGAATCCAGAGTTAGAAAAAGCATTTGAGTATTAGCTGAAGAACAGGAGGATGAAAATGAAATTAGACGCATATGAGGACTATAAGGCAGACTTTATTGCTTTTCTAATAAAACAAGGGTTCAGTCGAGTAGAGGCTATTCGAGCATTTGATGATTATGAAGAGCAGGAAGAGTTAGAGTATCAAATGATGAAGAGTGATCAGGCGGTACGACACTAAGCTAATGGAATGAGGCACAATTACATGGATGAAACAAAATTATACATTATTGAAACAAAAAATGGAAAGTACATTTCGATGGGAAAGAATGAGCACGAAGCAAAAATTAACTTTACAATTACATTTCCTAACGAGAAAATTCGTACAATTGAAGAATCAGAAGATAAGGCGTTATGGCTTACACTTCTTTAAAGATAAGAGCTTGTCTATTAATTAGACAGGCTTTTATTTATTCAAAAGTGAATAGTTCAATGTTTATACGCATACAATCATAAATACCAAAATTAAATTGGAGTTTGTTTCACAAATTATTTCAACAGGATTTTTTTTTTGAGATGGATTCAGGAGTTATTTATTGTTGGTAAAAAAATTCATTATATTTTAGGAGGATGATCGATATGACGAAACGATCAATTATTTTTGTAAAATCTTTAGAACAGCATGGTGTATTTATGGGAGTAACTGATGAAGATGAATACGTGGTGCTATGTGACGGTAAATTTTATACTGTACACGAATCAGATGTAGCGTAAGCAGGATTTTATTTTGCGAGCAATCTAACATTTATTAAAGGAGTATATCACTATGAACAAGCAAGTAGAAAATGAGTTAGTGGCAAAGGATTCATATAAAATAACCGTACCTTCTCGAATAACTATTAATGTGTCTGAAACGGTATCGTTATTTAATACAAAACGCTTGCAGCTTGTAAAGGATCAAATAATCGATGCTAGAACGGAACAATTTATGTATATGGAAATTTATCGACTACGAAGTGTGGAAGAATGCTCGATTGATGATTTTTGGAAAGAACTTAATGAAAAAGCTCCAAAAGTCTTAGAGCATTTATTAATAGACTTTGAAGATGCTTCTGATTTGTATATACAACGCAACAATCTAATCTCATTTGTTGGAGAAACATATACAATCACTCGAACAGAAGTAGATGAAGCATTTGTGGCTTATGAAATTTCAGGTACATTAGATGGTTTGATTACAGCAAATTTTGATAATGAGGCATTTACAGGTGGCATTTATTATCAGAATCATCCATACGTGGAAGATGAAGATGGAAATGCTGAAGAGGTAGATGTGGATTGGTCTAATGTAGAAAATGATGATCTTTACGATGAAATTGCGAAGTATGCTGTTAGTGACTATAACGAAATTCATTTGGGGTTATAAGGGAGTGTTGAACATGGATTTTGTTAAAATTGATGAAACGTTAGAGGTAAAATTGGCAGTAATATTAATTACCTGGCATCAGGAGTAATCAATACTATTGTAGAGGTGCAGATGGATGACGGTAAATTCAATGGACATATCTATTATTACGATGGGGATGTAAACGATGATGGTAATTTATTGTGGGAAAAATTGGAAAATAAAGTTGTTAAAAATAAAATCATTGCAGAGCATAATAAGCTTGAGGCTTTACCAGCAACAGCTTAGGTATCTAAAAAAAACTAGAAAGGGTAGCTATATGCTGCTCTTTTTTTATGTTAGTGAGCCGATTAAGCAAGGATTTTACTGCATAGGTACATAGAATTTAAGCAATTAGGAGTTTGAATTCAAACATATAAAACAGGATTTTATTTTCTTATCGAGAGGATGTGTTAATCGTACTAAAAATTTGATGCAGACCGAGGTTGTTTAGCTCATTGGGTGAATTATAAAACAGAACAAACTGAAATTCATCCGTTTTTAGTGGATTTTAATGCAATTCAGGAGGGAAAGCATATGCCGTTCAATAAATGTAATGTTTTTTGATTATTGTTACACTCCAAACGTTTTAAGGAGTAGAGAGTTGGCGTATCAAATCTATAAAAACATTAAAAATGCAGTTTTAACAGATTTGCGAAATGTAGAAGTAGTTTAAGAGGGGGCATTAATATGAGTGGAGAAAATGTGACTAAAATTATAACAGCAGGCAAGCGTGTTGTCGTGATTGAAGAAATTGTAGAAAAGCTACAGTTTGCAACGGAATTGTTTGGCTTTATACATGAATATGAAAATTAAATCAATAATGTTGGCGGTTTATGTATTGCCTCCTTTACACATGAGGAAACGGATGATTATTTAACAGCTGTAGAATTAAAGGTGAATGTGCATCCTGATTCGAAAAACCTCAATTCATTATAAGTATTGGCTATAATGGCGATGAATACCTATATGAAGATGAATTTGTAAAGGCATTAGAAGTCTTTTTGAATAGTGTCGATGAATATGCAGATGAATTAGATAAGAAAATATAAATAACGCAAAGGTTTAACTATTATAGTTGAACCTTTTTTAATTTACATATAGTGTACAACAAATTTTAAGTTGAATATAGTTAAAAATAGTGTAAAATAGATGATGCATAGTAAGTAAAATATAATTTACAAATTTAATATGAAAGAGTGGTTGAGGAAATGATTAATATAGAAGATAGAACAGATCTTGCATATGCAATGGTGTTTGCTGAATTGGCACATAACGGTCAATATCGCACTTCAGTTAGTGGGAAAGGTGAGCCTTATTTCAATCATGTATTTCGTGTAGCAAAGGCATTATTGAAAAAAGGATTTTCATACACTTACGTAGTGACTGGTTTATTTCATGATATTTATGAAGATACAAAAATGACAAAGGAAAATATTCAACGAATTGTCGCAAATGATGAACTGGCTGAAATTATTCATCAATCCATTTTGCTTCTTACAAAATCGTCTGACATTAAAAAGCAAACATATGGGATGCATATGTATATCAAAAACATTAAAGAATCAACTATTACATCGGGTATTAATGAGCCGTATGAGATTTCGATTCCGTTGGCAACAAAGCTAGAAGATCGAATTGATAATTTAACATCAGCTTTGGATAATACATTGGCTTTTGCAGCAAAATACATTGCTGAAACAGAGAAATATTTTATCGGTATGGCGAAAGATACGATCTATGAAGCAGAATTAGCAGCTGCACTTGATAAATTAAAAATCCATTATAAAAAGATGACAGCGGAGACTCAAGTATGTTAGTGCCAATATTGTTGTCTGTTGCTTTAGGGATCACTGGATTGTTAGTTTTGCAGCATTATATTGATAAAAAACAAAAGGAAATCCGCCAGCTAGAGTTAGAACGAAGAGAATTGATCATTTTGGTGGAACGTATCCGATATTGTTGGTTCTCAAATGTTGGTTACGACATCGAGAACCCGCTCTTTTTACGCCTACATGAGATGTCACGATTCTTAAATGCTTTAAATGAGGCAGAATTGGCACGTATGACCGAGCTTTGTTATGGAGATATGATTTCTCTTAGAAAAATAGACAATGCTTCTAAGTCAGCAGCATTTACGAATTCAAGTGTAGCCTTAATTGAATTGCTAGGAATTGTCATGGATAACCTAGATGGACACAAACGGATTTGCATCGAAAATAGCAGCTCAGAAATAGTTGAAGAACTTCATGTAGTAAAAGGGTTAAATGCAAAAAAAGTAAATGAATTAAATTTTTTTAATAATATTTCGGATTCTCAATCATTAAAGATGTCTGAAATAGCCTTTGTTGAAATTATAAAGCAATCTGAATTAACAGGTGTGGAGAATAAAGAACCTCGCACTTTTAGTGAATCAATCGAAAAATATGAAAGCGGTGATTTGAAATGCAAGGAACGATCTTATTTGGAGGACTAGCATTGTACGCCTTATGTTATATAGGTTTAATGTATAAAGCTCATAAAAACAGTATGGGGAAAAAATCCATCAGCCTTGTCGAGCGTAAGGAATTAGAATTATTAACCGTTGGTGCAAATACAAGTTATGCATTAGACGTACCTACTTATAGCATAGGTAAGGAATTGAATGGTGAAGAAATCCTAAAACGTCTTTTAATAGTTATAGATAATGCAAGAGGGCAAATTAAATTCGAACGCTCAGATGTGGTCTACAATGATTTACAGTTCGTCCTTGATTTTATGAAAGGATTAAACGAGGAATCGTTAGAAGATTTTGTGAATTTTTCAGCATTTCATGAATCAGTTGCAATCGCAACCATTAGTAATTCTATTAATAAAGGCGTATTCACACAAGACAATGCCATGCTTATCTACTTGTTAGTAGAAGTAAGTGACCAACTAAAAGAATCTCGTCTACGCTACATTGAAAGGCATAGTAAGGATATGGAAGAAGAATTGTCAATTTTGAAGAAAACGAAGGATTTGAATCAAAAAGTAATTCAATATTGAAATAGGAGGAAACACTATAATGACTATAATGGATTTTTTAATCGCTACATCACCATTTTTGCTTATTATTGGTGGAGCAGTATTTGGATTTATTTCGTATACCGTATCTGAAATAAAAGATAAAAAGAAGCTAGAATCTGATTCAGCAAAAAATCATGTAGATATTAGCCGCATTTTTTCAAGAATGATTACTTACTTATCACTTGTAGGCGAGCAGTCAGTTGAAATGAGAAATTTAAAGAGCAAAATAAAGAGATTAGATACATTTGTTCAAAAACTCAATAATGAAGAATTAAGTCGCTTTGAAGCTCAGTGTATGGATGAAATACCAGCTTTGTTAAAGATTCAAAAGACTATGCTTACACCAAAATTTAATGTTAAGAATGAAACATTGATGGAGTTGATAGAGTTTGTAATAGATAATTTAATTATTCATAGTAAAGAGTCTGAAAAATTGGCAAATATCGATTTAAAGGGTGAGCTAGAACAATTAAAAGGCATTAAGGCGAGACGTGAAAGTTTAATCGAGAATATAAATAAGTCATAAATTATTTGGAATGAAAAAGATGTTTGGTTGCGTATAGTGAAATGTGCTAACTAAGGAGATGTCTCAAAATATATTAATAAATCCCTTTGGTTAATACGAATTAATGAAAGGAAGGAGCTGATTAAATATGGAAGGTCTAACGGATAAGCAAGTGGTAGTCGTTGAAAAGTTAATTGAATTAGCCAATACAAAAGGTGAAGCTGTAACTCCAACGGAAGTTGGTATTGCATTAGAGTATGACTATGCTTCTGCTTCAGCGAAATGCATGAATGCTATTAATGCAGCAATTAAGCGAGGTTACATTAAGCGTGTCGGCAGGGGTAAATATGTAGCCGCCTAATCATTTAATAAAGGAGAGTGAATATATATGGTAGTAAAATCGAAATTTGATGGAAATAAAGGGGTGATTCGAACAGTAGCATTTTCATTGTATTTTTATCATATATCACTATCTTATTCACAAGTAAAATGGCATAAAGGAGAAGAATTTAAGGATAAGTGGATATGGAAAGGCGAATTAAAAGGAATACCAGCAGTCTTCATCGGTAAACTAGCAATACTTTATAAGAGAAATGATAGAAAGTAGGTATGAGAATGAAGAAAAGGTTGTTTAGTATAGTGGCTATAATTGTAATTACATTTTTCATTCTTTTAATCGCAATTGCAGCAATGATGCTTTTTAATGCAATATCCAGTTACGTAGCAAATGAAAAAGGCACATACCAAATGGTAAAAATCAATGAATTTGATATTGAGGAATTTAGTGATACTACTGTCGTTGAATTAATAGACAACCAATCGTCCAATCCAAAATATCAATATTTGCGTCATATGAAAGATGGTAGAAAGATTGGTAGCTTACCAGCGAATCGAACAATGATCCACGAAGATCTTGTAGATTATCGTGTAGAAGTTTATCAGAAGAAGCCTAATTTATGGTCTGATGCATACTTTGAATGGATAAGGGATTTAAAGTTATACAATTTCGAAGATGTTGAATACAAACTTTATGTGCCATTAAAAATGATAACAAGAGCCGAGTGATCGGTTCTTTTTTTTGTGGAATATAAAGGGTTGAATGTAATCGTTTCTAGTAAGCAGGTAGGGGATGATATTGTTCAATGAGTTGAATGGCTAAGTCATATATATGGCATTAAAATGGCATCGTTTTAAAAAGAGTTAAAATCTATCTAACTTATTTTTTAAATCCTTCGAATAATGATTTTATATCAGGGATAGTATGTTAATATTCTAAATCAAAGGAGTGGATGCAACGTGTTTAAAAAAGTACGTGCTTCCATCATAAATAGACGACTATATAACAATGAAGAGATACACAAATTAGCCAAAGACCGCTATATTAGAACAATTTGGATTGTTATAGACGAACGTGAAATTATTGATCCTGAAACAAAAGTATTATTTCAGCATCTTGATGAATTAATGTTAGATAATGCAAAAAGTATGAAGCGTTTACGTTATAAAGAGGATTGGACGTTTGTTGATGATGGTGTATTTTTTCATATTAGAGGGATAAAAGATCAAGAAGTTGATATTTTAGTAGAATTATTCATGGTAGTAAAAAATGAAATCGAATAGCGATACAGGGAGAGTGAGCATAAAACTGCTTGCTCTTTTTTATGTCAGTGAACTTTTTTTGTTGAATATAGTTAATTTGTAGTGAAATGGTGAATATAGTTTATGTTGAGTGTATATAGTAAATATAAGTATTTTTTATGGGATAAGAAGAGATTACTAGGAGGCATTTTAATGAAACAGCAAACTATTCAAGAAACGATCAAATCATTACATTACAGTTCGAAAGGTAGACCATCTTTCTTCAAGAGTGTAGCAAATTTAAAGATTGGTAGCCGAAAAAAAGTGCTGCAATCAATGAACAAATTCCTGGTTGAAATGGTTCAGTGTAAAAATATTCGGAAAGAGCTTGCTGAAACGAGTAACGATGAATTTAAAAATCTACAACGATTTGCTAACTGGATTATTGCTGATTACGAAAAAAATATGAAATATCGTGAATTAGATGAATTAGATTATCAGATTAATTGGTATGCATTGCGTATTCGTCATATTACGTATAAAAAAGTGCTTGATGTGACAATGGAGCAGCTACAGGCTCGCACAGAAGAAATGAAAAACATTATTCAACATTATCGTGGGCAATTACGCTACTAGGTTAAAGGAGAACTAAACAATGGACGTATTAATAGCTAAAATCGATTTCGAAAAACTATATTTCAGACCACATTCAATCAAACGAGCTGTAGAACGCTTAGGTATTGAAAAATCTAAAGTTGTACCGCACGTTAAAAGGCTGTTAAAAAGTGCTCAGTTTTTAAAATTTAGGGAGGATAAAAACAGCGTGGTCTTTCATCACAAACGTAGTAGTACATCCATTGTTTTATCTGATGACTTAAAGCGTGTTATTACAGTATATAAAAGTAAAGAAAAGGTGGGTGATAATATGTCAAAGGTTGAACATTCGGGAAAAGTGAGTGAAACAATTGAACAAAAAGAAGCTAATGCACCATTTTCTATCACAAATCATCATTTCATCGAGGCGATTATTGAAAAACGTCAGGCGATTGAGTTAGAAATTACGGAGCGTATGTATGCATTGAAAGCTAAGATCGGGCGTTTACAGGCAATGATGTTTGAGGCAAAGATTGCTCAATTACATGAAACGGTTGAATCTGAATTGGTTCGTTTAAAAGAAATTGAAGTAAATTCACATCTTCAAGTAAAAGAAATTAGATCTGAATTGAAAGCACTTGAAGAAGAGTTAAAGGCATTAAATGCTGTTGCGGAGCAATTAGTTGGTAAAGAAAAAGCTTATTTGAAAGCAATTTAGTTAAAGGGAGGGGATTTATTTTGGAATTTAAGCCTGGAATTTATCGAAACGAGCAACGCCAGTTGTTCAATATGATACAAGTTCTTTCTCACGTTGAATATGATGAAGAACAAGTTTTATTTGAAAAAGCCGATGGAGTAAAGGCATTGTTAAAATTTGAATCATTTGTTCAGCATGTTAAAGATGATGCACTTGTTTATCTTGAAAATCAAGAGCGTGCTTTTGAGTTGTTTCAAATGAATCGAAGTGCAGCCAAATTTATATAATCATTATATAAGAATGCTGGCATTAAAAAAAGAAAAGACAGGAGGGATTTAATTGAGTAAGGCAGTAGTAACACTTACAAAAATGGGTAAATTTTTACGCAAATTACGAATTGAAAAATCTGAATATATGCAGGACATGGCAAAAAGGCTAGGAGTTACAACTTCTTATATTTCAGCGGTTGAGCATGGGAAGCGAAAAATGCCGAAAGAATGGGTTCAGTTGATTGAATCATCTTATGAACTGACATCTAATGAAAAAATGGAGCTAACTCTGACATATATTGTTACAAACTTAACATCGAAAGAGTTAAGTGTGCTGGAATTGGCAGTTGCAGCTATTTCTAAATTAGAATCGCATACGAAAGAAGAATTAGAATACAAAACGATTATGGCTATTATTGGTAGGGAAACAATGAGCAATGATCAATTCCAAATGGATGCCTTAGTAAAGATAATGATGTAAGGAGTGTGTAATTGTGAATATATTTGTAGTTAAAGCATCAGATCCATTGAATGAATTAGAGTTGATGAAATACGGAAAGGTAATTGGCTACCCGATGATGGATCAGAACTATCGTTATTTGTTGATAGCTGAAAGTCCTCATGTATTAGATTCGGTTCTTATGTTGCCTGGTGTCATCTCAATCAATGAAGAGCATACCAATAAAGCCATACCTTATCAGATAGGCGATTTACTATATGCAATCACTACTGTATTAGGAATAGTTGAAGGTGCAGCTCATACAAATCCTGCAATGGATAAAGCGAAAGATGTTATTATGAGTTTGCTTCAACAAGGTTATGTAGAGAATACGGGAGAAAATAACCTCTATTTTAATCGTGGCTTATATGTTTGCAACCATACATCAGACAATAAAGCTTCTTGAGAAAAAACTTCTCAAGGAGCTCTTTTTTTCTTAAAAACAGGTGGTACATATGAATATTGCAGTATCTGTTGCATAGAGTACAAGATGAAAATTACAAAATAAAAAAGGAGTGTGGTGTTCGTGGGAGCAGCAAGAAGTATTAATTCAGGTAGGCTAGATAAAGCCGAGATTTCAGAAAATCATAAAAAGGTATTGAAGCATTTTTCATTCATGTGGGTGCTAACAGGTGCTGGTATTTATGTAGGTACGCTAGTGCCATCATTTGTCGCTTTGATAGCTGGTATTTTAGCTATTTTAATTTTAATATTGGCAGTTTTTGTAGAAGGCTTGCGTAGAAATCCAATCACATACCATTCAGTTCCTTTCCTTTTAGGGATAGGATTATGGTTTACGACAACGTTCTATATCGACAAGATGGGTACAGGAACGGTCCTTTCAATATTTATAGGAACAGTCGTACTATTTTTCCTATTAGGAGTGATCGGTCACTTTATGCGTGACATTTCAGGTTGGGGTAAATATTTGTTCTTTGCACTTATTGGTCTTATTCTATTTTCTATATTAGGTGTATTCATTGCTTCGAATTTGTTTGCAACGATTATGGCAGGTTTAGGTATTGTATTATTCTCTTTATATACAATTTATGATTTTAACGAGATGGCATACTATCCGATTTCAGACGAAGAAGCTCCAGCTGTTGCGTTGGGATTATATCTTGATTTCATTAATCTATTCTTAGACATTCTTCGTTTCGTATGGGGATTAATTTCATCTGATTTATTCGATTAATCATCAAAGCTCTTGTTCATTAAACAGGGGCTTTATTTTTATGGCTAAAAATGGGCAATAAAAAAGGGTATTCGTAAAGTAGTGAAATACCCTATTTCGTATTAAGCTTCATTTAAAAATAATATCCTTCTGTATTTACAATTATTTTTTTCTTTAGATTTGAAAACATTGAAAAAACGCTTACTATATCTTCTATATCTGTACTGTTTAAATGATAATGCCCACCGCAATATTTCTCGCCATCAGAACCATCATATATTAAATATAAATTCCAAAAAGGGTATTCCTCGCTATGCCTTGAAATATATCCATAAACGTCTCGCTCAGATGTATCATCTTTAAGAATACTATCAACAAATTCCATTAATTTCTGCTTTGTAGTCATCCATCCATCTCCTTTCCGCATAATATTTATCAATTATTTAGTGAAACATAATTTCATTCCGCTACTTATTACGAGTAGCTAAAAAAAAGCTCTATGAAAGAGCTCTTTATCTTATACTTATTTATTGATTTCTTGCATGTGTGAAGCAAGCTGTAATGCTTTACTCATTTCAGCTTCGTTTTTTTGCACAATTTCGCCATTAACGGTATAAGCTTCTATGAATAGATTTTTCATAGAATCATTGTAGTGTTCTGCAAAATCTACAAGTGGATCGTCAGCTGTATTGCTGACAATTGTTGCTTTGAATACATTTACTAGCACAACTTCATCATTATCGATGTTTTCAAGGTAAGTGCCAGCAGTAAATGCATTGATTAAATCAGCTGTAAATTGAATAGAATCCGCTTCAGATACTGCGTATTGCTCAGCATAAGCTACCATTAACTTAATGCGTTCAACACGAACATCGCCAGTAGTATCTTCTAATTCTTTAGCTGTCATTGTAGCAATCGTTTTAGCGGCTTCTTTATATGATAATTGTGAAACTCGCTCGATTGGTGTCGCTACTTTTTCTTCAGTTGTTGCCTCGATTATTTCCGTATTTACTTTTGATACTTTACTTTCCTCTCCATTACTGCACCCAAATAGTAAAGTCATTGATAAAACAGAAACTAACATTAAAGGTTTTTTAGTAAATATAATAATTCCTCCATTGTCTTACTTGTTTTTTTTGTCTGTTTTTTTCTTACTCTTTTTATATCTTACGCATCCAGCTGTTGTTGCAGCAGCAGCGGCTAGGCCAATACCTGCTAAAACCATAATTTTTTTCAATACAATCACTCCTTTTTTGTATAGTAACTCTTTATCCTATGTTCCTTTTAATGTACTGATAACAATTATTTCAATAAAATTGTAATGATATAAGTAATTCGAGTAGATAAGAAGAAACGCTATATAAGGCAGATGAAAATGCATGGTGATGAATATGAAAATAGGAGCATATAGTTTAGAAGTTTTTATAAAAAAGGTGAATGATTAAATAATTCATTGAATTGTGAAAGGAGATGTTATGCAACATGATTTATAAGGAGATTTTTGGATATTCTCTATTTGATTGCCGTACAGATTATGTATTAGCCCATTGTGTTAGTCGAGATTTTGAGATGGGAAAAGGCATTGCACTCGAATTTTCACGTAGAAATCCTCAAATGAAGGGTGTTATGAGAAATGTGAAAACTAGAAAAGTTGGAGATGCACTTACTTATTTTGGACCAAAGCATGTTGTGATCAACTTGATTACTAAGGAAAAATATAACGGAAAGCCTACTAGAGCAACGTTTAATCAGGCTGTTATTTCATTACGGAATGAAATGTTAGCAAGAGGTTTTTATAAGCTAGCTATTCCATTAATAGGCTCAGGATTAGACCGTTTAGATTGGTCTGAAACAAGAAAGGTGATTAAAGATGTCTTTCAAGACACACCAATTCAGATTTTTGTCATTGCTCGTTCAGAGGAAGCACTACATAGTGCCTAAAGTTGACGAAAATAGTTAAAAGTTATCAGATATTATACTTCTTTTGTTGAATCATTTGTCGAATAGACGCATAGAATGCAGAAACGATAATTTACTAAGGAGGCGATTTTATGTCAATCAAACGAAATATTAAACGAAAGAAAATGGTAACAATTACAGGCTTATCGGTACTAGCATTAACTTTAGCAGGTTGTGGTTCTAACGGAACAAATAATGCGTATGCCTCAGCTAAAAACTCTAGCTATGGAAAGGATTGTAAGCAATGGACACAATCTGAAGATGGTTCTGAAAAATGTACGGACAAAAGATCGAGATATTCAAATCAGCACTTCTTTAACGGAGCAATGTATAGTAGCCTTTCAAATATGCAACAAAGCTCAGATTATAAAACCAATAATCTTAAAACAGGTACAAGTAAAGTTAATCTAAACAAAAGTGGCTCTAGCTCTAGTTCATCTGCTGTAAAAGGCGGTTCTACAAGTACAGGGAAGTCAGGGTTTGGATCAGGTGGACGTGGAGGTAGCAGTGGCTCTTAATTCTAAGAGCCCTTTTTTATGATTAATAGTTTATAAACAAACATTCAAAGGAGCGTCAATCATGACAACATTTAATTTAGAAAAATACAATCAAGAACGTAAGGCATTTTTTGGTCAATATCCATATTTCTTTGCTAATTTTGAAGATCCAAATTATCCGTTGGAATACGCTTTGTTCGATACACATGAAATATCAATGAAGCAAGCGGTTGAGCTTTCGTATGCAACGGAAATGTTATGGAAAATTCATAAGAAAGCAA
Organism: Lysinibacillus sp. UGB7; assembly: GCF_049058285.1. Classification (NCBI taxonomy): domain Bacteria; kingdom Bacillati; phylum Bacillota; class Bacilli; order Caryophanales; family Bacillaceae; genus Lysinibacillus; species Lysinibacillus sp. UGB7. Next base: position 166,411 of record NZ_JBMGUV010000001.1, read on the forward strand.
CTGTTATGATTCTTGATCTAACGGATGAACAGCTTGAATTAATGGGCTTCCGTTCTGAAATATTGCCCTATATCCGATTAAACTACTTACAAAATCCGAGTATCTTAGGACGATTCGATTTTATCTGCACCGATAATGGACAGATTAAAATGATCGAGCTGAATGCCGATACACCATTTATGCTTTCAGAAACATTCGAGATGAATTATTTAGTATGTGAGCATTTTGGAAAAACAGATATGAATGATTTTGATGAACTTTCAATCGCTGTCAATACGGCAATAGAACATGCTGCAAAGTATTTGGGAAAACCTTTGTCAGATGTTCATTTGGTGACTACTAGCAAGGAAATTGATGTAGATTTTGAAGAATTTGCAAATGTGTACTTGCTACAAGAGGCAATTGATATGCCAGTACGTGCATCATTCGAGCCTATTCAGAATTTAATTATTTATGCTGAAGATAAAGGGGATATTAAGCGTGGGTTATACACGAATAATATGGAACGAATCGACATCTTGTATCGACCAGCACATCCATTAGAGTTTATCTTAGATGATGTATCAGCTGATGGTGAGCGAATTGGACTACAGCTATTGGATCTTGTGAAAGATAAGGAATTGGCAATTATTAATTCGCCAGCCGCATATATTCTGCAATCTAAAATGTTAATGTGGATGATTTGGATTGGGAAAGATAATGATGAATTATTTACAGAAGAAGAACAGCAGGTAATCAATAAATATATGCTGCCGACCTACATGGATGCAAATTATTTTACTGAAAATAATATTCCATATGTTAAAAAACCGATTTACGGAAGAGAAGGAAATTCAGTCGAAATTGTTGTTGATGCAGCAGGTAATAATGATAAGGCAAAAGAGCAACACTACTTAGACAATTATTTCTTGTATCAGCAATATGTTGAAATGCCTGATAAGCAAATTGTCCTAAAAGATGGATTTTATACAAAAAAACTATTAATGGGATCGTTTATTTCAAATAATAAGGCTATAGGATTAACAGCTCGTATTGGTTCGAAAATAACAGAATGGGATTCTCATTGGATGGCAGTTTCTATTGAAGTGTAATAAAATATAATACTTAATACCCTTGAGTGAAACAAGAATCAAGGGTATTTTTTGATTTCATCTCATTAAATAAATAATAAATAGATAAAAAGGTCATATTTTCATATGTATTAATCTTACAAAAATACATTTCAAAATAATTAAATTGTAACAGTATCTTATAAATAATAATTATCTAATATTAGAATATTTGTAACGTTAAAAACGTATATTACGCTGTTTAAACAGAGAAACGTGCAATTTTATATTTTTTTGCTACATAACTAAAAAACTTGTGCTTTGGAAATAATCGAATCTATGTGTAAAATATAACTAAAAATAGAAACTAAAAATAGTTTTCGGGGAAAGGTTGTTAGAAGTGCAGGAACAAGATTCGAACACATCATTAAATAGGAGGGCTGTAGGACGAAAAGATTCTTGGAGTAAAGAAGATGACGAGATATTGGTAAATTTAGTATTTAAACATATCGAATCAGGTAGTACGCAAACAAATGCATTTTTGGAAGCAGAAGTGAGATTGGGAAGAACCAAATCCGCATGTGGGTTTAGATGGAACAACAAGCTTCGCATTATTTATGACGAGCGTATTCGTGAAACAAAGATCAGTAAACGTTTAACAGCTAGAGCGAGAACGTTGCGATATGGCTCAAGAAGCACCTGGAGCTTAGAACAAGATAAAATAATATTACAATTTATCCTTGATGGGATTAATATGGGGAGAAAAATTAGAGATTCAATCCGATTGGCAGCCGCTCATTTAGATAAAAATGAGAATTCCTGTATGATTAGATGGACAAATGTGGTAAGACCTGATCATATATCGGAATATTTAGAAGCTAAGAAACGATATAAGGATTCTATGGTGTTATTTGGTAATTCATGGGACGAGAATAAGGTTGAGCGAGTTATACACAATCTTGAGTTGAAAATACATGAGCTTACTAAGGAAATTCGACATATGAAGGAGAACTATGTTGAAAAATGTGATTGTTTGAGATGTGAATTAAATTGTTTGAGTATCGTTCAGAAAAAAGATGAATTATAAACATAGTCAAACCCTTTTAAACATACACTTGTAAAAGGATTATTTTGTTTATTTTTTAGCGTTTTATATAGATTATACGACATTTTTTAGGAGCTGATAAAAAACGCAAATAAGCCATTAAGGAATGTTACATAAATCATCAAGAATACTGCTATGGAGTAAGTCTTGGAAATTTTGCTTCATTTATTACAAGAAATCTTAATTTGCTTTTTAATCAGCTTTGAAGTAAATGCAACGCTTAACACAAGAAATTCCTGAAGATTTTCTCAAAGAGTTTCGATTCGATTGAAAGTGGATTAATTGTATTAAAGTAAACAATAAAAGCAGCTTACTACGATTTAGTAGAGCCGCTTTTTTATTATGATTTTTTATTCATTTTCAGGGTTTTCTCGAATGCCTGAATCACCAAAAGCCTTTTCACCGATCTGTTTCATCCAATTCATCTACTTCAACAACAGGTGGCTTAGCTTGGAGCGATAACCATTTGAGCAATTTTGTCGTCTTTACGTATTAAAATTGTTCCTACTGGTACTTTTTCTTTATCGATTACTTCAATGACAGTGCCATCCAGTAGTAGTACCTGGTTTATTTTCTTCACTTCTAATAGTTGCTCACTCATATCGAACTGAATAGGTGCAATATTGTCAATCATAACGCCAATGGCTCCACGATACCCTTCATCAACTGTACCAAACTGAATTCGTATTTTTGTTTTCGATGTGATGCCACTTCGATTACGCAATTGAGCTTCGTGATCATTTGGTAGAGCAATGGCGATTCCTGTAGGGTTTACATTTGAAAAGATAAGTCAATCTGAATTGTTTACTTCTGAACATTCATATGATTTATTGCAAGATGCGATGGTGATATTATCTACAAACATTGTGCTTTTAGTTGTTTGGCTCGTATTTGACACAAATGCGAAAATCACAAGGAGAGTATGACGGAAAATAAATAAGCAATTTACTTTACTGTAAATTGCTTATTTATATGGTGCATTTTTTGGGCATCAACTAGGAATTTAATTTTTGATTTAAAAAGTTGTCGCAACTCATTCTAAATCAGAGAAGAAACGAATTGACATATAAAAATATAGAGGTTAATATTTAATTAAATAAAACGTCAAAGATAATTTACAGAAAAAAGGTGTGTTCTACTATGGAGCAAGATTTATCAAATGAGCAAATCGCTCAGATATTGCGAACAACCTTACGAGAGAGTGTTCGGCAGGGTTCGGCAGAAGATGAAAAGGTGACTTTTACTTTATTAGAAGATAATGCTGTTAATATGGGCGTTATCGTTAATCAACAAACAAAAGGTCCAGCTGGTGTAGTAATCGCTGATCCATCTAATGACAAGGTAGCTGTTTTAGAAATTCAAAGTGTATTAGAAGTTGTTAAATTTGCAACACCTGTATTGGTTGCATCAGAAATGTTATTAGAGACTGATGGCTCACTTGCTTCATTTACTGAATCAGAAAAAATTATTTTAGAGGCTGCTCAAGGGCTTTCTAAGCGATTAGAAGGTTTAGGAGTTTATCGTCCATCAAAAACTCAAAAGAAGAAGGAGGATTCTACTCATGCAAGCACCCATTAATGAAGCAATTACTACATTAGAAACAAATAAGGTATTTCATTTATCTCATGCTCAGCTGAAGCCAACCGTTCGATTAGGACGTAGTGAAGAAGTGAGTTTTCCATTCTCTTTAGGCTTTGTTTTACGAGATGAATTGGGAAATCCAATCGAATCAATTCATGCCGCATTTGGAACAGTGCAGGGTATTCAACGCTATTTAGAGCTTCTTTTTATGTTCTGTACGCAATTAAAGGATTCGGCATATTGGGAAACAGTAGAAGAAAGCGACAAAATGGTAATTGGTGAAGTGCTGGCGACACAACAATTATATGAAAAAAAAATGAAGCATTAGCTATCTAAAAAGGCTATTCGCAATATGTAGTGAAATCTAATGTTTAAAAATTATATTCTACTAAAATTATGTTTAGCAAGAAAGGGGAATAGAAAATGAATGACAATCAACTTATAGTGCTGAAATGGATGATTAAAACAGTCAATTTTCAAGACATGCTCATTGAATTGGATGGGGCATTTGAATCCGTACCAAATGAGGTTTGTGAAGCATACGAAAACATTAGTCAAAAAGAAAAAATAGAGGTAATCCATAAAGCTACAGGCATTTTGCTTAAAGAATTATTCTAAACAAAAATACTTAGTAAGAAAGAAGGTTGTTATATGGGATTGAATCGGATTAAGGGGGAATTTTCCAAGTGCTGTAAAACCACAACGCACCGTAGCCCCAAATTAGCAGGTTTTAAAAGTTATTGTGATAAATGCCGCAAAGAGTGCGAATTGATAGATTTACAGGCTCGTATTTTAGTCGAACAACGTAATGATAAAACTTTCAAAGTTACTAGTATGATTCCTCACCGAAAAATTATAAATGTATTAATTACAGGTGAAGGCGAGCCATTTGAAATTAGCTACTTAGAGCAGGAATGCGAATTATTCTACTAAGCACTTCGTCAATGATTGTAAGAAAAAAATGTTCAGTAAGGAAAGGTGATTACATGGGTGTAAAAATAGTTAGTTCAGAAGAAATGGATGAATGTACATGCGGTACTGGAACAGATAGAAAAATGGTGTGGATATTTGAAGGTGAAACAATTCATAAAGAGATGCCCTTTTGTCGCTCATGTGAAGAAGATTTGAAGTGTAGTATTAAAAATAAATAATAAAAACTACTGCACAATATGATAATTTTGCACACCGAAAACATATTGTTCATTAAAAAAGGAGAGAAATTAATGGTAACAGAAGAAATGCTTTTTAGTAAACAATTTAAATTTAAACACTTTTTATTAGAGGTGTTAGAAAAAGATGAAAAGAAAAATGTATTAGTTTTTGCAGCAAATGTTGTAACAGCTACATTACCAGGACAAGGTATGAGTGCTGGACATATCGAAATCAACCGCACTTTATGGAATCAAGATTCTCCAAAACGACCTGAAGGTTATTGGGTACTAGGGAGTCCTGAACAAAATGGAATTATGAAAAGTGTCTTTGTATCAGATGAATGGTTAGAAAATACGCCAAAAGATATTCAAAATCAAAAACGTGCTGAATGGGGAGTATAAGTAAGCTTTGCTGAACACTTCAAACATATTGCACACTGGAACAATTTTGTGAAATAGTGGGGTGTAAAAATGAAAACAAGCATTGAAGAGTTATTGTATCACAAACATTACTTTATTGATTCTGGACGCATGCATCCGACAATGGAATTGGTATTTTTTTGTGTATTAGTTTAATTCAATATTACTTCGAAACTGCTGAATACTTTGAAGATATTGCACACTGGAAAGAAAATGTGCAGTAAGAAAGGTGGAGTAATTTCTTGAAAGAGGGACTTTATTGTCGAGATAAACGAACAAATGAAATTCTTCTTTTTTACTTCTTTACTCGTAGTTGTCATATGTTTATAAATCAAAATAATGTCTGCATTGACAGACCTAAATACAATGTTTATCAAAGAGTGACGGATAAAAAAGTAATTCAGGAATTTGAAGAATTAAGAAAAGTGAAACCAAGAAAAAATGTGCGAGAAAAACCTATCCATAACTGGGATGAAGTGATAAATTTCAACACCATTTATTATTGAAAGGTGGTATGTCTAATCTTTAATCTAGATAAAAATTGTTTAGTAAAGGAGGGTGTGTATTGGCTAAAAAGAAATTACCGTATCCGTTACAAGGACACTTTTCCCTTGTGAAGAACGATATGAAAAAGAAATATAAACACCAGCCAAACACATTAAATACAGATGAGGGTTGGTATGAGAATGTCATTTTAAATGCAGATAACTTTTTCGATTATCTTTATAGCCCTTCTTTCGTTTATGGCGATTTAAAGGTTATGTTTGACTATATAAGTCCAAGTTTAACCCTTGCTAATTTTAGGGGTGTAAGAGAGAAATATGGTGAACTGCACCGTTATCATATCGTTATGGAATATGTATTATTACCTTTATACGAACGGGCTTATGCAAAAGCAGTGAAAGAATTATCATTCACCGCTTACTAAGCAATTCGTAAGTGTTACTGAACAATTTGAAGAAAATGTTCAGTAATGGAATGACGTTGATAGATTACTTAGCAGGAAGTGATAAAATGTTAATTTTTGGCGTTGTACTTTTGGTAATAGGGATTCAATTGATTTTGCTGAAATGGTGAGTACTGAACAATTGAAAGAAAATGTACAGAAAAGGATGATGAAAATGCATATAGAATTGACCCGGACAACAGGAACAATATTGAAGATTAACGTATTATCAATAGATGCAGTAGAAAGTGATGGCAATGGGGGATTTTTTTCTTCTAAAAACACGTCAATTTCAATAGGTTCTTCAACTTTTTATGTAATTGAAAGTTATAGTGAAGTATCTACAAAAATTGATGAAGCATTAGCAAAAATTCCTACAGAACTTGTGGTCGCTAAATATAAAAATAACCAAATTTTATAATCGTTTTACTGAACGATATGAGTATATTGCACAGTGGAAAGAAAAAGTACAGGAAGGGAATAGAGTAGATGGAAAGATATAAAGATCTAGATACTTACCAAACTATATTGGCTATTAAACAATTAGCTCAATGGTCTAACGATAAATTGCTTATTTCAGCAGATGAATATGATTTTTTATGCGAGGTAACAGGTCGAGAAAATGAATTAAGAGGTTTTGGTGACGACTATAAACAGTTTGCTCCAGGAGAATTCTACAAAATCATTGAAGAAGCTAAAAAAGAGACATTACGTGAAAATGCAAGAAAAGGAGAAAATCGTGAAGAAGAAATTCATAGTTATTACTAATGATGGTCCGATGGTCCTTTGAAAGAAAGTGTGTAGAAAGGGTGAAAAGACAATGAGTAACATCGAGGGACTTAAACCATGTCCGTTTTGTGGAGGCAAAGCTCAGCTTGCTATTAATGATGATGAAGGAAATCTACGTGATGAAGAATATGAGAAAAATCCTCGGTCAGGGCTATCGTTTAAAATACGACACGCTCACGAAGAAAATGAAGGCTGTCCAATTGCCACGTATGATGAAGATGACGCAACAATGGGTGTATATCTTTATGAAAGTAGAGATGAAGCATTGCAAGCTTGGAATTTACGCAAGTGATAAATATTGTTCATTGATGGGGTGGAATATTGAAAGGTCATTTTTGTGAATGTGGCAACAAATTAAAATTAATCGAATTAAAAACATATGAACAAATTTCTGAAATCAAAAATAATGGAACTTTATCTAAACGTAAAAGAAAACCTTATTTATCACATAACCAACTTGCTGATAGTACAGGCGATAATTCATACCTTGAATGTTGGATATGTGAAGCAAAGTACGAATTTTTAGGAGTAAATGAAGGTGGTAAAGTCGTAAAAGGCGAGAAATTTTACTGCACATTCTGAGAAAATTATCTAGTAAAGAAAAATGTAAAATGAGAGCATTCCGCCATTTATAGTGAATGCCCTCAAAAAATAAGGAGTGATACTATGCAACAGGCAACGAAATTTTTTGAACATTTTCATGTAGGTTTAAATGAAGTCTTAGCTGCATCAGAAGAAATTAAAGCTTGGTTTGTGGGTGTAGATACAACAAATATTACGGAACTGGAAGCGAAGCAACATTTATTAGCCTATCATGCTGCTTCTCCAACAAAGGATGATGAAAGGCTGAATGAAAATGAAGGACATTTATGGTTTGAATCAAAGGATCATTTGGCTTTAGCATGGTCTTACTGGCACGAATCAAAAGATTATGCCTTCATGATTAACGGCTACTACTTCGATGATACACAAGCATTGCAGGAGGCATTTGCTAACAAACCAGGATGGAAAATCATTCCTTACGTATAAATATTTCAATATTGTCTAATGGGGTGGTTCTGACATAGTTCAGAGCCGCCTTTTTGATTATTGAAAGAGAAAGGAGCATAGCATGGTGTATATCCAAAGCGGATAAATATCAAGAAGAAGAGGGGGTTATAATGTGGATAAACAAGAAATTGAAGGCATTTATAAACACATCATCCAGGATGTATTATTGCCCAATAAAAATATACATTTGATCAACTTAGAAGAGTATAGTGAAAATCGTGTGTATGCAGTAAGCGACAAGGGGTATCAGTTAAGAGTTTATATTGAATCGGCTTATGATTTAGCAAACTTAATGAAGCCTGTATTTGCAGCAATGCAACTAATCAGTGCGTTAAATACAGGTGAAAAAGTATATCGTCAACTTAATGATCATGAACTAGCTTTTGTGCTGGAAATGCAATCTATTGAACAAGTTTTGATACAAGATGGGTGGTTATTGAAAGAAAATTATTATGATGAAGAAGGGATTTTGAAGGCAAAGTATGGTGGTCGCATTGAAAAACTTCAAAATAAGCAGAGGACAACACCCGCCATTGTAGATAAATCATCATCTGAAAAGGTACTTCATATATCTTCTGAAAAAGCTTCATCAATCGTCTTATATGACACGTATGAGGGGAAAAAGTTGCCTATAGGCATCGGCTTTGTAGTAATAGACGATGCAGGAGAAGAATTATTTGTGATTTTTAGTTTCCATACATTCAATGGGTTATTCAACTATTTATCATCTATGATTCACATTACATCTCCATCTGACCTAAACGCTCAACATGCCGAAATAGCCGTTGCTCAAGAGTTATTACGAGTGAATGAATTCTTGAAGAAGGCTGGAGTGATAGAAGAAAAATAGGTAATAAGCTAATTACAACGCTTTGCTAAAAAATGCAGGGCGTTTTTTTATTTCCATTGTAAAAATAAACTATAGTTCAATCAACAAAAACGGTTGACTATATGTAATTCTTTTGTTAAATTATGCATATAGTCAACGTGAAATTTAATTAACTATAAGAAAAGAGGATTATTTATGACAAATGAACAAAATGTATCAGGTATCGAAAATGCGAAAGAATTTTCCGAAGAGATGACTAAAATTCGTGAAGTGATACGTAGTGGAACTATCGAGCTGACGAATGACCATTTTTCAACAGGTTTCGTATTGCTAGATCATCCTTCAACTCAAATTCATATGGCTACTCCTTTAGGACAAGGCTTGACAAACTGTATTCTATTTTCAGACGAAAATACAGAAAAACAGATGGCAATTCAATTAAACTCAACAAGTGCAGTTGTTAAATATTTAATCCCATTGTTTATTGTAGCTGAAATGGTAAAAAAAATGATGGAAACAGGTGAGGGGAATTTCAGTCCTTATGAAATCGGTTTAATTGACAAGCTGCTAGAGATGAAACTGCGACTTGTTGAAAAAGATGTGTTAAGCCTTACACTCTAAAGAAATAGCTGAAAATCTTACGCCTAAGGAGGCAGAAGAAGTAAATGTCGAAAAAGAAGAAGCGTAACCGTAGGAAGTAATAACAATGGGCAAATAATACAAATATTATCAATCGCATTGGAGGCGTAATTAATGACAGAACAAACGAATGTAAATCAATCACAGGTTGAATCAGAAGAATTCACTACAGAAGTAACTGAAACAGGGTTTTTACTGGATCTAGGCAATGAAACGGCAAATTCTTATATCCACACAGGTATGATAAACGATGTTGAAGTACCAATTGCTATCAGAATTGAAAATGTCGATGAAAAATTAGGTAAGTATTCTCAAGTTGTTGGATTTTCAAGCATTTCTGGTATGGGCATGTATTTATATGGATTAGTGGAGCTAGAACAAGAATTTAAAGATAAAGGTGTATTGGACCAATTATCAGAAGAAGAGCGAGAAATATTAAGCATTGCGTTCTCCGCTAATGATTATTTGAAAGATGCTGGTGTCGTAAGCAACAACACTGCCGATACAGCCGAAGCTAAATAAAGCGATAAAAACCTCCTTATGTAGTTAGTTACGTAAGGGTTTTTTTTATAGACATTATCTGAGAATAAAGTCTTATTTCTCAAAACCTTCTTAATTTAGTTGTTTCTAGTGCAATTCCTGCATATAGTGCAGGAGATTTAATTAAATTAGGATGTTTAGTTAAAACGATTTGAATAGGAAAAGATTTTATTTAGGAATGAACTTATAAGGAGTGGATTTAGAATGGTGATTAATGGTTTATTAACGAAAAAGGCTTTATTTGACACATTTAGACTTTCAACTTTACATGTAGATGCATGTAGTGAATTAGAAGATTGGATCGAAAATAAATTGAGAAATTCTTTATATGAAAGCTATGTAGGATTTATTGATTTATTTGGTGTAAATAAAGCTGAACAAAAGTCTGTATTTGAAGAAGGATATGTTAGCTCATATCTTAGTTTTGTTTCAGTACGTAAGCAAAATGTGATTAACTCAGGTGAATTAGAGCACGCTGAAATTATTGAGTATTTAGAACAAGAAGAATCGTTATCTAGCCGCTATCGCAATTTCTTAATGAAATATGAGGTAAATGCTGCTAAACGAAATGAGCAAGTCGTTTACTTAAATAAGCCGTTTTGGAGAATGGCTTTACATGGAACAGCGATTGCCAGCTTGATAGTTGTAGCGACAACGTTCATCCTTTCAAATTATTAGGCTTCAAACCAAAGCAATCTGTGAGACGCAGGTTGCTTTTTTTATTGCAATTTTAACTATATGTCATTTTTGCATATCGTTTACTATATGTAATTTTAGTGATATTATTATATATATGAACATTGAGTAAAGGAGTTGAAAATATGAATGAGAAAATGCATGTGGATTTAATAAAATGTTACGCCTTAGTTGATCAGGTAACCTTATTTGAAAAAGTTATAGAGGATAAATTGGCAGCTGCTGAATTGTTAAATGCTTTTTATGCAATTGAAAAAAAATATGAGACACCGTTGTTGATTTTATATTTGAATCAAATTGATTATTATGCATGTGAAAGAATTTTAGCCGCCATTGCCAATAAATTAGAAGATTACTTCCGTCAGGCATTGAATCATTCGGGCTTAATCATAAGATCTGAACAAGCTCAAAGACTACTTTTCTCAATTACAGACAAGCATAGCAATAGAAAAATCATTCGCTTCTCGATGACTGAAAAGAAATTCGCAATCACGCATACGTATCCGAAAAATCAAGCCGATTACGATGCAAAAAAAGAACGTTGCTCAAATGATCATCTACAAAAGGAAAACTACTACAATGACAGCATTGATTATTTGAAAAAGTGGATTCGAGATTATGAGGAAACGCCATATAATCATTTTTCAGAAGTAAAAAGAACATATAAAAAGTTAGGTACACTTGCTGCTGTAAAAACATTTTTTCGTAAAGAACGAACTTTTGCTAATAACGTAGAGCAATATGAATCAAACAATCGTTTACTTGAGATCATGGTGGAGCGTTTGGCTAATTTACTGGCAGAACAAAACTTAATAACCGATTTAGACAACGACTTCAAGTTCATTCAAAACTTACGCCCAGGGATTAATAAATCATTTTTTTTGCATGGATATGAAGAAGTCGATTATAAGAAAATGTACAAAAACTAACAATTATAATTCTAGGAGGAATATAAAATGCAAAATCAAAATGTAACAAAGGGTATCGTGATAGAGGCAATCAGAAAGTCAAACAGTTTTAATATGCTTGTGCATAACTTAATTGTATTGGAGAATCAATTCAAAGCGGTAAGTCAATTATTAGAAGATGCTACCGAAGATGGACAAATCTTAATTGGACATGCAATATCGAGCCAAATTGAATCGTTTTTAAGACGAGAAATTGAGCAAAAAATTGTTGTAGAACTAATCAATTTAGATAAATTAACCTTTTCTATTTCATTGCGTTTGGAAGCAACGAAAATTTGGGGTAATATTTTAAACTTTTCAATCTTACCTACATTCGAGTATTCATTCAGTAATGAAATTATGGATGCTTCAAAGGATGCAGAAAGCTATATCAATGAATTAGCTGTTGAGATGGAAGATTTAAAGAAACATTTTAATCTTTTGACTGCTAAGAGCGTAATGGGTGGCTTTAAAGCAAAATGGTTTTCAATTTTACAACCAAATAAGAAAGATCAGTATAAATCCGAAGTTCAACAGTTGGATCAAAAAATCGAGAAAGTGCGTGCAGAATATGTAGCAATCAGTAGCCTATACGAACGAGATAGACGATTCAAAGATGAAATTGGTTCATTCATGCGTGAGGTAAAAGCAATGTTTTCACATGCTAAACATGTTAATGAACTAATTGAGCAAATTTAAATGTATAGATATATACATGCTACGTCTAAAAAAGGCGTAGCTTTTTATTTGCACTTATTTTGCAAGTTAGGTTCTAAACCATGAGAAAGTTAGGCTTTTCTAGTATTTTGCCGTTGCATTTGCTTTGAAATACGTTATAATAAATATAATAACGTAAATTATAATTTACTTAAATTATATGACAAATATATATTATTTTATTTATATTCACATATTCGTCATTTGAGATGGCACATTCAAATAAACTATTTAAAACCGAGGGAGCGTAATTATTATGAATTTATTAGCAACAAGCAGAAAAAATAACTTAGCAATTAACTATGATGCAATGGCTGCATTAATGATCGATGAAAAAGTGATCAAAACGTTTAAAGACGTAGAAGCTGCTGTAAAGCCTTATCATTTGGTGGGGATTGACGCAAAAGTATTTATTGCAGATATTAAAAAAATTCATACTGCAAACAAGGGTGACAAGAAAGCATTGAAGTCGGCTGTAGCTCAACTTTTAAAACGATGCGTAATTCTGAAAGAAGAAGATTATCCTGAATTCCGTAACGACAATGAATTAAATGGCATGATCTTTAACTTACAAAATTCATTTGCTAATAAAGAACTTATGGTGGAGGAAGTAAATGCTTTCCTAAATCTTGAAAGCACAATTTATCGTATTCGACACGAAGACGGCAATTTGACTGGATTTGTTGTTGGCGTACAAGAGATCCTGGCAGCTCATGAATATTATGAAGAGCAAGTCAATGACATTAAAAAGCTTTTCCATACACATTTCGAATTAATTCCAGCTGCTAATGAGCAGGAAGTAACAGAAAAAGCGATTCGTACATTTAGCGTATGGCGTACTAAGCAAAGCCAATCAAAAAAATAAGATATTCCTATGAGATAAGCGATTGTTATACTTTACAAAGTGTTTTACAAAATTGCGAAATAAAATTTGAGGAGTTTAGTAACTAACTAATAACTGAAAAGGAATTTTTTTTAATAGGACTATTTAACAAAAAATAAGAAAGAATTGAATAACGACTCGGAAACCTCGGCTACTACTTTGTGGGACGCCAGGAGAAACAAAAGTGATGATTAATGCATTTAGATAAGTTTTTTGGTTAGAAAAACATATACATTGCTGCATGAAAAGAGGGTTTATTACAATAAACATGAAATTGATGTATAGGTAAGTTAATAACGATAAGGGTAGGTGCTTACTCCATGCAAACGGACAAGTTTGGAACGTTTTTATTTATTAGTGGGATAGTTATAATCGTACTAATTCTCGCAGCTTTTGCATATGGGTTTCATGTTTTAGTCCATATGTAGATGTTGTACATTAGAAAGTAATGAACAAATATATGTTCATGGGATTTATTACAGAATCACTTGTATGGTATGTATGGTGTATCGTACTTTCTGTGTGAACGATATTTACAATATTAGGTGTACCAAGTTGGCGAATGAAAGAGTGAAGAGAACAAACAAGGCTACCGAAAATGGACAACGTTAAACATATTAGGTGACGAACGTCTGTTTTATGCAAAGAAGATTTTCTCTGTTTGGTCTAAATTACACAACTATCGCTATTTTCCTTTAAGAGATTTATTTAACCTTTTCGTCAATGGTTGAAAGAAAAAGAACATATAAAGGAGGAATTGGAGTGACTATACAAATAAATGATTGGGGCTTACTACAGCGTGCCGAACAAGCAGGTTTAGTTTCATCTATGACTGGATTAGTGGAACGTATTAGAACGCCTTTAAACAATGAATTGAGCAGTTATTTTAGAGAGCGTTTGCCGAAGTATGAATGGCTTTTGGAAGATGATGAAGCAGATAATAATATTGACGCTGTAAATTCCTATTTACATGAGCAAGGTATTGAAAAAGAACTATGTATGCCTCATTGCTCAGGGACAAATATCTTCTTAATTTCACTCACTGATAATTTACAAGTGAAATTTGAAGCTACTGATGTTTATGAAGGTAATGGCGAATATAGTAAATATACGTCTGTAGATTTCTTTGTTATTAATAAATCGACAACTACAGCAGATGTAGATCAATTAATTGCGTTTGTGAAAGAAATATTAGGATAGGGAAAGGTAAGTGTATACATGCTAACAAATAACGAAAAATTGGTTATTTTGTGCTTAAAAGGTCATTTTAGCAAATATGAGAATCCTCTAATAGTTATCATGGCTGAAATTTACTTACTGGAGCACAAAGATGTAACAAAACGCCTTATTCAAAGTAACTTAGCTAATTTATTTAAAAAGCTTTATCGATTAAAAGCGATTGAAATGAATTATGAAGAATCCGTAGAGTGGCTACTGGAGGAAATGATGGATATTGGTTCTCGACCACTAGCAAGTCAAAGTATTTATAATTGGCTGTATTTTAAAGTCCAACATTGTAAGCCTCAACAATTAGATTTGAACAATGTAGATCGTTTAATTGAAGCTAAAATGAAGTTGAAAGAAAATGTTTCAACAAATTAATACGATGACACAATTAATGATCAGTTAATAGATTCTTTAGAATATGGAAATGACAATTCTATAGGGCTAATTAAATTCTTAAAAGCATATTAAATTAGGAAAGGAGTGGTTTTTTGAGTAGAAATAAGGTAAAAATTAAGTTTCGTAAAGTACGTAAATCCTTCCGAAAGGATTTACGAGCAAAATGTGATGTAGATCCTGCATTTCGAACAGCTTGCATATTAGCATATCGTTCATTTGCCCATCATCACCACATTACAAAAATGTGGAATCTTATGGTTAAGCATCCAGCTTATCGAGAAGAATATAATCAATTTGGTGGGGAAATGTTGGCAGGTGGGGAAAGTGCGTGGACGACATTGTATTCTGCATCACCTAAATTGTTCAAAAAATATCAATACAAGTTCCCTGAATGTTACGCAATGGGTGATATGTTGGGGGCAGCATTAGCTAGTCGATATGCTGCAAAGAAGGCAGCTTAAATACAACTAAACATACAGAAATGAGGAATGTTATTATGCAAACATTGGACGCACCTTTATACGAAGTAGACCAGGAAAGTATATTTTATAAACATTCATTAGAAAAACGTGACTATCATGAGAAACTATCCATGGTCATTGGGGAAATTGCCGAGGCATATGGCTTCAATGGGAATGATTTTCGCTATTACGGTCCATATAAATTTGGTTTCTTAGGTTCAAGTGACGCATACGATTTAACGCAGGAGCATTTAGTAAAAAATGAAGATCGAAATGGTGTATATGCTTTCAGAAAAAGTTCAAAACCATACAAAGATATTAGTGCTCGCTTATTAAGCGTACCTGAAATCAACTTTAATCCGTTTGAGGTACATGATGTTTTTGGCTCAAATAATTTGATTGCTTCACAATGGGTAGGAGATCGTTTATTCTACGGAGTAAAAGATGCTTCACAAACGGAAGATGTTGTAGCAAAACGTGCTGCAAGTGCAAAAGAACATGGCAAAACATATGTAGAGCCTGTTGTAAAAATTGATCATAAAGATTATTTAAAACTAATTATCGCTGCATTAGAAGAAAAAGAAGAAGAAAAGTCGGCTGTAGCTTCATAGAAATATCCGTAAAGCGTCTATAAATGACGCTTTTTTTTAATAAAAAAGGCATCTGTATAAGAAACAGATACCTTCATTGCGTGTCAAAAACTTGTTTTAAGATGAAATCTATTAGAAAAAACTTATTTTAGGATGAAACCCATTGGAAAAAACTTTTCTTTAAAAAAACTTATACTTTATAATACTCGTTTCATCCTAATCTTACTACTATTATTCATTAAAAAGAATTAGATATTTATAGATTTTTCTCACGTTGGTCAATCGCTTTACGATTCGTGCTAACTATCAATCAAGCAGAACATGGGGTTATTCCTGAATACAAAGGCTTCAATACAAAAGAAGAAGCAGTTGCGTATCTTAATGGTCAATCAATAACTCAGCTATTCGTACTAGATTCGACAAGGATTACAGGAGAAATAATTAAAAATCAGATTGTAAAAGGCTGGTCTGATGCTAGAGCGTATTTAGAAGGGATTAAACTAGAAGAGCATGGTATCCAAATTGAGTTTAAAAAATTCAGCAAACGCTCTAAGGCTCTTACTTATATCCTTGAAAATTTTCCTGAAGCGAATAAATTTAAAAATCTCTTAGTAGTATATAGGGATTTTATAAAACAGGACATTTGAGAGGAATGAAAATTTTATGGCAAAAAAGCCGAAGAAGAATTTTTATGCAGTAAAAAAAGGATTTGATATTAAGAAAGGTGAGCCAATTATTAATCAAATCTATCGGACATGGGCTGAAACGGAAAAATTCGTTGTCGGTATAAATAAAAAGGATCATGGTGTTGCCGTTGAATACGCTGGTTTCGTTACTGAAGATGAAGCCATTGAGTATTTAGCAGACATTACACCAAAAAAAGAAGGCGACTTCATTTATAAAAAGGATAACGAGTATCCAAATCGTGATATTCTCCTTTGTACAATGGATGGTAGCTACTCAGGTACACTAGAAAACTATAGTTATGGATTAGTTATTACGTACAATGATGACATCGTTCATTACAGTATGGGTGTTGGAAACAACGAAGAAATGCGTGCTCAACGACAAATTGGGGGAGAATTATTAGGAGCAATGAAAGCTATTGCTTATGCAATTAATAATGGGCATAAAAAAATCGTTATTTTCTTTGACTACATGGGCGTAGCAAATCATGCAACAGGTTTTTGGAAGCTTGATACGAACAGCTCAAAGGTTTATCACAATTGGGTGCAAGAGAAATGTTCAAAACATGGGCTTGAGATCATCTTTTGCAAAGTAGATGCTCATACAGGCGAGGATTTCAATGAAATTGCTGATGGTTTAGCAAAGTTAGCATTAGGGATTAAACCTGATCCTATTTCTATTAAGATGGGGATCAAATACAATATTCCTGAATTGATTGCTGCTGAAGAAATGGTTAGAACCAAAATGTAATGAAAGGAACAATCGAAAATGATGAACAAAAGAGAAAAACTGATTCAAAGGAACAAAAAATTTGTTCAGATTCCAATGCCTGATTTATCAGAAATGACAGATGGAGAATTAGAACGAAGAGCTGACTTTTGGGAGAAATCTTTTGAAATAGCGTTTAAAGAAGATGACTGTGAAGTTGAGGATATATAAACTCATTTGAATCAAATTAATGAGTAAAAGGAGGAAATAACGTGAATAAGTGGAACAATTATGAAACGTTAGAACATCATGAAGGGCTAATTTGGGTTAGCAAATCATTTACAACTGAAAATAGAGGCAATATTTGTGTTTAACGACAATAATATATGAAGTAATAAAGGCAAATGGAATCCTTATATGTATGAGAATAAAACAATAATGTGTTCTATATGTAATACAAATCACAATGAAGCTGACGTTAATATCGTAGATTACGATGATGATGTATGCATAAATTGCGAAAAGACTTACTCAGCATAACGTCAAAATTATTTAGTAATCAATAGTAATTAAATAGGGTATTCCATCACTCATTCTGAATGCCCAAAGAAATGAAGTAATACCTTCTTAAAAGATACTTTCCGTACATCGGAGGTATCTTTTTTTTCATTTATAGCTTTATTATATAGAGCATGTTTTTCTTTATATCTTGCACTGACGACGTATAGCATACGGCATATTAATTTTTTGGAGGAATGTAATATGCTAAGTCTATTAATGGCAAGTGCAGTAGTAACAAATATGGAAGTTGATTCAAACAATGCTCAAAAATTCATCACACAAGGAATTCATCATGCGATGATAGCCGCTACGGAAAAAAAAACTCAGCAGGATGATTCTATTCTTACAGATGTAGAAGAAGTTAAAGTCCCTGAATACACCATGAATCCGCAAGCATTTAAGCTTTACCTAGATAAAGAGTTAGAGGCATTTAAGCCAAATGAGCGTGAAGAGGTGTATATCGATACTGAACAAGATATGAGTGCATTCGTGCAGCGTATCTATCAAGATCTGCCACAAGAAGTGATTGTTAAAAGTAAGCATTTTACCTCAGAACAGCTAAAATCTATGTATGATGCAAGTGAATCTCGACTTGTTGCCGATATTAATCCCAATACGAAAGGATTAGCTAACTACAGTGTTAAGCAGATCGGTAAAAATTTACGAGTATCAGATATTTCAAACGATTATTACTCAGCTTACGTAATCAAGAAAGCTTCAGATGCATTCGTCAAAGATCTTGTCCCAACATTAAAAGGTGAAAATGAGCTAGAAACAATTAACAACGTCTATGACTGGATGTATAACAATTTTAAATATACAGCAAATTCCTATAAAAATATGCTAGTAGGCAATATGTATACAGGTAAACTTGCTTGTAACGGCTTTTCTTTTCTAGCTGATGCTTTACTTGAAGAAGCTGGCATTAAATCCGCTATTCGTTCAGGTACTTCTCATTTTTGGAATGTTTTGACGCTGGAGGATGGGCGAGAAGCAACGTTTGATGTGACGACTGATATTGTATTAGATCATTACAAGAAAACGCTAGGAACGAGCACGAAAGAACATATTGCGGCTGCATCGGGAATCGGATTCTATTCTACTGAATTCACAACAGGATACTATCATGAAGTCCAATCATACGAAAAATTGAAAGTACAGGGGGAATAATTTATGTTAGATGTAATGAAGTTCATTTTCAGTGACCTTATTCATTTTATCGGAACAGTGATTTTACTAGAAACAGTATTTGGCGGATTCAGACGATTTTTAAATGATCCAAAACAATAAGATAATGAAAGAAAGCGACTAATGCTAGTTGCTTTTTTTATTTTTATAAAAATACATATACTATTGTAAGTGATAGGAGAAAAGATATAAAAACATGCAAAGATGAACGGTTGATTTGAAATAAAGTCGTACCGTTTATAAAAAAGATGTACTGTTTAAAATAAAGTTGTAAGAAGAGAACATAAATGTAACAAATACTTAATTTACTTTTAATTGTAAAAGAAGTAATATAAAGGCTATAACTATTAAATTCGATTTTAGTTAAGGTTTAAAAAAACTATAAGGTGGAGGGTTCAAAATGTTTCATAATTCGAAGAGGTATATGGGAATATTTTTTGTTGTACTATTATTTTCAATTTTAACAGTAACTACTGCAAATGCTGAAGAAAATAAGGATACCAATGTTGAAGAACAAAATCAGTCAGTAGTTTCGTCTGAATCGATTATTGTATTGAATGATTATATGAAAATTGGATATTTTTTAGAGGCTTCAGACTTTAATATTACGTCGGAAAGAGAAGTTTTTGATATTAATGGAAGAAACATTGCGAAATATTATGTTGTAGAAAGTTTAAGTGGTCAAGAATATTTCGCTATTATTTCCAATACACAAGAAAATTCAGCAGTTCTTTTAGGTGGAGAAGGTAATGGAGATGTATTTGAATTAGGGGATGAAAATTACTACTATTTTGGTGGTTATAGTATAGTTAGTGCTGATGATACAAATCAAATTATAGAGTATATTAAATCGGAAGATGAAGACCTCTCGACAAATGAAATTATACAAGATTTAGACATTCAATTGATGAATCCTAAAGCTTCTACGGGTGATGGATACGGTTCGAAATTATTGTCATCTCCTATATTTTCTCAAAAAGATTCAGATGTTAAATCAGGTTACCAAAGTTCTGCATGTGGTCCAACTACTATGGCAGTAATTTTACAGTACTGGCATGATTCAAAAGGTAAATCAAAATTACAAGTTTGGAAAAGTGGTTATGCAACTAGAGGGGCATTTATTAATAGCATGTATGCTAATCGTGGTGGCACTTTCTATGGTATGAGTGTAAATGGTGTGCGTTCAGGTCTAGAAAATGAAGCGATTGCAAGAGGATATTCAGCATCATCAAGTAGTTTTAATAATTTTTTCTCATATAAGACTCAAATAGATGATAATAGACCGGTTGCAGTAAAGTTTGATAAATGGTTTTCTAAATGGGAACCTAATGCAAAATATGATTATGATTATCACTGGACACCTGGACTTGGATATATCTATTCTGCATCCTCAGGTGCACTGTTAAGAGTTCAAACATTAGGTTCTAATAGTTATGTACGTGATATAAACTATGACGCTCACTCTGGAATTATAACAATGGTAAGTTTTTCAATTAATAATTAATAATTATTAATTAATAACTATTAATTATTAACTAATTGTATGATTGTAAAATTTCTTTATTGTTAAATTGGTAGGTAAAGACACTAAAATCGAATTTTTATAGTTTGACAAATTGTAATTATTAATTATGGCGGAAGGAGAGGAAAATGAAAAAAAAAATAATTATCTTTAATCTATTATTTTGTATAGTAGTTATTTTTGTTAATTACAATTATTTTAATTCTAAATCTCGAAACGCTATCGTATACAACTATGTGGAAAACTATATTGAAACTAACTATGGCATTGCTAGAGAAAATTTAAAATCTGAAGAAATCGATTACATGAGAGGAATGGGTTTGTTTGAAATAGAAGTTAAAGATATAGAAACTAAAAATTATTACTTTTTTGAAGTGGATATTAACGATGACTATTCATTATATTATATAAAAGATCTTACTGAACTTCATCGTAAAAATCATCCTAAAAATCAAGCTGATTAAAGAAAGTTTATTTCAACAGGTATCAGCAATATTTTGAGATAGATATAAAGTTTAACATACCACAATATATCCCGACTTATAAAGCATTCTTGAGAGAGTGCTTTTTTATTATGTTTAAAATTAACTGAATCAATTTCATAAATCATCATTTTCAAAATTTCAAAAGGCTACTAAACCGATACCTGCATTTTAAGAGAGGAAAAGGGATAGGTATTTGTTGAAGATTAGATCACAGAAAATGATCAAACTTTTTTATAAAAATTAAACAATACTTCACAGAGGAAGAATCCGTTTTGATCAATCTTTTTTCAAAACGGGTTCTATTAATTTAACGTAAGATGTGGGTTTAAGAGGTGTTTTTGATCAAACTTTATTTTAAACCTACATGAACATTTAAAAGTTTCTTTCCAAACAAATAAAAAGCCATCACAATTTACATGTGCTGGCTTTTTTCGATTAATCATAGACGATCTTTCTTCGTTGAATGATAGCCATTAATGTCGATAAATGTAGCGACATATTCCGTCCATTCAAATACGCTGAATTTTTCAATGATTAAGGCGGCTAATGCTGCCGTTTCTCTTTCATCGAGTGTTACATTATATTTTTGAATTAAGTGATCTGTAAACTTACTTAGCTTCAATGTGTAAATCGTATCTGCTGGATCATTTTCAGGCAGGTTTTGAGATAATACACTATATGATAAAACTTCTTTAGCAAATTGCTCACTAGCTTTATCTGTAAAGCCTGTATTACCTAAAAATGCATCAATATAATCCGAAACTGCTTCAATTTCAAAATCTGATTTAGCTAAATCGAAAAATTCTTCATATTCTTCTTTTTCAATTAAAGCTTCTGTAGATTCTATAACTGATACAAAATCATCCTTTCGCAAACGCCATACTACTTTTTCTGCTCCTGCAACAATTCCTACTTTTCCTTCAACTACTTGATTCGTCATAACAAATCGCTCCTTTTTCATATCATTTTAATTAAATGTCCTAATTTACTAGAGAACTCTATAATGTACGTAGGGAAATAATTATTCATGCCAACAAAAAAGGCAAAATGCTCAAATAGCTGAACATTTTACCTGTCGATTCAATTCTTTAAGATCCCTTTCATAAGCCTCTCCAAAAATACTAATCATGTATGCCTGATATAAGTTGCTGTAAGAAGGGCAGTCATTGCCAATTACATTCACTTCAAAATCTCTTAATACGATTCCACGCTCACCTAATCCATACTCATAGCGTACTGTAGTAAAAACTTTATTTGCTACTCGATGAATCAATAGCTCATGATAGCCGCCAAATAATTGCGTTACAAAAGATTCCACTTGTTGATCCGTCAATTCCAATGCATAATTTTTCATCAATATTCACCTCCATCTGTTTGTTTTTATTATTCTATGCAGAGCAATGCCCGAACATAAAAGGGAATATAGTCGAATTCTTGTAGAAAAAACGACATTTTATTCAATTAGATATTCAAGGCATTATCTTTAAACTTCATATATGATTTAACTGTTGTTGAATGATTACTAATTATTTTTTTTAAAAAATCCCTACTTCTCTCTTACTTTTTTCATAATTTAGTAGTAATTTGTTTTTAAATGCATAGACTAATCATATAAAAACAATTAAGAAAAAGGAGTGAACATTCTATGAGTATTTTAAAATGTTTAGCAGATGTAA
This sequence comes from Lysinibacillus sp. UGB7, assembly GCF_049058285.1. NCBI lineage: Bacteria > Bacillati > Bacillota > Bacilli > Caryophanales > Bacillaceae > Lysinibacillus > Lysinibacillus sp. UGB7. Next base: position 189,254 of record NZ_JBMGUV010000001.1, read on the forward strand.
ATAAAAAAGGACAGGTAACAATCCCTAAAACATTCCGAGAAGTTGCAGGGATTTCAGCCGAAAGCATGGTTTCAATAACCTGCAATTTAATTACAAAAAAAATTGAAATTGAAGAATTTAAAACTAAATTCGACAAAGCAGATATTGAGTTCATCAAATCAGCTATGCTTACAGCAATTGGTCCAATCGCTATTTATATTTGGGGGAAAGCTGGAGTGGGAAAAACTACGCTTGTTAAAGAATTGACGAAGGGATTAACAATCGATGGATTGAATTCTGAAGCAAAAGAGCATCATTTTGATGAAGTTGGTAATATTTATGTAATGGAGGACATTCCTGTAAGTGAAAGAAAAATCGAAATCCATCCATCTAAAGCAACCATTGCTACATCACAGGAACGTATCTCTATAGACAACATTCTAAATCCAGATATGCTATCGATTTTTGTTCAATTGAGTCCCGATCATCAAAATTACGGCATCCAATCTATAGAACTTAATAGACACAATCAAATTATTAAGTGGAAATAATTTAGTATGAGAAGTGTATTATTCACTTCTCTCTATACATAAAAAAAACGCCCTCTATTGAGAACGTTTCATTATTTTATCTCCTTTTATTCCACATTTTGATTCTTTCATTTAGTAATACTATCAATCAATAATTTAGCTTCTTCTCTGTTAATTAAAAATGGTAAATATTTATCCTCGTAATCCTTAAAGTCTATCTCCATAAAACAATCATCAAATTTATTTTCTAACTCATAGTAATCTGCATGATCATCTCTAAGCTTTGATACTAAAAGTACCACTGATTTATTTTTAAGGTTGTAAGCCTCCACTGAATAAAAAATGTTAGTTGTGTTGTCAAACATCTTTAGATCGTAACGATCATTCCCATATGAAGCCGATGTCTCTATTAACTTTAGTCTCTCAATCACTTCGATTTCACGCTTTAAGGAATTATAGTGATCTTTCATATTTAAAGTGTGAATTTCATTTGTTTGTACGTGCATTTTGGTTCCTCCTTATTTTCAAATCAAATCGACATTTCCACAATTTCATATTTCATTTGATTTTACCACATCTTACGAATAGCCTTTAAAATAACCTAATTCAAATACGCCTGTTTCTATAAGCATACCAATTGTAGCCTTTAGCTTTCATTTTTATTTTGAGTAAAATTCGTATTCAGCAATATCTTGTTCAATTAATATTTCTACAGCTCTTCCAGCATCAATTTGTTCAATAGCTAATGCTATACCTCCAAATGTACGCATGGTAACATTCGCTGCGTAGATCAAACTTGCTGGATCGCCACTTAATAATGGTGCATACCGTAATGAATTAAAAATTATCAACATTTCATCGTGTTTTTTTCGATTTAATTCATCCGTATTGCCTGACACATTAAAATCAAGAATGATAGTTGTCATTTCTTGCTCTTCATAATGAACAAATAGTCGTTGAATTACCTTATCCCAATAGAAATTAACCACTGTTCTATACCTGCCGCCAATTTGAATAGGCTTCCCTTTGTAATCAAGTAACGAAAAGGTTAAACGACCTTTACTATGCTCAATTTGTAAGGTAAGCACTAGCCCTTGTACAAAAGATTCTTGATTAAGATCACTGATATGTCGTACCTTTTTATCTTTTGCATAAGCAGTTACTTGATAGGATGCCTCGCTTTCAGGACCTAATAATTCTGCCAATTTCTTTAACTCCACACGCTTCATCATTATCTTTCCTTTCAACTATAATGGCGGTAATAGAATTGATATTCAGCTGGTTCAATATTTGGTAAAATTGTAACCATTCTTGAATCCGCTCCTTCTACAAGTTTGCTCAAATTAGAAAAAGCACCAAAAAGCTTCTTTTTCGTTGTAATTGTTGCTTTAACTAAGAATGCTTTTGCAGTCACACCATCTAATCCAATATCTTCAGCTGATAGATCTGTTTTCTCCACTTCTGCATATTGATCAATTAATTTATTTGCCTCAATAGATAGTGAATCGGGATAGACAAGCAATGTGTAAAATGCTTGCGTAGGATTTTTGTCGATAAATGCTAGGCAATTAATAATTTCTTTTCCTAACGTAGTATCAAGCTTTGCCTTCACAATATGATGACCTAAAAAGTTTTCAAAATAAATTTCCTCTCGATTTACATATGCAGTCACCATTTCTCCCGAACGAATGCCAGCCTTTGAAACTGCATAAGGCAGCATACTTTCTGTTTTTCTTAAAATCATGACAGGACATTTTATATGATTGTCACCGTAGTAATTCTTACCTAGCGTTTTCTCATATAAGTCAATTAATTCATCCTTCGTATACCAAAACATAATAAAAACTCCTTTGTAGTTCGTCATTAAATGACTTCCTAATTTATTTAAAACCTGTTTTAACTTATACCGATTTTTGAAAATTTATTCTTATTTGGAATGAAGAATTGGTGTGTTTAATAGAATAAAAGAATTGAACTATCGAATGGGGGGTGGCTGCTATACCTGTAATAATTACTGAAAAATTAAAGATAGAGGCGATGCGTGCCATATGGGATCGCTATAAAAAAATGCACATCCTTTCGAAAAAAGATGTTGTTATCTATACAATTATTAAAACTTATACAGAAGGTGTAAAGCTGAATTATTTAAAACACACATATGAGATCACTTCTCTTGAAGAATTCATTGAGTTATTGCAACGTGTAATTAAAGAAGATGAATTGAAGGAATATTTCTAATTTTAGTTAGATTTAGACGTTATCATTAGTTTACATAATATTATTATTTTATTTTCGTAATAATTTTGTTTTAAAACTAATTAAGTTCAAGACTTCTACATGAATAACTTTGTAAATTCCTACGTATGCTTCAGTGTATTTTAAAAAATAGGCGATCTATCATTGAATAGACACGTTTTAGGAGGAAGTCAATTATGACAGAGAAAGTAGAATTATTAAATGAAGTTGCAAAAGGATCATCAGGAGAAGGGCGAATTTCAATTTTTAACGACACTGCGGCATTATCAGCACTTTTAGATGCTACAGTTGTTAAAACATTAATTCCGCCAAATCTATATGAAGATGATTCAGATATAGAAGCGTACAGCATGGATTTAGAAACTATGAATGCTGTTGATGCATTAAATTGGATCAATGAAGAAGTAGTAAAAATGCTTGTTTACAAGCCTTCTCAAACGTTTGCAGGTGCATTCCATGAATCCAACGCTGAACATTATCGTCAACTTTTTAATGAAAAAATAGAAGAAGATGTTTTTGAAGTACAGGAGCTAACATCTGATGTGAAAGATGAATTGATTTTAGCGTTTAACGCACTTAAAAATAATGAAGTAGGGGAAGAGGAAGCTGCCATTTACGGCATTGTTGATGGAGAAATCGGTGGTATTACTGGCTATACACCTGAATTTGATTATTCGGAACATTTTGCTGGATTCATTGGTCACTACCAAACAATTGCTGGACTAAAAAAACGTGGTGTAGAAATTTAATAATTTTATTTACAGGATACTTTTTGATTTTATCAAAAGTGTCCTGTATTATTTTGGTAACAAATAATAGCTTTTTTAAGATTACAAATACCTATCAAATAACACTTACAGGGAGATATTTAATGAAAAATTACAATTTAAGCAAAAATGTACTACCTTCCTTAGAGGAAGCGTTAAACTATCTAAAGCAGCAGGAATCGATCACTCTTTACGGAACTTCTACAGCAATGTTTATGTCTAATAAGGGGATGGTGCTGAAAAACCTTATTGATATAGTTTTTGAAGTATACTTTGTGGATGATGCGGATGTTCCGTTTTTATATATGGTGGATGTGAATAAAGTCAGATACGACAAGCCTTTTATTATGTGTTTAGCCGATCCTGAAGATCTTAAAATGGCAAGAAATCTACTTGATCCATCATGCATTTCATTCCAAATTCCTGATAAGCAATAATTTTTATTCGAGGCGAAAGCAAAGCAACAGAAGGGAACTACTATATTGAACTTGCAAAAAATGGGTAAAGGATTTACATATGATCCTGAATTAAAACGTGTTACATATTCTATGAAAGAATATATACGAAGCAAACATTCTTATAATAAAGGACATGTTGATCAATACTTAATATCTATTTATCTTATGGCTACAAATATACATTTCTATGTCAACGGAGAAGAAGATTTAGAAAATTTCCTATTCCTTGATCATGAAATTGTTGAGCATGAGGAAATTCAAGAACGCTTGTATACAGATTACACACTCAATATGGAAGCTGTAGAAAAGACAATTGTTCGTGATATTCAAGAAGGAATATCTCGCTATGTATTAACAGATGAAAAATATGAAGAGTTGAAAGACGAACAGAAAATACAAATCATTGAATACATCACATTTCATCAAGAATAAAAATTATCTAACACACGACAACGTGTGTTTTTTTATTTCATATGCAAAACAGATAGTTTATGAAAAATTGTAGAGTAATCATAAGGTGCTTGTCATACGACAAGTGCCTTTATTCTTTGTTATGAGGACCATTTTAGATGCATAAAGTACATCAACATTTATAAAAATGGGACAGCTTTTGCTGTAATAAACGTGCTCATTGAGCCAATAAGGAGTTGTAGTAGATGAAAAGTCAGTTTTTAAAAGAGGTGTTATCTCGATTTACAGAACAAAATCGGGCTACGTATACATTAGGATTGATGGCGAAACATGATGATTTTAGGGCAAATCGAGCAGAAGGAGGTAAGATGTCAGGTCAAAAAGCTATGTTTTTTGGATTTACTTATTTACCAGCATCTGAATCTTATATTTGCTACGAAGAAGGCGAGCAGGAAACAATCGCCATGTTTCATGAGTCAGATCACGCTGGCATGAGTGAATTCCTCGACAACTTCATTATTTCTTATGATGAAAATCCAATATTTTGCTATTTAGAACTGCCTATTTCATATAGTCAGGGCAAATTAGAGTTAGATGAAGTTTTAGAAGCGAATAGTGGACTGAAAATTATTGAAATGGATACAAGAGGAAATTCAAAACATTACTTGATCAAGGCAAGCTATACGCCTTCCTTACAATCCATCTTTGATATGGTGAGAAACTATTTATACACTACGCCAAATAAAGATGTTGTGATGCATCGAGAAACATTGAAAGAAACAATGTTTGTAATCGATGTTGATCCAATGGAATTTCACTGTACACATCGATAAAAAAGGAGCTAGTTAGACTATGACAATTCAAAAACAGATTCAACAATATTACAGAGATTGTATAAATCCTATTGGAGAATTACGTCTATGTGTAGCAAAGCCGCTTCCGCAAGCATTTAACTTTGCTGAAAATCATCCTGGCACAATTTTATATGTGGTGGTTGATAGAGAACAAGGTAAACCATTATTTAAAATCGCCTTTTCTAATCAACTATTGATTGAATTTGAAGAGTTTGAAGAAAATACTGAATTAACGCATTTTCTATCACATGTTTTTCTCTTCGATCCAATTGCAGAAGAAAATGTAGAGCCATTTTATTTTGAGGTTTTTGTGCAGCGTAGATTTTATGAGGATTACTTATTAGGTGAGCCTGTATATATGGAATTTATGAATGGACGCATTAAGCGTTTAGCTTTAATCCATGAAACGGAAGAAGAGATAAGAATGATTATGAAGTGCAAACGAATTTCAGTATTTTTCAGCTTTGCACGTGCATACAGCAAATATTGTGCTGAAAAGCTACATTTCATTAAAAATCAGCCTGAACTAAACGACTATTTGAGCAATTGTATTAATACAAGCGTTGATCTTGCTGAATATGATTTCTTTCATAAATAGAAAAAAAGGAGCGTTTTTTTATGAAAACACCAATGTTGGATAAATTATTTAAATTTTATAGTGATCCATTAAACGCACAACGTAAAAAGTATTTATATGCAAAAGAATACATTGATTCTGTTGAGGCAGGAGGAAAAACGTTGTCAAAGGGACGAGAATTTATGATCAAACGTAGCAAGCATAGCGATGTGCTTAGACTATTTGATCCTGAAGATTTTATGCATGTTGAAATTCCGCTTAATGTAAAGTCGGAAGAAACAGAAAGGTTTTTGCAAAAGTTCGTTTTTAATAGCGATGAAGTCATTTATTGCGATGTTACCCTACCAACACCGTTTGTTGAAGATTATTTACCTGAAATAATGAGCCAAACGGACGGCTTAAAACTATTAATGCAAAATGATTTAGGAAATGGAGTAACAAAAGGCATTTTGTCTGTACGTTACTATTTCCTATTAAAAAGAGTAATTGAATCACTCGAACGCTATCTTGAAAAGAAAAACGCAAGCCAAAGATTTATGATAATGGAAATGATCGATGTAACTTTCATTATCGACATCGATATTGCTGAAACGGAGCTAATTTTGCACAGACAAGCTTAAAGGGAGTGAGGATATGAAAAATCGAATCGTTAAATTTTCAGGTGGCAAGTCATCCTTTGCAGTAGCTGCATGGGTGAAAGAAAACTATCCAAATGACAACATTGTACTATATTTCAATGACACGCTTTGGGAAGATGAAGATTTATACAGATTTAATAAAGAAGTGAGTGACAAATTGAAATTACCATTATTAGTGCAAAGTAGAGGTATTACACCACCACAATTAATGGTCCAACAACGCTACTTAGCAAACAATCGTGCTGGAATTTGTTCCACTGAATTAAAAATCAAAGTTGCAATGAGATTTTTGAAAAAAGGCATCATTCCAGAAGTTGAATATTGGTATAACAAAGATTTCTTAAAACAAAGCATTCATGGTATACGTGATGAAGAGTTTTTTGAAAATACAACACTTTACTTTGGTATCGGGTGGGAAGAAATGCACAGACCAAAGAAAATTGCTGTTAATTGGAAACCCTTTAAGGTGCAATTTCCACTAATTAAAAAAATCAATGATAGAAATATTTATCTTGAAAAATATAGCATTGAGGAACCAAGACTATACAAAATGAATTTTGCACATAACAATTGCAAAGGAAGATGTGTGAAAGCAGGAAAAGGTCACTTTCAAAATTTGCTTATGCAAGATGGAAAGACTTTTTTTGAGCTCTTAGAACAAGAACTTGTATTAAGCGAATACGCACGTTATGTAAGACAACCAGCCATTAAAAAAGGTATTTCAAAAGATTATTTGCGAGATGACGTAATGGAATTTGTAACGAATGGAAAGAAATCTGACAAGATACAAAACATTATTGATGGTCATAAATATCTCAAAAATGCAAACTTTGGTGTAAATAGCAAAGGCGAAAATATCAATAAACCATTTAGCTTTATGAAAGACATGACATTAGAAGAATTTGAACAAACAGCTATGCAACTAAGTATGTGGGATGTAATGGATGTTGGTGGCTGTGGGTGTTCAGTAGATTATGGTTTGTGTTCAATAGATAGCTAAACACAATGTCAAATTTTAGTTTATTGAAAAGGAAGGTAAATAGATGACAGTATTGTATTTAACAGAAAAAATCGTTGCCTATTTTAAAAAACCAATAACAGAATCTCTAAAATTGGTAGCTGTTAAAAATTCGGACCAAAAGAACATTATATTACCAGCAGTAGATATAGGTGATTTTGTATCAGTTATATATGATCGTAAGGAAAAAGTTTATATAGCTTGTACAAAGGATGACGAATATTCATGGACAGCTAATGATTTGGCTATTCATAAAGAAGCATTTCAGGAGCGATTTAAACTAGATGATAGTCAACCGCTCTATGTATTAGTGAAGCATATTCAAGAGCAAGAACGTAGACTTTTCGAAGCATCCTTTCCAGGTATTAACTATGTAATGATGCACATTACTGAAGAAAGTAAATACGGAAATTATCAAGCAATCTATCAACTACCGAATACGAGGGCGATTCATCCTTTTGTGGAAAAACTAGTAGAGCAAATGGTTGAAAAAGAGCCTGAAGCTGATGAATCCAATATTCGATATAGTGACTTAAATGAGGTAGTAGAGATAGATATTGATATTGCTGAATATATGATAGTTTTCTAATTCTCTTGAAAGTTTAGATGTAAACACTTACGTTGAAGGACAAAAGATATAAAGTTAAATTGAAATCATACAAATGGAGTGAATGAAATTATGGGAAAAACGGTACGAATAACATTTAAAGATAAAGTTATGCTATTTGGAGATTCATATAAGCCCTGGCATATGCAGGTGGATGAGTATATTTGGATGTGTCGCAATCAAGGAACTACATTAGAATTATTGAACGTAGAATGCTCACACTCTAAATGGGTTGCGTGGGGTGGTTTAAAATGGTGTCCCGAAGATCGATTCCAGCACCAATTAAATCGTGAAGGCTGTCAGGATAATGATCCTGATAATCCAAAACCACGTATCTATGAAAAAATGAACTTTAAATATGTACATGCTGCAAAACAAAAGGTTATCAAATTGATGCAAGGAGCAGGATTTGAGGTGGATAAATCTTGATAAAAGGGTTGCGTGTTAAAGCGATTATTAAAGAGCCTTATCGTAAGGCAATTTCTTTAATCAATGCAGAAGATGCTTATTTTGATGAATTTGTAGACTTAATGCCATTTGCAACTGATTTTATTAAACTTCAGCGTGCTTCACTAATTCCCACTGGCAGTTCAGCATATATGCCTACTGGCTGGCTAATTCATGACGAAATTGCTACTGATGGCTTTGGACATGTGTTTGATATAGAAACAGGCTATTGGGCATTTCAATGTTGCTTAAAAAACAGTGAAAAGGAAGTAGATGTGTTTTTGCAGGACGTATTATCTCAGCTGATTGAATCCGCTATACACATTGAAGTGAAATCAGATGAAGATGACAAAAGCGAGCTATATTATTTTATTAATGGACATATAGTAAGTTGAAATCAAATCGAACTAAAAAAGGGGCTTTAAATATGAATGGATTATATCAAGCATACAAGCAATTTCAAAAGGATAACGGTAAAACTACTTATTTTTGGATGGTGTCTACAAAAAACACAACGCAAATAGCAGAAAGTAATTTACCGAGTGCATATATTGGTGAACGTTTCTATGTATTTTATTGTGAGGCTTCAGAAGCTTATGTAATGACGACATGGAACATTGTTGGAAACTATATGCAAAAATTTAACGAAGAAGGGCTAGAATTAGCTTTAAATTCGTTAGATGGTGACTTCATCAATGAGTTTGATACTCGTATCAATATTACAGTTCGTGATATTAAGGAAGAACAATGCGTGTATATTGCAAAATTGTTTGGTGAAAATGGCGAAATCAAAAAGCTAGAAGAAGGCTTGTTCCAAATTACACTAGATACAGCTGCACGTATAAGCTCAATTATGCGTTATTTAATGCGTATCATTTATGATGGTAAACTAAATGCTTATCAGGAATATGCATATATCAAAGAAAAGATACCATCACATCTAACAATTGAAGTTGCTTAATAACATCAAAAGTCGCTTATCAGCGGCTTTTTTTGTTGTATTGACAGCATAATTTAACCTTTCAAACATATAGTGTATGGATTTTAATAATGGAATTCGAAATTTAAGTAGTTTTCAACTAAACAATATAGCCTCTATCTAGGGGCTACATACATACCTTTACTACTCTTTTGCAGTCAAAAACATGTCGTATACCAGCATATCTCTTTTCTATGCAACGTATAATGATTTATAAATTTGGTGAAAAGAGGCATATTATGATTAATTTACTTGAAGCAGTTAAGAAGCAGGAATTAGAACATGAAGGTGGAGATATTTTAGGGCTTCTTTTTTTAATTACTCAAAACGTAAAAGATACTGGACTAGAACACCCTAAAACGATAACAATGGGCGAAATTTGCATTGTAAGATCTTTCGTGAAAAGAAAGAAGAGAAAATATGTTCTAGGTTACGGAAAACGCTTTACTAAGGATCTTAACGAAGATGAATTTAGACATCATTTAGATGTACTCCAAGATTGCTGCATACCACTCCATGACCGTATTAATATGGAGGCAATTTTTACAAATGCCCAACTAGAAGATTGTCAATATCTAGTTAGATTTAGTAGACATGGAAATAAGTATGCAAAGTGTGTTGTTGTTGACGAACGCACCATTTCTATGACAATGAATCCTGAGCAAGCTTTCAAATTTTTACCTCACGTGCCATCAGCCATATCATTGTGTACATTTGAAGAAGAATATACTTCTCATTTTGAAGAAGATAAAAGAATTGAACTTATGCATAGGATTACACCAACCATTATGTCATGGAGAATCCTTGAGTAAATAGCATTGTTAGCAGAAGGCTACTCGTTATGAGTGGCTTTTTTTCTGCATATAATGCCTTGTATTTTACAAAATAGGGGCGGCTTATAGCTGCATATTTGGAGGGATTTTAGTTGATTCGTCAAAACGGTTTAAAACAAAATTGAGGTGATAAAATGTCTATAATTATTAACAATTTAGAAACAGAGCAAGACATTATTAATTACAAAAGTTGGCTCTTTAAAAAGAATACCAATTCGATTAAAAGAATTAAGAGAATGTTAGAAACTGATAAAATATACAGACCGAATAGATGGAAGAATGTCGATTTAAAAATTGAATTGATGGAAAAAGAAATTGAAAATAGAAAATAAATTACTAAACATTCCGAACAAATTATTAAATAGGCAATAGTAATCAAATAGGCTATTCCACCTAAATGACAAGTTGTAAAAATACATTAACTAGCTAATATCATGCATTTAAAGCCATTCGATATTTCGGATCGGCTTTTTTATTATTATTCTGCATGTGAATCATATATGTAACCTTGAAAATTCTCTAATATCTCAATATTAATAGTATGCTTAAAATAGAGAGATAAAATGCTTTTAAAGCCCAATATAAATAGGTTTTGAAGTATCTCATAATTTTTGAAGTAAACCTTGAAAATTCTCTAATATCTCAATATTAATAGTATGCTTAAAATAGAGAGATAAAATGCTTTTAAAGCCCAATATAAATAGGTTTTGAAGTATCTCATAATTTTTGAAGTAAACCTTAAAAATTCTCCAATATCTCAATATTAATAGTATACTTGTAACATTGAGATAAAATGCTTTTAAAGCCCTATATAAAAGGGTTTTAAAGAACTTACAACTTTTGAAGTTAATCTCATATGACGCATTGAGATATAATGCGAGCCATTACCTACCAACACATACGTTTATATAGAATTAGTTCGTTAGAATATCGAGTGATAGCGTATAAGCAATAATAAAAAGGTGTCCGTATCATATGAAACGAAACACCCTCTTACAATGCCTTTTATTGAATGTTTACTTGATAACATTTTAATTGTACAGCTTTTCAACAGCTCCCTGTAAATCTTCTTTAGAAGGGCGAGCATACCGACTTAGAATATCCATTGAAGCATGTCCTGATAAAGTTTGGATTAAAACTAAATCGAATTGTTTACGTACTAAATCTGTAATAAATGTATGTCGGAATTTATGAGCATGTACTCCGTAATCTGCCATAATATGTTGTACACCACGCTTGCCTAAGCGTCCACCTTTACGTCCATAAAACAATGCTACAGATTTATCTGTGCGTGATTCCAAGTACATTGATAAAACATCCCTTGTTTTCTTGTTAATAGGTATATCACGTTCTTTATTACCTTTACCATGACGAACTTTAATTTCACCTTCATCATCTAATATGATCACATCACTACGATCAAGCATAACAAGCTCAGATACACGTACTCCTGTATTTAATAATACGGTAATAATAGCTAAATTTCTCAATGTATCGTCTTGTGCCTCATTCATGATTTTTTTACGCTCAATTTCACGTAAAGACTTCGGTGCTTGATTCTTCAGATTGGGCGGCTTCACCACCCGAATATCTTCTACAATATCCATTCGTTCAATCTCTTTTGCAAAATTTTTAATCGCCCTAAATATCTTGTTAATCGTAACGGCAGCCATCTTTTTATCGTAGCATTGATTCATATATTCTTGTGTCGATTCCTGATTTAGCTCCAGCTCATGTTCCCCCAGGAACTGTATGTATCTACGCACTTCATATTTGTATGTCCTCGCTGTATCGTCACTTTTGCTACGTTGCAGCCTTTGTTCATACTTCATGCGTAGGGCATCTATTTCTTCTAAAAATGACAACTTTTGATTCATTATATCAGCTCCTGCTCAATATTCTTTTCATCTAAGATCTCATTTGTTATTATAATAAGGACTACGGTTTGAAAATTCAATCTATTAATTAACTCAAACAAACAAACTTCTGATTTAACCGTTCTCAGCTTTACAAAAAAAACATTCCGTAGTCATTTTATATACCATGCTCAGAAAATACAAATCAATGCAAATTAAAGGACTAGCGTACATACCTATTGTACGCTTTTCTTATATCGTTTTCAATGTCATGGAATCCCAATTCTGTGACATTGGGCGTAGAATTAATGTTTTTGGAACGCACGTTCTTATTATTTTTATTAATTCGGGTGATTTTTTGTAAAAATGTAGGCGATCTGAAGAATAATTGAAAAGAGAAAAAACCGATTCCTAATCATCTGCATTTTGTGTAAGTGATTAGGAATCGGTTTTAAATAAAATATTAGATCAAATATTCATTAAATACATGTTTTCTAAATTTATAGGTACTTTATCTGATATAAAAGCTTTTTTGAAACCTATATTCATTTCTTTGCATTGCAAATTTGTGATATTGGAATCTGAAACACAACTTCCAATTTCATCATCAAAATCAACTAGGAGCATTTCCGTTTCTCCAGTGTACACATCTTCTATATGTATAATTTCAATTTGCGTCTTGTTTTTACAGTGTTCTAATATAATCGCTTTTACTAATGTTTCTAAAAGAGTGTAATATACTTTTTCTACTGAAACCTTTTTGAAATAATTAGTATAAATATGATCGATTAAAGCATCAAAATGATTTGAATTTTTTTCTAGCCTAATACATAGTAAAACCCCAACAGAATCAACAATTTTCAGGTTTAATTCATCATGTTCTACCCATTTTATACGCCTGATATACTCACTGAATTCCATATTGTTCACACTCTTCTTAACCTCCTTTGATTATTTGATAGAGTACATTATACAGCAGAAATTTCCATCATTCAATCTATCCCACAACCATCAAACACCTTTTTTAGTTAAGCACTATTTTGAAATAATTAGTTTTATTGGGATATAAAAATATACTAGGAAAGTAAATTTATTGAACTTTTATTCAATCTACATAAGCATTTGTTTCATAGATAAATGGAAATTTAGCAAAAATTTATGTATAATTAAGGAAAATCTATTCTCATATTTTTACTTTCACTATTATAATTTCGAGGCTTTTATTCCTTCAAATAACTTATATATATTCCATTTTTATAGTCGCAATTTCCTACCAAGTCTAGGATTTTTAATCTAAACTATAATTCTATGACATTGACTTTAAACAAACTGAAATAAGTGAATTAAGTTAATTACCTATTTCGATTTTTAAATAGAATATCGCAATATTTCGTTTTCTATCAATATGAGCATTCTTAAACAAAATTATAATTCTATGACATTGACTTTAGACGAACTGAAATAAATAAATCAAGTTGATTACCCATATCGATTCCTGAAAGTCCGTTCAAGTGAGTGAGGAAGAAAGCTCTTTTTTGTTATTTTCCAAACTAATAATCAAATAAAAAAACAAGCTAATTTCAAACGTTATGAAATAGCTTGTTTTTGAATTGATCTATGACATGTCAATTTTCTCGTAATATTGAGTAAAACCAAAATGTATTAAATGATTTTCGCAGTTTCTTTGATATTCGGATATTTTTGGGATACATCAAAACCCAATGATTTATTAAGTGCTGCAATGGCATTGTTAATCGTCATTACATCTTTGCCTTCTTGCGACATACTACTTAATTGAGGCATCCCACCCTCAATTCTAATTTCTGCTTCTCCTACTTTAAAAATAACTACCTTTTTCATTTCAATTCCCCCTATATAAACACACTCCTTAGCTTCAGGATTATGTTCTATTTATGATAAGAATTAGCTCGAACTATCTGAACTACTTCTTCAAATTTAACCTTTCCAGTTACAAAATCAACCGTAAGATTGCTTGCTACCTTTTCATTCAATACGCAAACATGTCCATTGATAAATAAGAAATATGTCATACAGACAAAGGCTGTCCGTTTGTTTCCGTTATAAAAGCAGTGATTCTTAGCTATGGATTCAAATAATGCAACTGCTTTTTCGAAAATATCTTTATAAAGGGATTCTCCAAACATTGATTGGAATGGTCGATGAATCGCACTATCTAATAATTTCGGCTCTTTGACACCCTTCATTTCACCATTGCTATAGTTATCAATTAAGTTTTCATTAATTTTAACGGCTACGTCATATGATAAATATTTCATCGATCTACCAAATCCTTGATTGTTCCGTCATACAGTCGTTTAATCACATCTAATGCATAAGGATCTAATTCTTCCACAATTTCAATTTCTTCTTCATTCTTAATTTCATCCTGATTATTACTCATTATTTACCCCTCCTGATAATTTGATTCTATAAAGGATTAATTTCACATATTCATTATTCTAAATTCATTTCCACAAGTATTCCCCATGTATTCCCCATTTCAGTCTACACTCTTTCAATATTTCCCTCATGATAAATTGCTAGTGCTGCTAATTCTTCATTAAAATCAAATACAGCCTTTGTGCGTACATCTGATTGTTGAGATACCTCAATTCTATACTCCTGAACTACTACTGAAGCACACAAAACAGGGATAACCATATTTTTCACATATTCTCTACTGTAATCAGAAAGCAATGGTAAATCCATATATCGTAATTTTACAACAACTTCTTCATTCGACAAATAGATAAACTCAAAATTACTTTCATTCAAGTTACTCAGCTGATTTTTAGTAAATGATTGCTCCATATAGGCATATATTTCTTCGTGCAAAGTCGTTACTAATCGTAAATAATGCTCAAAAATATGTTCTCCTAGCTTTTCACCTACAATCGTCAAGCATGAATTTCCATATTGAAAATCAATTAGCTCATAAATATCATCTTTCACATGCTCAATTCGATAAATCCATCCTTTTTTTATTTTCAGCTTCTTAATATTTGAATAAATTGAAGAATCTTCTGTTAAATTTTCAATTGCTACAAAATAACCCACGCCATTCAAATAACCTCTAACAACTTCTTTAAAATCAGCTTTTCTAATCACTTAAAATGTTCCCTTCCAAACTTCTGTATTTTATGCGTAATAAAACCCATAACCTGCTGTATCTATATCTACATGCAATGTTGCAACAGATGCTTTCCAATAAGTCTTGATGTGCTTTCTTCCTCGTTTCTTCAATTCATATTCTGGAAATATATCTGTAATCTCTTTTAAGCTTCCTAATCGTGCATCCAGTATGATGCGTCTTACGCCATTTGATTGCGTAAAATTACTTAACTCCTTTACACGACCTGTAGATAATAATACTGTCCATTTGTCGATTTCATTGTCATAAACAATTGCTTCGTTTAAAACTAGCTCACAAATAGCACGTTTATTTTCATGTGGCAATGCAAATTGATTAGCCATGTCGTATGAAAATGCTTGTTTTTGCTCGTCTGTATACATTTGAGAATTTAAGAAAGCAAAGCACGCTTTACGTTCGTTCTCACTTACTTCAAATAAAACATATCCATTAATTAGTCGTTCTAACTCATATGACATACCTACTCTATAGTGTAGTTGCCCTGGAACTAACTCATGTTCCCTAGTTGCAATAGCAATGAGTTTTAATGGCTCAGAACTTTCGTTTACAGATGACAATAATTGTTTAAAACTTAAAATCTTCACAATAAATGCTCCTTCAATAAAATATTTCTTATAAAAATCCTTCTTTATAAAAACTATTTCATTCTATGCTGGAAAATACAATTTTATGATTTTTTATGCCAATATAAAAAAAGAGCCAGCTAATAAAAGCCGCTCTCTAGAATTAGTTTGGTATTTACACAATTGATTAAATGCTTAAATTTTCTTTTTCTTTACTAAGTATTTAATATCTCTTTGTTTAGTATTCTACCTCTACCACTATATCCGCAAATTCTGAAATATTCTCCGTTTTCTTTATCCCCAACAATCATTATATCTCCCCATTTTACAATGTCAGATTCAGATTTGTAACCGTACAAGTAATGAACCAATACACCATTTTCGTAAATAGCCGTTACTATTCCATCGTGGTATTCACCCAATGCACCGTAGTAATAAGGCTTAATTCGAAAAATTACTTCATCATTAATTTTAATTTGATTTTGGTTGCTTTCCATTCATCTCTCTCCTTTTTAGAATAACTAAAAAATTTTGTTCAATTGAGTAAAATTTTCTAAATGTTTTTCACGTATTCATCCCAATGCTTTGCTTCTGCTTCTATTTTGTCTTGAATTATTTTTTGATACTCTTCTTTGTCTATAGCTGTGCCTTTTACAAGTTCACAATCCATAAATTTCTCAAAATTATTACCAAATAGATGATAGATACTATCAGCTTCTTTATTCACTTCATCATAAATACCAGGACATTCTACGTCATAAGTGTAAAGACCATTATCATCTTCAAACCATTGTGGTGAAAATTTCACAATTTGATTTATAAGTTCTTTTCGTCCATGTTCTTCGCACCATTTTTCTCCAAATTTTACGCTATCTCCACGCTCAAAATTCATTGTATTTTCCTCCATTCACTGATCCATAACATCAAATTCAACCCTTCACAACATTAATGACCGCATTTCATATTCCATTTGTATAAAAATCATATTCTGCTATATCTACATCTAAGAATATTGTATAGCCTGTTGTATTAATTTTTTCATCCATTTTAACTACTTCGCTGAATATTTCACATATTGCCGAAAGTTTAGAAGATTTAATTTGACCAACAATACATACTACTTGTTCACCATTTGGCAAATTAATACTAGAACGATTCGAAATAGAAAATTCGTGTTGATTGTGGATTTTTCTTAAACCTTGATTAATATGATCCACATCAGCTGAACTTTTAACTATTTTCTTTATTTCCACAAACACATCACCTTGAAGTGGCTCACAAAAATAATCTTCGATAAATCGTTTTAAATCCGCTCTTTCTGCATTTTGATAACGATCCTTCTTAAATACAACTACCGTTTCTTCCATACCATTATCATGTGGCTTCAGTATTGCATAATACTCATCTAGCATTCTAAAGGTATAACAATGTCCTTGTTTGCAATAAAGCAAATTGAAATCCCCATCGTAATGAAAATTCTTATATGCCACCATCTCAACAACTTCTCCATTTTCGACCTTCTGCATTACCTTTTCAAAATTTAATATTTTCATAAGCTTATGCCCCATTTCACTTGTGATAAAATTCTCAATTTGCTATATCAAAATCAACCTCGATATTTGTTTTGATGTAAACATTTAAGCCATTCGTATCTTCTTCTATACTGTACTCAGGCGTATTTAACATCTATTAGTTTTGATAAAAATCACATGCAGCTGCATCAATATCAATCTCAAGCTGAATACCTGACTTTAATAACGACTTCCCACCATCTAACATTTTCAATTCTCGAAAATCAGGTAATGCTTTGCAAAGCTTAAAAAGATACATCATATCTACACGATAATAAATCTCACACATTTCAAATACTTGTCCATCTTTTTTATCACTATAGCTACTTCTTGATATTTCCTCCAGCTGGTGAGCATGAATCATAGCTAACAATTGTTCTTTATCTACATATTCATTTTCTGTACTAAATACCGCTCGAACAAATACATATTCATCTTGTTCATCTAATTGAAAGCGTGTTGCAAATAATTCTAACAATCGATTATATTCCGATGGATCACTATACTTTACAAATGTGAAGCGATTTTGGACTTCAAACACGCCATCCTTAATCAATCCAATTTCATAAGCATCATGAACAGCACGTATAAAATAGCGACATCCCCTGTTGAAAATATATTTCTCCTTTTTAGTTACCGATCTACTAGAAATAATAGACACTTTTTCACCATTCAAAGCCCGTTTTAACGCTTTATCAAAAACAACTTTCTTAATCATAAAAAAATCATCCCTTCAAATATATTCAATAAAATGAACTCCTTTTTTAATAAAATCTTTTACAAGTTATGTAGGACAATCACTTTTTATTCAATAAAAGAAGCACAAGAGCTCAATAACAATAAAAAAAACACTTTGATTGGTCCTAAGACTACTCAAAGTGTTTTTTATTAGTTTTAGCTGGTTACAATTTAATGATTTCACATTTAGAATGCACTTTCGATAAATCCTCTTGCCCACATTCATTGTCAATAACTAATTGATTTGAAAATGGATTTTGCTCTACATTATAAATATCTCCTTCATATTGAACTTGAGTATTTACAAGTATTGTTTCCCCATTTTTATCCTTAAATGACATACTAATCATCCTCTCTTCTTATTTGTACTGTCTTGAAATTTTAAATGTAACTACCATGCCTTTCAACATGATTCAGGTTTGTTTTAACAACATGTAAATAAGTAATCTCATTCAAAGCGTCGAAATCAAATAAGTCCTCTAAATCGATCTGCTCACCTTCATGTCCGATCACACCATTCATAAGTAATTCTCGTACTGCTTTAGCTAGTTGCTTAGAAGTATCAACTATCCCCACTAATCGCATAGAATCCCGACTTGTATGTTCATCTGTTGTATAGATTACATACAACTGACGTGTATCGGGCAATTCCTTCGTTTCACCGCTTAACAATTCCATAATTCTATATTGCAGCCAACGCTTATGTTCTTCAAAGTCATAAGAATCTTCTCCGTCAAAGTTGTCTACATAACTTTTGAATTGCTTAAACAAAGAAGTGTCAGAAATCACAAGTTCCACGTGTACCGCTTCACCCATTTCAGTCCATTGTTCTAGCAGCACTTCATCTTCTTCTACACTTACATTTAAGAAGTGATCTTTCACATATACTAAGAATTCTTCGTCTGTGATTTCTTCCCCACGACTAACACCATAGTATTGTTCTAAAATTCCTTCAACCCACTCCTTATACGCTTCGAAATCTTGAATAGATTCTGTCATTGAAAAATTATCTCGATATTTTTGATCTTCACGATGGATTTCTACTTCTTCATCAACATCAAAATATTCAATATAGCTACTTACTTGTTCATCAAACGGTTTTTCATCATTTTTGGAAATAACGATAAACATATTTACTCCGCCATTTGTCCAGCTTTCTAATTCAATAGCATCTTCACTATCATGGACATTAAAAAAGTTCCCTGCAAATTCTAAAAATTTTTCATTTACTGTTGTTTCTTTCATCATCAACATCTCCTTGTATCAACTATTATTACGCCTTTTTATCATCTGGATAAACATTTTTAATCCAACCTTCGATTTGTGAAATAGCTGATTCGTTCGAATACTCAATACTTCATCAATCGTTAATTAATAATGTATATCCATAAAATATTTCTCCAATATCTGCTTAAAAACAGATTCCATTTTTATTAAAGGTGTTGCTTTACCCTACGTATGTGATTGTTGAAATATAATTACAAATTAAAAAAAGATAGGAGAATCCTACCTTTTTATTTAATAATATTTATTTATATACTTCTAATACTTTCACATCAGCTCAATTTTCCACTCCTTCACCTTGTTATTAAAAATAACACTTCGAGGTGCTGATAAATTTTCTTCATCTAAAATATCTGCCCAATGCACACCATCTAGTTCTGTAAATTGTTCAGCCCATGCCACTACCAATAAATTAATTGTTTCCATTGAACCAATATGGTCACGCATGGATACCTCTAATAATTTCGGCATTGCCTTATAGCCGCTCTTTCTAAGGTTATTTAAAACCGCTTCTTTACTAAGCGTCAAATCCTCTTCTAAGCTATACTCTAAGTATTCTGCGTATTCTTCATAGGCATGTTCAGGATTGGTGAAAGACATATAGTATTCTTCTCCATTTTCATTCATACCTGGCACAAGATATATATCCTGTTTCTCGATAAAACCTTGTTCTAAGCCCCATTTCTTAATTTTCTTTCGAGCTGTACCTAAAACGTGATAATTTAAAAAAACGCCCTTCTCCTTTGTTAAACGATTCGTATTTCTTCCACCTAATCGAGCGATACGTGTCCAAACTTTGGGACAATCACTGACGGATAATCCGCTTCCTTCATACGAATTCCGTTGTTTTTCTGAAATATCCATATCTCCTACATGGAACAGGTCAGAGAATTCAATTGTTGGAATCTCTATATTGTTTACTTTCATACATTTACACCTCTCCAATAGAGCATTCTGATCCATATTCTTCAAAGAATACCATGTTTAATAAAAATCCATATATTTTACGTACATACTCATACATTCATTCAATAAAAAAGAGCAGGAAATACCTGCTCCTTTATAATCTATTGACGATAAAATTCGTACTCAGCTGGATCAATATCGATTTCTAAATGAATTCCTGTACGTGTTGCCGAAAACAAGGTTTCGTCTGTACGTGCTGGAGCCTTGCGAGCCAATTCATCGATGTCTACAGACATTAATCGAATCACCCAATGCAAATCATCACTTATGAACAAATCTGCATTTTTATTGCCAGCCACAAATTGTTTAATAGCGTTTGAATAGCTTTCAATTTGCTCATTAAATTCAATAAGGCAATATACTTCTTCATAAACATACCCGAAGAACTGACGCATCAAAGCCCCTTCACTTGAAGTATCAGACTTTCGATATTTTTTTACGACACTACGAGCAGAATTTGGCAACATAATACAATACATGTCTGTTGCTACGTCATAACATAAAAAATATTTTTGTCCCTTTTGAAAATCTAGGTATCCAGCAAATGAATATGCTGTTTCCCTTGCCATGACTAATATTTCATTGTTATTTTCGGCTAATGCTTTATCTAAGAACTCATATGTTAAAATATTCATCATTTTACCTCTTCCCTATTGCATTCTGCCTTCGTGATAGAATGGATAATCTGCTAATTCCACATCAATATCAAATACATAACCACTACTCACCAATTCATCCATTTCATCCAATAAATGATCGGGAAATTGCTGTGCAATTATTGGCACATGCATTGCACCAATTTCAATTACATACGTCCATTTATCAATTTCCTTAAAATTTATATCAACGCCTACTCCATTATCCATCGCTGTGCCATCTTTTATTCCTCGTAAACGGTGAATGATGTTGACAATTGATTTTGATTGATCCTGTAATACGCAAACAATTCGATCATGTCCCTCAACTAATAAAAAGTTATTAGAGAAAATGTTTTCACAATCAACTTTTCCATTTCTAACATCACTCATCTTGACTGCAAAAGGCATATCTCCATTTTTAGAATCAGAAGCATTCATTAGTACGTAATGAGATTCTGCTTCAATTGGCTGCACGCAAAAAATATAGGTAATTCCATTTTTAATAATATTGAGCTCATTTTCTACCACTTGAGTACGTGTAGCTAATAATCGAACAGTATTTGTTGAACTTTCCTCAAATTCTTTCAATACCTTTTTAAAATTCATTAGTTTCATATTCTATTCATCCTCCAATTTTTCAACCTTGATAAAAACTAAATTCAGCTAAATCAGCGTCAATATGCCAATCTATCAAAAATTTTCTCAAACCGCCCTCTGTATACGTATCATTGAATCGCTTTGCTATCTTTGGGAAATAGCGAACTTTCACTGCCATAATAATTTCTTTAGCATTTTTAGCATAGAAATGAAATCCATCATTATCATTACATTCATTAACGCAATTTTCGATTCGGATCGCCTTATTTAAAATTGCTTCAAAGGGATCTTCAATGACTGTAGAAATCATTTCGTCTAAATTTTCAATATGGCGAAATACTCGACCAATCAATTCATCTAATCTTTTTTCCAGGATAGTGTTGTCATGAATGCTAGTGACATTTAATATGAAAGGTGTAAGTTTCGAATCGTTTAAATTGTAAAACGATACTAAATTTTGTCCTCCGCTTTCATGAAATGTTGCGTAATAGATGCCTCCACGTATTAAATCGCTTTGTCCATCTGCAACATTAATATCCAATGGTTCTACGCATAAAAATTTAGGGTCATTTCCTACTATGATTTGATCAATAATATACTTCATTGCCACTTGTTTCATTACGAAACCTCCTATTAAATAAAGCCCTGTTTATCATAAAAAAAACGGACCATTCAAATTATTTACCTTGAATAATCCGCCATCCTACTTATTTATCTCCATCAAATGTAGCTATCTCAGCTGCATATTGCTTTAATTCATCTTTAGAAAAGCAATCTGCATAATCGCAAATGCGATAATCGTTGTACTCAAATAAATCCTGCAATTCTACACAAACATGTTCTTGAACTAAAGATGATGCGATACCGCCTTCATCTAAATCTGAAGCAGACAATGCGTTTGTAAAATCTTCTAACTCATCAAATGGTACAAATGCAATGAGTTCAATTCCTTCTTGACGAGAATAAATATGTGTTTCACATTTCAATAAAATCTCAAATAATTCCTGATTAAATTCCATTTTAATTTCCCCTTTATCCTACTTTGTGGTAAAAATCGTACATCGAGAAGTCAACATCTATATCTAGTGATGCAATAGATCTTTGTCCTTGATAATCTTCTTCTGCCGTTAATTCATTAACAGCTGCTACTGCTTTTGGCAGTAATCGAGTTTGCACCTCAAAAGCTGTTTTAAAACGGTCTGCATGTACGATGTTTACACCTTCAATTTGTTTTAATGCTTCCAGCGAATTTTTATCAACTTGAGTTGATTCATTCATAATGCATTGAACAATTTGATTTTCATATTGAAGCATTGATGAACTAATAAACGCTTTTAAACTGTCTAATCTTTCAGTAGTTCCAGTCGTAAATTGGCACGCTGTAAAAATGTCCGACAGGTCTGTAATGTTTAGAAATTCATATACAATACCGTCATTGCATGTGATCAGATAGAAATCGCCCTTTTGTATCATGCGATTTCCTTTATTATCTACATTTTGAGTTGCAATAACTTTCACCTCAACACCAGCTCGAACAAGAGCATCTACCTCTTGTAAATTATATGGCTTCATTTTTCAACAACCTCTCTTAATTTGTTTCCTAAGAAACACCTATTTTTTATAACTGCTTCATGCTACGCTCTTAAAACTAAAATTATGCATAAAAAAAGAACCGAGTATATACTCGATCCTTCGGTTAAGCAGATTCTGTACGCAATATTTCTAAAAATGAATCTAAATCAATCTTTTTCTCAGCTGTCCATTCTTTTACAGCTTGAATAATTCGATTATGACGCTCTTCATTTTGAATTCGGTCATATACTCTAATAATCAAATCAATTGAAAATTCATCTTCATTGAACTGGCGATAAGACAAGGTAAATAATTGGGCTATCTCCATTTCATGAAATTCAATACCTTCGTTATCCTTATAGGCTTGAACAATTTCAGAAGCTTTTTTCAACAATATAAAACCATGTAGTGCTTTACCAATATCATTAAACTCTGATGTATTCATATTTACAGATCCCTTCTAATTTACTCTTTTTATTAACCACCCTTTTGCTTCCATTGCTTCAATACTCCATCCTGCTGCTGTCTTACTGCCCTTTATTTTACCTGCTCGTAATTGTTTTCCGATTGCAGCAGCAGACAAACCGCTAATCATTGCTAGATCAGTAGCATTTATCTCTTCATTTCGTTCAAGTTTTAATGAAATTTGAGCAAAACGATAAAAAATGCCAATATATGAGCCAGTAGCACCTGTCCATTGCTCCCAACTTACATCTAGTAATTCCGTATTGTCCACAAATGGATTAAACCAAACGAGCTGAAGTATATTCTCTAAAATTTTTTCAACTTCTTCAGGGCAACCAGCTACTCCTGTCATCCAATTATATAGTTGCCTTAATGGTACAGCTATTGGGAACGGATACTCGTTTCCTAGATAATTTACCGTTGTTGACTTAATGAAAACTCCTTCTTTAGCCAAATCTTCATTGAAGTAGCCTAATTTTCGAGAAAGCTCATTAAAAGCCGCTTCATAATCCTCCAGTAAATCTTTAAACCATTTTTCATTTAACACTAATACATATTTAGACATACATAGCCGTCCTCTATTCGAAAGTTTAGTCAATGCGTATAAACTAAACTATATCGAAAAGTAGTAGATAATGCAATAAAAAAAGAAGCTGCATAATACAACTTCTTCCTTACGCTTTATAATGACATAATTTGATCAATCATCGTTCGCTTAAAATCGTTCATTTCAATAAATGAAATCGTGTATTTTACTAATCGATTTTCTACACCATAATGCTCTACTGATTCCATCATAACGTACCGATTTGGAAATTCCATTTGTTCAAAATCATTTAAAATTATCAGCTCACACCCCTCATACTCTTCAGCAAGGAATCTCTCTAAATCGTTTATGCTTTTAAGTGTCATTACACAATTAGATTGAGGAAAATCAAACGCTAATGCATCAATTTTTAATTCATCTGTTATAAATTCATGCCATTCTGCTTCTTCAAATGTGTCGTGCTGAGTATGATCAGATGCAATAAATAGCTTACTTTTTTTTTCCATTAATAGTTGTAGGCAGAATATTGATCATTAGCATACCTCCTTGACGACACCATTGAAAACTGGCGTTGCTCGCAATTCATCATTTTCCTCTACGGTTGAAGTGCCGTATGCTTCCTTAACTAATTCAGCTAAGATTAGAATTCCTTTTTCAAATGTTTGGGAACGAACATCTAATCGTGGATCATAAGCTGTTTTAAACTCACCCTCTGTACCTACATATACATTTACTTCAAATTCAATATATGGTCCAACAACCTTATCCTCTTCCGCTTTAATGTTTAGACAACTCATAAAAGTGCCATTAAATACAACATGATTAGATAAGAAATTGAAAGCTTCCTTGAATGTCATTGTAAAAGAAAATGACTGACGATAATCTTCATAAGCTTTGTAAAGCTCGCCTAGTTCTGCATCGTCGTATTGATATAAAAAAGAGCGACCATACTGCTCCTGATACCATTTTTCAAAAATTAACATGATTTTTTCCCTCCTTGTGATTTGTAATATATTCGGCTGCAAAATCGTAAACGATCTTAATAGTCGGATTGTTTAAGTTGATTGATTTTCGAAGCTCAGCAAATGTAGTTGTCGGTTCTGATGAAAGCAACGCCTCTAATACATGCTGCTCTGATTGGACTAACAATGTTTCTAAGTAGCGATAATTGTCCTCATTTAATCTTGCCACCCATTCAAAATGCTTCTTGTATGCATTGCGGTATGCCTCTAAAAGTGTTGTATGTTTCACAACATTCACCTCCAAATCTCAAATTTATCCATTAGCATTATATGTATTTAAATATGTTTTCATCACTATTTTTCAAGATTGTTAGCATTCTAGTGATTAGAACATAAAAAAAAGGCAGCAAACTAGGTTGCCACCAGGGTAAAAATTTTATAAATGATGATAAATTGGATACTCAGCTATATCTATATTAATATCTACAAATCCTGTTGATTCAACAATTGTGTGTTTCGTAAAAGTTGTATTTTGATTAGTAACTACAATTTGCTTACGCTCATATTCCTTACTAAACATAACAATTTCATGAATGTCGAAAATATCAGCTTTAATAATAGCCACTTTGTCTACACTCAAAAATCTTACTTCTGAAACACAGACCTCTCTCATTGCCTCTTTGAACACATTAATATTAGACATTTCTGCTGTAACGGCACAATAAACCTTTTCTTGTGAGCCTTCAGTTAAATGGAAATAGTTCTTGAGCAGTTCATTAATCTCATTGCTAGATGTCGTTTGATAAGCTATTAAACTTGAAGCATTTTCATATATCGTTAATTCCCCCAATATATATTGAAGGTTAAATAATGCTCCTTTTTTTAGTTTGAATTCATTTACCTCTTTAAAACTTCGATTCTTCGTCAATTTCCCTTTTACACACATAAACGGTTGGCTTTTTGACACCTTTTTCAATTCCTCTTTGTTGATTTGCTTCATGTAAGTAAGTCCTCCTGTTTTCTATATACATGATGTAAAAAAAGGCAGCAACTTAGGTTGCCACCAAGGTAAAAAAATTATTAAATTTCCTCGCTATACTTAGTTGTGTTCTCCCTTTAATTCCTCAATTTTATATTCAGCACGTTCTAAATCCATTTCCAAACTTGTAATAGCATCAAGTAGATATGACATATCCATACGAGCTGTTCGTATAAAAACTTCATCTGTTTGATTCATTCGTTCTTTAATGTCTTTTATCTTTTCACTACGCATATATTCTTCCCCTTTTACGCTACATAGTCCTGTTCAGGAATAGAAGCTGTTTCAATATCAAGTACATCAATTGTTAGTCCCATTGCTTTTAACACCTGCAAACATGTTTCCGCATTGATATTTAAAATGGCATTAACAATTTGAATACGCTTATTGCCAACATATTGTACTGCTGAATTAGAAGATAACCCCCCAAAGTAGCATTTTAAAACCGCTTCTTTGTAATCTTCTCCATGAATTGATTTAAGTTGTTCTAAGCTGCTGTAATAAGGCATAATTACTTCTTCTACTTCTGATTCAGTTAAATCAGAAAACGCTAGCTTAGCATTACGAACGAAGAATAATTGAACCTTAGAATTTTCATCCATTTCACCATATTCTACAAATTCAAACACATCGTCTGAATGTTGTTTACTAAACATTGTATTTTCTACTTTTTCAAATTTCATCCTATATTCCTCCTAGCAATTATGCTTCATCAATTTCTAATTCATCAATTTGCACACCGATTCGCTTTAGAATAGCCAATGCTTTATCTTCTTCTGCATTATTAATCACGATGTTGTCTTGTGTACTTTCAAAATGACATTCCACTACGATTTGTTTATACTGCGAGCCATAAGTCTTAACAACTTCAT
The DNA here is from genome assembly GCF_049058285.1 of Lysinibacillus sp. UGB7. Lineage (NCBI taxonomy): Bacteria > Bacillati > Bacillota > Bacilli > Caryophanales > Bacillaceae > Lysinibacillus > Lysinibacillus sp. UGB7. The sequence continues at coordinate 216,450 of NZ_JBMGUV010000001.1, forward strand.
TTAATGATTCATAGTATCCTGAAATTGCCTCATTAATTTCTTCTTCAGAAAGATCTCCGAAGTTAAGGACATCGTGCTTCACAAGAAACTTTGGCGTATCGTCATTTGATGGAACTTGTTGATATTCAACATACTCAAAAGCCTCTTCATTCAGTTCACGAAAATATTGCTGATCGTCCGTCTTGTAAAAACGATTATGGATCTCGACACCTGTTAAGTTTTCCTCGTATATTTGATGTACAGAACCAGCTTGATCAATTACATTGATTTCAGCAAAGCCATGTAGCTCGGTGATACTTAACACTGTCAATAAATCTCCATTATTGAATAAACGGTTATTTTCTACACCACAATTCATAACCATTTCCAATCCAATATCTTTAGGGAATTGACGTTCATCTGTGACAATCAACTCAGCTTGTTCATGAATCTTCACTAACTTGTCAGGATTTTTCAATAAAATATTAAATTCTTCTTTCAATTTTTCTTTTGAAAGCCCCATTAAGCTTAGTGCTGATTCGATTCCTAGTTTATAAGCGTAATCACTATAAGTGTATGCAATACTTTTTTCAGAACTTTTAAATGGAGGAAGAATAACAGGTTGTTCTAATTCACGAACAATGCTCATTGCGTCAAAATGACGAATTGCATTATCTTCGTTTAAGAAACCTTTAAAATCTTCAAGACCATTTAAAAAACCTTCTTCTAAGTCCTTCATACGCTTCTGTACTTCTTCTTCATTTGCACCAATTCTTAACTCTTCTACTACTTTAGTAATCAATTTGCTAGTCATAATAAAATCCACCTTTTGAATAAAATTTTTAAATAAATAATGTAGAGAAGGCTTTTAAAACCTTCTCTAATAAACCATTGGCAACAATCTGTAAATCTTACAACTACTCACTTACTGGAAAATCATAGTTCTCCGACATTTCAATAAATGTATCTTTGTCGAATCCAGCTCGCTCAAATAGTTCGTAGCAAGTTTGTAAAATTTCATCAGGGTTTGCTCTCTCTGAATAGCCGAGATATTCGTCATCTATATAAAGATCAACTGAATCAATTGCATCTGTTTCTTCAAGCTCTGTATAGTTCTGAACTAAATTACCTTGTTCATCGACTGTAGGCTTAAATTCCTGATTTGTTGTTACAACTGCTTTGATTTTCACGATTTCCATTAGCTCCGCTAATTTGTCTGCCTGATACTTTTTTGCCTCTGTTTTTTCCATAATAAAATCCTCCTAAAATGTTCATTTGAACACCTGTTTTAATAAAATTACCTTGCATTATACGTATGTTTTTTTATGGATATTCCTAAAGATATGCCAAATCTAATAAAACTATTTTATATATAGGCAAATAAAAAATGAGCAGCTATAATAGCCGCTCATAAATACATTTTTTAAGCTTCATATTGCATAAAATCGAAAGCATTAGCATGTTCCAACGCTGCCTCTTTAAATGTTTCTATGTCATAATCTAAGTTTTGATAGAAACTAAATAACTCTTGCAATACTTCATTTTTTACAGATTCATCAAGATCTTCTACCAGGTAAGCAATTCGTTCATCATTTATACTCACACTAATAGCTTCAATATCGTTTGTAACGTATAAATCGGAATGTCTTGAAAAAATTGCCCAATCCTTTCCAATTTTCGGCTCGTATGTTTTTGAAGCAGATACTTGAACTGAAATATCTACTACATTTATAAACGCCTCTACAACATTATCAAATTTCTCTTCCCCTAGATTAATCGCTGCTGCTTCAAATACATTACCCAAAATAAAATCCTCCTAATTTAATTGTTCATAAGTGAACACCTGTTTTTGTTTAATACTTTGCAAATATATGCAATTTGTTTATTTTTATCCCCCAATAAAAAAAGCAAGGCGTAAAACACCTCGCTTTCTCACACATATTACTTGTAAACGACTTCTTGCAAACGGCTTAATACTAACATTGCATCTTCGACTGAATCATTCTTTACTTCTCCATGCAAATACAGATAAATCGTAGATAACTTTTCTTTCGCTGTTAGCTCATTTGTTTCATTCTCAGTATTATACGTATATTTGAACACTGCTTCACCAATCTCTGAAATATACTTTTCATAATCTGAAGAAGCTCGATTATTCCATCGGTTTACAATTTCCCAAACATTAAACACGATTGTTTGTGCTTCTTCTTTTGATGTTTGGAAGTCGAAATGGTATCCATAGAAATAGGTATGAGCATTTTCGATAAATACATCACGATCCCAACCAGCCTTCATATAGTTTAATAAGCAATGATATGCTACTACATCTTCTTCTGCATCTTCCATGTAGCCAATATGTTCAAAATTCACAAATAAATCAATGCCTAATATCGTATCTGCAATTTCTGTCTCGCCATATCCTAAAGAAAAGCCAGTACCATCTTCGCTAAGAGAGAATCTACATGTTTGATTGGCATGTGAAACAGTTTCTAATCGTAAAAAACTTTGTAATTCCTCTAATTTTTCAGGAATAGAAACCTCTGTAAATACTGAAAAATCTAATACGTGTGTCATAAAATATTTCCTCCTAATTTGTTTCCGAAGAAACCCCATTTTTTTAAAAAACCTTTTGTACTATATGTAATCTTTATTTAGATATTACTAATAATAAAAAAACTTATACAAGAAGTATAAGTTTTTTTGTTATTATTTGTATTCGTAACAAGTGGTGCAATAAGAAATACTTAGTAATTTATAAGTCATTTTCTTCATCTTCATCTTCTTCGTCCCGTTCAGTACAATCGAAATCATGTTCAAAATCTGTGTTTAACTTATTGAAATCGGTATCTTCTGGATGAAACTCAATAGATATGCGATCACATTTTACACATCTAAATTCTACTTCTACCATTTTCATTCTCAATACACTCCTTGATATAAACTATCTTCATTCCTTAAATGGTCCAGTAATTTATCAACTTAAACCTTTTCATCATTATATAGTATAAAAAATATCAATCACAACTTCTAAGAAATGATTATTATCTCGTTTAGCTTAACGACTGCTAATCCCATCATAATTTTTCTTTCCGTTATCAATCATCTTTAAGTATGTTACGAATAATTACTCGGTTAATTTGCGGATACTCTTTACTAAAAGGCTCAACCTTTAAAATTTTATAAACTAATCCCTCTTGATCTGATAATACTTCCTTCTCATACGTGTATTTATTTGCATCATCAAAGAAATCGTTTAAATACAATCCTTCTATTTCTTCAATTTCGAACACACAGTAACTGTATAATTCATTTACTAGATCTTCTAGTTCTTCATCATCAAGCTCAGCAGCATATGCCTCCATAATGGCATCGTCCACATCATTAAATGCGAAAGGGATAGCTACTTTTTCTTCAAGGGTTGTCGAAACTAAACTATCACCCAATGAAATATAATTACCCTCATAAATTTCTTCTGCTTTAAAGCGAGCTCCACGATAAACTTTCTCAAATTTTCTCTTATAAAGGTTGACTAAGGCTACTAATTCAATTGTGTATTCTTGATCAACCATGTAATCTGCCACTAACGCTTGTTTTTTTGATAGATTAAACTTTTCTACCTGTTCTATCTTTTCTTCAAAAAACGTCTTATTTACTTCTACTGTTGTTAGCATATAATTAGCCTCCCTCTATGCATGAAACATGCCCCTTTTTTTATTAAAAATCTAATAACAATCTATGTATGAGCAATGGCTGTTATAACTCTTTCAACCAAAAAGCTTTTTTAAAATAAAATAAAAAAACAAGGTTTTATTAATAATAAATACCTTGTTTTTAAACCATTTTATTTATTTGGTATTAATGTAAAGTGCTCAGCCGATGAATCGACTTCCCAATCATGAGTTGTTGCAAGCTCTTTAAATCGATCTAAATCCCAATTTGCTTCTGAAAATAGCACAAAAGCTTTTTCGTAAATTTGATTTACACCAACATTACCTTTGACGCTATAGCTACCGATCAATTTGTCATTTACATATAGCGTATTGTATTGTATTTCACTTGTTTCTAAATTGTTATAATCGACATCTAATACCACCTCACCGTTATCATTATCGATACGGAGAACCACTTCATCAAATGATGGTGCTACAGAACGAACCTCTACGACCTCTAGCAATTGCCCCAATTTCTCAATGGCACTTTCCGCTGTTAAACCAAATTCTTCTACTAATTCATTAATACGCATTAATAATCCTCCCAATTATCCATTTAAGAATATCCATTTTTATAAAACATATCGAATTATACGTAGATAATTTGTAAAACATGCCTGTTTCAAACAAGAAAAGTCTAGCAGCAATTTGCCACTAGACCATTTTATTAATATCGATAACCTTTATCCTTCAACTCTTTATCACGCTGTTCAAATTCAGTAATACAAGCTGGTTTAATTGCTACAGGATCATCACTGTTTGAAACAACTGTATAATGAGGAACAACTAGATATTCCTTCTTACATTCTGAACAACGTGGATCAGTAAAGGCATATTTGCCACCAATCAATTCTACTTCATTAAAATCAAAGTCTGCATTCTCAAATACTACAAACCCTTTACAATTAGGTGTATCACATTTCCATGCTTCTACCATCTTTTATTCGCTTCCCTTCATCAATACATCTATTTTTATACGAACCTGTTAGTGGTTAGAATGTTAAATAGTTCACATCCTTAAATTAGAAACTTCACCTTTAATGGTTTCGTTATATTCTTTTGTTTGTTGTTTGTCATAATCTTCCCAAACTTTTAATGCTTGTGCTTTATCAAGACCTTGCTTCATTAACGACTGCATGGAATCTTCTTTATATTCACATTCGCTCATAAAATAATCTCCTTCCTAAACAATATTATTCAAATCTCACTCGCTACAAAGTCACACCAACGAACAAAAGCTTTTAGGTATGGCTGCGTATTATTGCTGCTAAATTCTCCACCAAATCCAATAAAGCCATCTTTATTAAATGATATAGCTTCACGATTATGAAAATAACTTCCGTCAACTCGCAAATAAGCGAAAATGAGCCCTGTACGCTTTAATATTTTCACTTGTTTTTTTAGCGTTTTTCGTAATCGCATATCCATTGACTTACCATTTTCCGTAAGACGATAAGCATTCAGCTCTTCAGTAATAAATATTTCTAATTGCTCAATAAACGCTTCTGTAATGATTGAATACGTTAAACCTTTTTCTACAAAATATGCTCTTGCATCATCATTTTTCATCATTTGTTATTCCTCCAATATAAATAATTGAACCACCTGTTAAATGTTTATATGCATCAGCTGGAACTTCACCTTCATCTAAATTCTTCACTTTTTAACAGTGTTTTCTTCCAAACTTTTTATCAACATGTGTAACGCCCTTTTATACTAATTGCATACTTAATTTATATCCTTTTCGGACATAGCGGATTCGCTTTTGCAAAGCTTCTACATATTCCTTATATTTCTTAGGCACTTTAGAGATTTCCCATGCCCTAGAAGTAGTTGAACCATTCCCTCTATATTTTGTGTCATAGTAATAGACTTCCAATGTTTCAATCCCATTCGAGCTTTTCTCATACACTAAATCCATATATTTTCCGCCAATATTAACAAATACGGATAATAGCTTAAATTCAGGATTATGCTTTTTTTGTTGTAAAATTGCCTCTTTTAACACTTCAGTTTGAATACGCTGCACGTCTAAATCCCCCTACATTTCCTAGTAGTCGCCCTACACCGCTTTCATTCACTTGATACACACCTGACAACTTTTTAATTTCAGCTGGACTTACAGATGTTTGCAAATAAACAAGATTTAAAATTGGTGAACGATATATGATATTTCCCACTTCTTCTAATAACTTTATAGATTCATCATCTAAGAAATTTACAGCATAAGTCTTTACTTCCAATTGATTTACCATAAAATCCTCCTAAATTGTTCTAGCATGAACGCCTGTTTTTTAAAATTCGTTGAATTATACGTATACTCAATAAAAAATATGCCACAAAAAAAGACTTAATCTGTATAGATCAAATCTTCAATGTTTTGCTAAACGTGGCATAAAATTAGCTTCTAACATTCTTGTTGCTACAGAATTTCGCTTTTTTGTATCATCAATGACCTCTTGTTTACCTAAGCATTCTTGCAACATTCCACGAAATGATTGACCTTGATCATATACCTGATTATTAATAAATTGCTCTTTTGCTCCCCCATGTGTTGCACTTCCATTAAATCCTATTAGATCTACTCTCACAACAATCACTCCTGTAAATTTTGTTTCAATACAAACATCCATTTTTAAATGTTATCTTCGATACTTTATGCTGCTACTACTCGCTTTATTCCAAAAAAAATGACCAATAGCTTAGCTATCAGTCATTTAAGGTTATTTCTGATTAGAATATAAATAATTAAACTTCTTCAGATAATGAAGCTTCAGCTCCACAAATTTTACATGTCCAGCTGTTTTCCATTTGAGGACCATGCAGTGTTTCAATACATTCTTTTGCTACACTATTAAAATCACCGTTTTCGTCTACCACCCACTCCTGTACCACATGTGCCGTTGTAATAAATAGCTTATGTTCCTTATCTTTCGGACAAACTGCTTTCATTTTGATTTCCTCTTTTCTATGCTATTTGTTCTGCTTTTTCATTTGTTGCAACTACTAACATAAATTCATCAAAATGCTCCTGCATTGCATTAATACGACCACGTACTTTTGCTAAGTCTGTCGAACCTGAATTTGTGTAATCCAAATAGTTTGTTTGAATATTGACCTCTTTTTCGCCTTGTATCGCATCATTAAACGCAATTGACCATAATGCGAAGAAATCAGGCTCAACCCCACGACCAATAGCTTTATACGCCAATGCAACAGTCATCGGGAAACTTACTACTTTAAGTAAGAATTTTTCCTTTTTATCAAAGACTTTAGCTAAATAATCTAAAGCTTGCTCGACTTTTGCCAGCGTTTCTATTTTACCTTCCAAATCATCTTTTACCGTTTCAGCATAACGTGATGTTTCAGCAGCTGAAAATCCTCGATATTCAAAATTCTCAAGAATCATCATTGTTTGTATGATAGCTGCTTGATGCTTATTATCACGAATTTGACCTGGTGGGAAGTTTGATAATTCTAAGATTGTTTTGTGATCCCCTAGATCATTTAACAATGTAGAAAATTTAATCCCCATCAATGACTTAACTTTTTGATGAATTGTTAATGGTTTTGAGCTATTCATTCGGTTAAATAAAAGCTCAATTTCTTCATCTGTTGTTAAATCTTTATCAATCGTGTAGTTAGGAATCCCTTCGCCAAGTAATAAATCTTGTACCTCTTCAGGTAGCTCACTATATTTCAACCCTGCAATTTCAATAGCTTGACCATCTAGATGAATTGGCAAAGATGTTTCTAAAAGTGCGAACCCATCGTTACGAAACGAATGAACTGTTGTCAAACGTTGCTTTCCATCAATCACCCAACGTACAGGAACTAGCTTAACTGAATCTTCACGTTTTTCAAAAAAGCGTAAGAAATAAACTGCTGGTATAGGCAATCCAAATAAAATTGAGTGAATTAATTCACTTTTTTGCTTGTGTGTCCATTGCTCACCGCTTCGTTGAATTGGATAATCAAATAAAATATTTCCCTTGTTAATACCACCAATAATTTGTTTAATACTCCATTTAGCTGAATGTGCTTCCATAATAAAATCTCTCCTTAATATTAAAATCCTTATTTAATAAAACCTTGTAGTTCTTGCTCATAAAAATACTCATTTTCGCCATATGGTAATCTCACTTCAATTCGAGGATTTTTCTCAAAAACTTCAATACCAATAACGCTTACTTCATCACCGTTGCAAAGCATCATGCCGCCTTGATCCAGTGCTTTTTCATCTGCTACAATCAATGTTTCACCGATTTGATACTCTTGAAATATTGAATGCACGCTATAACCTCCTTTGAAATTAGCAAATAATTGCCCCTTTTTTATAAAAACTAATATAACTTATGCGAGTAAAATATTTTTGATTCCGTTTTTCCCATAAAAAAAGACTGAATTAGATTCAGCCTTTACTTTATTTATGCAATTTTCACTTTTGAAATTTCTACTTCGCAATATTTCACAATTTTTCCACTATAATTTTTTACACCTTCTTTAAATGTTACTTTCTTAACAACGAAACTCTGCTTAACTCCTTCAATTAATACTTCCTGCTCTTCTGTGAAATTGTGATTATATGCATAAAAGTCTCCTAATACTAAAACTGAAGCACCCTTTATCACAAATAACACATTTGTATATAAATCATTCACATATTTACAAAATTCCCTTACCGTAGGAAACGCATCTTCAACATCTTCATAGAGATCATATACCCATTCTGCCACTTCATCCGTAGTAGCCGAAAGAGCAAATGTTTCAGCAATCAGCATATCTTTAGATGTCGATATGAGCTTTTCATTAAAATTAAGCACCGTTCCTTCCGTCAACTCACTTTTCAAATACTTAGTGCCTCGATATAAAACAGGAACTTTTAATTGACGCTGCTCAACAATACACATCAATTCGTAGCCAAAATCGTTGTTCGTAATATATTCTATAATATACTCCGATAGCGATTCGTTTGATCTACTTTGAACGATTTTCCTTGCCTCTTTATATGAACCGCATTTCTTAGTAGATAATTGTTCCAGTACAGCTAATTCACCCATATTAAATACACTCCTTAATTTGCTTCAATTCAACTAATAATAGAGGTACATCTTTACCATCTTTTTTCGAAACAATTTTATGCACCTGAAGAGACTGCACCTCGAATTTCATATTTTGAGCATAGATCAATACTTCCTCTTCCTTAATAAACTTATGATCAAAATCATAAAAGTCATTAAGATATAATCCCTCAACTTCATCAATTTTAAAAATAACATTTGCATAAAGTGCTTCGACATTTTGTACAAAATCATCCGAATCAGGATCGAATACACCCTCGTCTGCATATGTTTCATAAATACTTTCATCTAACCCATTATCAATCAAAATAGAAGCAAATGATTTCGCTACTTCTAAGCTCTTTGTAGTAGATACTAAATCAGAACCGATAGAAATAACGTTCCCCACTTCCAATAAGGATTTCTCAAAAAACGTGCCTCGATAAATCGATTCGTGCTTTTGTTGCAAATTTTCTACCATGTAAACTAATTCGTGACCATAATAAGAAGCAGTTACATAATCCGTAATGTAATCTTGCAATTGTTTTGGCGTAGCGTGTAATACAGCTGCTGCCGCTCCTACTTTAGTACGTTCTTGATAAACATATAGGGCATTCAATTCCTTCACAACTTCATTCATTGTTCTGCCTCTTCTCTGAAATTAAGCTTTGCATCTTTTTTGATAAAATGCGTCAACTCCAATACCTCTTTGTATGCCGTAATTTTTTTTGGCATAGAAAACTTCGTCATAATAAAAACCTCCAAATGTGCAAGTTTACCTGCCCCAAATTTATAAAACACCATTCATCCTACGTAGCATTCGTTAGCTTTATAACCAAACAAAAAAGGACCGCATCGCTGCAATCCCTAATAAAAACAAAACATTTATTTAACAACCTACTGCTCCAGCTTCATAGCTAGGCAAATCATCTAAGCAATGATATTCATATTGTTTATCCCCGAAGTTTTCAGACATCCACTCTTCCAGCACTTCATCAAAGGATGGATTATTTGGTAAATTAATACTCCACCAAACATCAACGATAAATACCTTTTCACCTTCTTCTAAATTGACTAGATATTTTTTCAGCTCTGCTCCTTTTTCAGTCACCTACAACCACTCCTTATTTTTTAATTACTATCGGCTCCATTAGATATGTTACCTTGCTAACCCACCTTCTGCTATTTAAAACTCATTAATCAACAAAATACTCAAAATGTTCAACATTTAGCCAGTGTTTCCCAAGTTACATCTTCTTCCCAAGTCATGCCTATGGAATTCTCTAAATGAATAGTTGCTGTTCCATTCAAATGAACAGAGATAACAGTACCCTGATAGCCGTTATACTCAATTTTAGCACCTTCTAAATCGTTAATGATGTTCTCCATTTCCCGTTTATGTTCAATAATCTTTTTAAACTTATTCATATAAGTTCCTCCTCTGCTACGCAATATCCTCATATTGTGCAGTAATTCACTTCTTTTTCTTTGTTTCGTGCTGATAAGGACATTATAGAGGACATGCCTTTTTAGAAATTGCATATACAGCATCATAAACCGATCCTGAAGTTGTTGATGCCACTACACGATCTGCTTTATGAACAAAATCAGCTAAATCTTCAGGTTTCACCTCAAGCAAGAATTTGCAATCTTCAATTTCTTCACTTAAAATACTGTAGTGAATTTCGCCTTCTTCACCTTTTTCTTTTAATGCTTCTAATTTTGCTTGCTTAGAAGTTAAAATTTCCTGAACTTTTGCTGCTACTACCCTTGCTTCTTCTACTGTCGCTAAATCATTTGCCATATAAAATTCCTCCTATTGATCGATTAATCGACCTCCTAATTTATAAATCACCTCTACTTATACGTACTTAAATAAAATGTATGCCTAATTTAATAAAATAAAAAAGCAGGGAATATACCCCTGCTCTTGATTGAAGTTATTAATAGCAAAGATAAGCTACTCGCCCATCTGTCAATATATTTCCCCATTCTATAAGTTTATTAGTTTTTTTCTACTCAATTTAATTAATTTTCTTTAACAACGAATTTACTAATTGTATCATAAATAGAGCCCGAAGTTGTTGAGTTCAATAATTCTTGAAGTAGCATTTTTTTATACTCAAATGTAGCATTGGGTTGACCTGTTGCCAGTACATCACGTAATTCATCCGTTTCCTGCTCTAAGGTAGCGTAATCAATTTCTTTTTCACGACCATCTTTGTACATTTGTGATAATTTATCTACCTTACGCTCATATATTTTTCCTAAATCCGTAAATACATCTGTTATTTGTTCTTTTGTATACTTTCGAACCTGCATAATTATATCTGCGTTTAAAGCTACGTTCAACACATCTTCATTTCTAACTTGTGAGCCATCAAATTCTTTTAAAATAGCATCTAACTCATGTACTGAACCCTCAAGTGATAATGTCAAATCTGAATATCCTTGAAGTTCAATAATGCGTGCCATTGCCTCTCCTAAAATACTAATAGCAGCATTCATCTGCTTTACCTGTAATTCTGTGAAATGTTTTGTCATCGTCTTTTTCTCCTAAAGTACAGTTTCTTTTTCGTCATCAGATAACACTTCGTTAAAATCCTCCAACCACTGTTGTCGCCACTCTTGATCCCAAATTTCATCAAAATCATCGCCAAAATCATTTTCTTCATCTTCGATACGCTGGAATAATTCATCAATGGACGTGCTGCAATAAGCTAAGAACTCTTCATATGAATCAACTCGCTTAAACGAACCTAGAGAGAAATATTCGTACATGTAAATAAGTGCTTGTTTGCGATCTGTAAAGACTGCTTCAATACCACGCCCATTTGCATTGTCGAACATATGCTGAAAATCAAATGGCTTTGTAAATACATTGTTTGGAGTGCTAAAATCAATCTTTTTGGCATACTCCGTTAATGCCTCTCGTTCCGCTTCAACATCACGCTCAAGTTCTCGTCTAATGATGTTCGGATCAGCTACACTTGAATGCGTAATCAGGTAATACACGTTGCCGCTCTTTGTAAATGTAAATTTAGAAAGATTGATTTCACGTGGAGAATACCAAATTTCAGGAAACGAAGTGCCTTCATAGTAGACACTGTATAATTCCGTCTGACCGAATCCCGAAAAGTAATGATGCACCGTTTCAACCTGTACTTCATCAAAACGATGTGATGCTGCCTCTTCTAAAAAAGATTGGTGAAGAGAATGCGTTCCTAAAAATAAACCTTGTCTTGCCATAATAAAATCTGCTCCTTTTTTATGTTATTAGCTCATTGCCAATAGCCATATTTTTAAAATCTTATTCGTTATACGTAAGCTATTAATCTTTTATTCCATAAAAAAACGACTATACCGAAGTAGTCATTTTTTTGTTATGCTGCTGTAACTACCTTCATTGTTGTAGGATCAATTTCTAAAAATTGATAAACCGCTTTTAATTTAGATGCCATTGAAGCCCTCTCGCTTTATATAACGGTGTCCAAAACAGTACGTAGAAATCACATCCTCCTGCAACCCAACAAGTTTACAAATTTCTTTTAAATCATTTTGATCAATACTTCGATATAACCAGCCTGTACCGTATTCATAAGGCTTGCCATCAAGATCGACAATTAGCAACCCTTTTTCCTCAAGAATTTCTCTGCGTTCAGAATAAAATAACTCTTCTTTAATGCCATGCTCCTGTATATATGAATCGATAACATCTTCTTGCTCAGCTGTACCTGCATTAAAATCGTTTAAATGCCATTTCTTCCAAAAACCTAAAATTTTCAAGAACAGATCTTTTTTTCTAATTGGTCCACATATTTAGCGATTGTATCCAAATTTTGATCTGAACTAATATAGTCTCGTTCATTGTTACCTGTAATAACGCCTGAAACAGCAAATTTAGGCTTCGATGGATCAGATATTTCTAAGCAAACATCAATAATAATACGACTATCTTTCCGAGTATATCCTTCAGGAATAATTTTTCCAAAATCAATCTCACGTCTTTTTTCCACTCGTTTTTTCATTGCTACTACAGACATAATAAAATCTCCTTTTTGATTCCATTCCTTATTGGAATATCCATATTTTTATAAGCTTTTATATATATACACTGTTTAAATAACTTATTCCAACATAATAAAAAAAAGCCTGTAGCATAACTACAAGCTTTCAAAACTATGGGTACTCGTAAAAAGTGGTAGAATACTCGTTGATTTTCTTTTTATTACTAAACATTCTAATTGATTAGTTACTTTTATGATAAAAATTAAGCATTGCTGGATCGACATCTACTTCGACTTTTTGATCGAAAATCATTTTGCAAGCCAAATAGAAGTCTAATTCCGAAGCCTGTTCTTTAATCGATATTTGATTTAAAAACGTCTTGCAAGCACGTTCTAATAAGCGACGTTCGGCTTTAATTACGCCATAGAGAAAGATGTCATCTTTAGTATATTCTGCTACTTCAGGCGTGAATATAAGTTCGTCTATGAATTTCTGCCAGCTAGATAAAGCTTTCGTATTGAAGTCAAATCGTAAAGTCATACAGATGTGATCAAATCTGCTACCAGCTTCCACTACATTTCATCAATAAAATCCTCCTTAATTGATCGAAATTCAATCTCCTTATTTTTATAAAACTTTTGAATTATACGTATGAAACAATGATTATATGCACCAAAAAAGAGGCTGCCTACTTTGCAGACCTCTCTTATTTGTTATTTGACAAAATGCTTAATATCCATTAGATGAAAGCCAACTCGAACAAATGTTTAGGTTAATATAAATATCCAATTAAACCCCTTACTTGCTCTTTACTTACAGAAACAATAGTTGTGTTTTCTTTAAAATAACTTTTGACTTTATTGAAAGCGTCAATTTCGTTATTCTCCCAAACTCCAACGTAATTAGTACCATTTAAGTATTCTCTCGCCTCCTGACCACCAACATAATAGATGTAATAATTCATTATTTTCTCCCCTTTCGGTACTGTACAATATATGAATCAGTTTGTTTAAAACATTTTATCTACTCACTAACAACCACAATATTCATCATCCAACTTGAATTTATCAGCTGTTATAAACAATATATTCAGCTAAATCAACATCAATTAGAATATTGCTGGCATGTTCTTTTGTAATACTTGACCAATATAAGCGATCATTCGCATTGTAGATCAATTTTAAATCTTCTAAGCCTCGACATTCTATGAGAAACTTAACATGAATGTCGTCTATCCAATCTGTTGTTAAAATCTTCACCTTGCTCTCCAAATCTTCACGATTCCATTCAACCGCAAATGTTTGAGGATTTTCCGATGGCTTCAACTCCAGCTCTACTTCTACATAAAACTTTTCATTTTCAGGATTATCACACCATAAAAAAGTACCCTCATACTTTGACATAAGCTTCAGCATTTCCCCATGAACAGAAATTTGCTCTCGGCTGCCGCTTTCTACTTGAGCTTGCACATAGCGATCCGTTATGCCATTTACAATAAACAGGTTATATTGTTTGCCTTGTATAAAAGTAAACGAATGTGCCGTTTTGGGAACAGATTTTTTTGCAACAACAATAATACTACGCTTCCCTTCTAACAAGAGCTTGTTTAACAATTTTTCGTCTACTTGATAAAACACTATACATCTCTCCCTGAAAGTTTGTTAAATAACTTTTAATTAATATCGTGGATGCTCGCCTTTTCCACCACAATTATCACAAACTGAATCATAGCCACTACCATGTCCTGAAAAACCTGAGCCACCACACGTTTTACATTCAACCGTACTCACATTGATAAAATGTCGATTCTTTTCCTCATCATAGAAAACTTCATACATTTGATCATGCGTCTTTACCGTTCGGAAAACTAATACGTAGACTTCATCATCTTCAGCAACTGTTACAAATGATACAATGCAATCCAACTCGAATGACCTACGAACTTTTGCATATTCTCCTTGTAAAAATGCTTGAGCAATTAATTGCTGTGGGCATTCACGCTTTGAATCTGTAATCATTTGATCTAATAAATCTCGAAATTCCTTTGGTAAATCTACTGGAATTACTTCCGTTGCATACTCTTTTAATAATGTCGTCATCTTCACTCTACCTCTTTCAATTTTAGTTAATTATTTTCAAGTATTCATAGGTGAAACACCCTCGAACTTGCTTTTCTTCGCTAAAAAATTTCCTCGAATTATTTTTCAACCGCTTCCATTCGATTTACTAATGCTGACTGCGACATAATAGCAGCATCGATAAAATAGAAATCATTACCGTTTTTCATGATGTCAATTGACCATTGCCCTTTTAATGGACATTTTTTTTCCTTAAATGCTTTTGCTACTTTACTGGCTACAATTGCTTTCATTGCATCATATTCCTGAACAATGAAATCTTTCGTGTCTAAATAAGCAAAATATTCTTCAAAGCTCTGTTTATCATAATTATTTAACTTAGCCATCAATTGCTTTTTTAGCTTACGTTGTTCCT
The DNA here is from genome assembly GCF_049058285.1 of Lysinibacillus sp. UGB7. NCBI lineage: Bacteria > Bacillati > Bacillota > Bacilli > Caryophanales > Bacillaceae > Lysinibacillus > Lysinibacillus sp. UGB7. Next base: position 231,700 of record NZ_JBMGUV010000001.1, read on the forward strand.
CAATATCTGTAATCTCAGCAAAAATTGAACGCACTGAATATGGCGTTAAAGCCTTGATCATTTCTTCAGGATGCCAATAGTTTGCCACACCTAATACTTTGCCTTCATCAAAGTCATAGAACACTCGGAACTCCGTTCGTAATGGCATACCGTTATAGATTGTTTTACGATTCTCTACGTCTGCAATGAACTCACGAATCACTAACTCGTTCGTATGATTTGCACTATATGTCATTGCCATATACTCAAGACTGTAAATCTGTTCAAATAGATTGCCCCAATCTTGAAGATTACACGAACCATCAAAATCAAATTTGTTTGAAAAAACACCTGTTTTAATAAAGAAATGCTGCGTCTGTTTATTCAACGCTTTTACTTCTTCGTTTTGGAAAACAAATTGCTCCAATTCCTTTACAATTTCAGGCGTAATGGCATGTCGATCCTGACGAATTTTTTCTCTAAGCTCAAATGGATACTCCATTACAAGTGATTTTGGCACTTTAAATTCTGCTTTAAGTGCATTTGACATTGGATTAAACCAAAATGAGAAATTGTTTGGATTTAAGCGATTATTTTCATAATGTTCACGTGCCATTTTTGCCATTTCTTCTTCTGTAGGAAGATTAAGCTTTAACCCCTTCATTAAATCCTTTAAACCGCCTTTTTCTTTCTCTACATTTGCTAATAAGTTTGTCATAATAAAAACTCTCTGCTCCTTTTTAATTGTACAAAAGTGTACATTTTCTATGATGGGGCGAAGCCCCCTTTTTGTTTCAACGCACGCCTCTTCGACAAATGCTCTCTAATAAGGTTGTTATCGTGCTCCGCAAACTCACTCCGTCGAGCCGACGGTGCATATTGGCAACCTTCGTGTGGTGAAAGTTATCCAACTAAAACTGTATATTTTGTTGCTTGTTCTAAATTCAAACTCGCATTTAATCACGATCTAATTCCGTACCGCAAGATTCGCAAGTAAATATTCGTTCAGAAAGTGATAATTGATTTTTCTTTACACCGCAATTTGAACATAATTTACTACTTGGATAAAAGCGGTCAACGATGCGAAGTTCAATACCGTATGTCTTACACGCTTGCTCCAACCATACTCTGAAACGATAGAAATTTTGTGTAGCTACAGCTTTACTCAAGTGCTTGTTCTTCATCATTCCTTTAATATTCAAGTCCTCAATTGTGATGTAGGATGGCTTGGTTTTTACCACTTCTGCAAACACATGTTGAACATACGAGCAACGAATATTAGATAACTTTCGATAAAGTTTTTGAATGCGAAGAATGGCTTTTTTTATGTTTGCTCCGTATTCAGCTTCGTATAATTTCCCTTCTTTTTTGCATTTTTTATACGATTCTAATTTACGAGCTAAACTTCTTTGTGCTCGTTTTAAGGATATTTCGAATCGTCTTACTTGTCTGCTTTTGTTAATGTTCCCGAAGATGTCGCCATCGCTAGTGATCGCAAAATCTTTTAAGCCTAAATCAATTCCCATACCTTTTTTTCGCAACAGATTCTTTACACGCTTCTTTTCAGATTTAACAAGAAAACTGACAAAATAGCGATCTCCTTTTTGACTGATCGTGCAACTAGATATGTCAATGCCTTCAGGGATATAGCCTTTTTCTTTGAATTTTATCCAACCCAAAAATGGAATTTTTGCTCGATGTCTTTCGATTACAAAGTCCGTTTTATTGTTTTTCGGTAAATACATTTTGACATCTTGTTTTCCTTTTTTCTTTTATCGTGGATACTTTGCTTTGCCTTTAAAAAACTTCGTAAAGGCGTTTTCGGCATTTTGCATGGCTTTTTTTCTCGCCTTACTAAAACAACTATCAATCCATGTAAGCTCCTTTTTTAGTACATGGTTTACATACTTATCAAATTCCATATGCGATATAAAACGTTTTTCTTTTGCATAGATTTCTTGATTGTGTTTTATATAAGCATTGAACAAAAAACGGCATACACCAAATCCTTGATGCGTCTTGATTTTTTGCTCATGGACAGGTTCGAATTCTACTTTGTATGCGTACATTTTTTCCTCCTTTAAATTTGTTGCTTGAGCAACACCTTATTTTTAAAATCCATATACTCTATGCAGGTCATAAATTACTAATTATCGTTTTTTTATAAAAACAAGTGCTATACATAAAAAGACACGATATAATATAGAAAACTTTGGAATGGAGGGACATTATTGAATGAGTTATTGATTAAAAAATTGAGGTCAGCCGATTCCTTGCAAATTGACTGCTGGTGCATTGGATTGTATGAGGATTCTGATGAATTAGCCATAAATGACGTAGGTATTCAAAACATATGGATAAAACTATATGATTTAATAAATGAATTCGAACAAACAACTAAGACATACGTTGTAGAGATCGAAACAATAGCGAACATTGCTAATTGGAAACATGGACAAGCTGCTGTTTTAGACAAATTAGTTCTAAAACCTAACTACAGCATAGGTGAATTCATGCCAATTGCTGAATTTTCTTATAAAGAAAAAGCTGTAGAATATGCGAATAAATATTATCCATATGTAGATAAGACGGAAATGATTATGGAACACTACAACAACGTATAGGTAGGTTAAGTCACATTGATTAAAAGTTTATTTCTAAATATAAAAGCGTAAGCATCGAAGTCATTTATAGCCTCGTACTTACGCTTTTATTATTTTCGAATGGATGCAAAACCATCTATAACTTCTTTTTCTTGACCAGGTACTGCAAAAAGAACGTATTTAAATCCATACTTAAATATTTTCTGATTTAAAATGGTTGAGAAGATATTGATCACTTTCTTAGCGTCAATTACATCGTATTTTCCGCCCAATCCACCTTCAATTATTACGACATCTATTTCTTCTCGCAACGCCAGGCTAAATGCTGCATGTAAATTATCCTTCAAACTTTCATAGTACCTTTCCCCAATATCGCCAGTACCTCTCCATATTTTCTCAGCTTGCCATTTTCTTTCATTATTTGCTGTATTAACAGCTGGAATACCTATCACATCTGTCGTTATTGGCTCATGTAAAAAATCAAAGTGCTCCCCTCTGAAAATAGTAACTGCTGGCACATGTAATAAACGATTTGGTTGAGCAGCCCCTATTGCATAATCCTGCAAATTAAACTGTTGAATTGCCTCACCTGTAAGAGCATCTGTTAAATTGCTCGCATACGCCATCGATAAAGATTCCGAATATTTACCTGTTTTAAATCCTTTATATATATTGTTTGGTTCTAAACAATGAAGTACGCCTGTTTTTAATTGAAGATCTCGATAAACATAATGTGCTTCTTCAATCGTCAGTAACATTGATTGGTCCATCGCTCGAATTACTGCCGCTTTTGGATACTTTAAACCTTTCGACATTTGCTCCTTTCTTAATTCAAAAAGTTCATTACTAAGAAGGCATTGCACACCTGCCTTAGAATTATCAAAAACCTCTTTTAATTGACCAATTGGCGTATTCCCTGATTTAATCAGGCTTTTTGTTTGAATGCTTGCAAGCACTCTTTGTAATCCGTTCAAATCAAACACACTCCCTTACTTTTTTAATATTCTATGTAAATACGAATCAGCAAATTACCCTATTAAACCGTTTTTACGGCATAAAAAAGAGCCTAAGCAAAACGCTTAAACCCATTTTCATTTTTGGTATTCGTAATAAGGCGTGGAATATCCAAAAAACTTATTTTTGTGTACTAAACTTTTTTCAGATTGTTTATTACTTTTTAAATCGTATAGAATCCTGTTTAAAATCTTCTACCGTATAATAATCCATTGTTTCACCTTTATTATTTAGAAAGACAAAAAGGGATCTAACACTCTCAAACTCTGCTTTCGCTAACTCAAAATTATTATAATTAAGGTACATACGCATAAACTGTGAATGTTTAGATAATAATGCTCGTCTGAATTCTATATCTTCCTTTTCAGTTCGATTTTCCATTTTAACGCTCTCAATTTGCATTTTTGTTTCTCCTTTATTTTACACTTCCATTGAGTAAATTTTTATTGAGTCATTATATTTTCATATTCTAAAATATCATCTAGCGTTATCCATTCAGGCTTTTTGTCATCATTGAATGAGTTATAAAGTTCTTTCATTTTTGCGATTTGCTCTGATACATTACCAGCCCATAACCTTTTTTCGTTTCTACCTCCATGCCCTAAATAATAATCACAATCAGACTGTAAACGACCTAACATCATATAATTTAATTTCTCTCCTGGTGTCGGCTGTTCTTCCATCCCTAAAATTTCGAATTCTACATTTTTATACTTTTCAATGTAATAAATTGGAGTATTTGGCTCACCGTCAAAACTACCTGCTGTGCATAAATCTAATTGACCTTCTCCGCAATTCAAGTCTTTGAAAATTCTACCTTCTTCACTTTCAAAAACAGGGCGTGACCAATCATCTGTTCCAATATAAGTTAATTTTAATTTTTCCATTTGTAAAACCACCTCTAAACATTAGATTCCATTATTTATTTCGAATAGCCTTCATTTTCCTAATTCATGATTTTATAATCTAATACCCATTGCTTCATAAAGAATTTTATCGTTTCAGGAGATACTTGCTTTCCTTCAGATGACGCTTTCTCCATGAATTCAGAAGTACGTGTAATTAAATATTCTTCAATTGTTACATTAATTGGCTCTGTTGCTACTGACATACCAACTCCCCCTCTTCTTTGCTATTAAAGCCTTCTGTATGAATAAAATTTACTGTCAAATAAAATCTTCTCCCTTTAAAGCGTTTCCTAAGAAACTCCATGTTTAATAAAATCCATAAATTATACTCAGAAACCAAATAATTTATTCACATGTCTAAATAAAAAAACACTATCATCTAAAGGACAATGCTTTACTACCTTTATCTATTGAAAAAGTGTGTAATCTACGAAATTTAATATCAATCATCATTTAATCGCCTTAATATAAAATAAAAAAGGAATAAAGCTAATTAAATAGCCTTACCCTTTTTTCTCAATTATAGGACTTTAGTACCGGTCAGAACGGTAAATCATCTTCTGAAACTTCAATTGGTCCTTTACCAAACTGCTGTTGTGGTTGACCGCCACCAAACTGCTGTTGTGGTTGACCTGCACTATATTGTGGCTGTGGTTGACCTGCACCATATTGTGGCTGTGGTTGACCTGCACTATATTGTGGCTGTGGTTGACCTGCACTATATTGTTGCTGTGGTTGACCTGCACCATATTGCTGCTGTGGTTGACCACCATCATATTGCTGCTGTGGTTGACCGCCACCATATTGCTGTTGTGGTTGACCGCCACCATATTGCTGTTGTGGTTGACCGCCACCATATTGCTGTTGTGGTTGACTTGCACCGTTAGCTGGAGGATCTAAGAATTGGATAGCATCTGCTACTACATCTGTCGTATAAACACGCTTCCCATCTTGACCTTCGTATGAGCCAGTTTGAATTTTACCTGTAACACCAACTTGACTACCTTTACGCATAAAGTTTGCTAAGTTTTCAGCTTGTTTACGCCACGCTACAACACTAATAAAATCTGCTTCTTTTTCACCTTGTTGATTTTGGAAAGTACGATTTACTGCGACTGTTGCACGCACATATGGTACTCCCGATGGTGCATATTTCAATTCTGGATCTTTCGTCAAACGTCCTACTATACCTACTAAATTCATAATAAAATCCCGCCTTTTAAATTAATATTTATATTTTATATTTCCTTCTTCATGAAAATATATTTCACTCTACCGATGTCCTTAATTACATATTCCTAAAAAATTAATGAACTGATAAAAATAAGCATTTAGAACCACTTTTTTCAACAAAAAAAGAGCAGCAATTACAGCCGCTCTTATTTCATAGTTAATTATCCTGCCTTTTTAACATTAGACTTCAATCCTACCTGTTCTAAATCAGGTGAATTGATTTTATAGCCATTTGACATAATCCATTCTTTTACTAATTCGACTAAATGATCTTCTTCGGATGTATTTCCATATGCTAAAAACTCATTTGAATGTTTTTTTACTTGGCGAACGACACCATCGATTCCTAACTCAATGCACAATACAGGCTCATTTCGCTTATACACACCTAAAATTTTCACTTGATGCTTCACAATAAGTTCCTCGTATTGATCTACGCATAAGTTTAAATCTTCGGCTATTGTAAATAGCTCTTCTGTATTACGAATATAGCGAATGTGATAACCTGCCTTAATTAATTCATCTATTAACCATGCATCAGGAATATTATACTCCTTATATGTTGAAGAAATTTTACGATTTACTCGGTTTATTTTGTCATGAAGCTTTCTAACTGAATAAAATGTTGTACGCTCAAATTCTTCGATTATAGCATCTTTGAATGCGATTGTATCGGCATCATATTCTCCTGCCTCAACACATTCTAAATAGGCTGCTTTTAAAGAGCTATATTGCTTTAGACCTCGTACAGCATCGACCACAAACGATCTTAATCGTCCAATCTCTCTAAAAACATAGTTTCTTTCATAGCTCTTATCGGAGTTTGCATATTCTTCCCGATATATCTTCATTATCTCAAATACTGCATTATCAATTGAACCAGGTGCTAAATGCCGATTTAACATTTTTTGAACCTGTCTAAATGTGAGAATGTCAGAGTTTAAAAACTCTATAGACATTTCTACTTCTGTTTTAATTAAAACGCCAGCATGATTTTCTACATAATGCTCTAACAACTGATTCAATGCGTTTTTATCCTGCATCAAAGCAAATAAGAATGTCGAATTTGCCCCTTGTACATATCGTTCAATCCCCATTGCCTCTTTTAAAAAGCGAGCTGATTTTTTAGAAATAGCAGGTACGAAAGAACGTATAATATCAATTTCTTTTTCTGCTGCTTTAAATTTCTTCATTGTATACTTATCAATTGTATTTTTTGAGAAATCTATTGCTCGTTCTAAAAATTGGATGTTTGGAAGATAACTTATTAACATCGCTTTTTTCAACTGCTCAATCATCTCGTCCCTCTTATTCGACAACTCCCCTAATTCCCATTTCATTAATACATTTGGATGTATATCCGAAATATAAATTTCGTACATTTGCTTTGCCACAAAAAATGGGATTGTTTTTAGAATTGCTAAAAATGCATATTCTGCACTATAACTCATACGATTTAAGTTAATTGTATTTATAACAGAACCTGTTCTAATTTTTGTGAGCTTAGTAGCTTTATCAATAAAAATACCCATTGTTTGTTGATTGTTTGGTGTAACAGCTACCTTAGCTCCTTCCCCTTTACGAGCATAATTCATCAAATATTTTTTACTAACTTTCACTCGAACTGGAGACTTATGATTACTAGCATACTTATTCATCATTTGCCTTACCGTCAATTCATTTTTGTCTACATGGAATTCATCACTGTTTAAAAAGTGCATTTCATCTTGTAAAATAATAAAGTTATCAGCATCTTTGTAAAGCACTTCACTTGCATTGGCTGTTAAATAGAAAGATTGCCCATACAACTTAAATGTAAACTTTTCCTCAGTATCTACAAGGTAAGCAGCATTCCAATGCATCGCCTCCATTTCGATAGCATTCGTATTACCACATGAAGGACATGTAATGTGTCGATCTTGATCAAACTGATGTTCATGATTATTAATGTAAAAATGTTGCACTGGAAGTGGTGTTAAAGCAGGTTTTACTTTAAAATACGTTTGGCATTTTAAACAATATACTTTAGTTAGCTTCAATCTTTTTTTCTCTTCCTTTGAAACCATTACATCATTTTCCCCATCAAACTCCATAATTGTTGAATAAGTACGTTCATCTCTATCTACAACCATTAAATTCATTTTCTTCATATCGCCTTTGAATTTCATAAAATCTTCTCCTTTTAAATTTGATTTCAAACCGCCTAGCTTAATAAAATACATCTCACTATACGTTTTAAAAAAATCGATTATTCAATTGAATATCTAATAAAAAAAGCACACTACTTGAAAATAAGTAGAGTGCTTCAGACAATTAATAATACATTTCTTCAGGGATTTCATCTTGATTTCCTATAATACCTGCTTGATCTAAGTCAGGATTGAAGATAAATATTTTATGATGTGTGACAAATTTTTGTACCGCTTCAATCAATGGTCCATCTGCTTTATTTTCTAAAGACAGCAGCTTATTTCTACGCTTTTTACATTCTACAAATGCATTATATTGATCGACCTCGATACAGAATACATCAATTCCATTTTTACGTACTAATACATATACATGATTTCCAAACAATAGCTTATCTTCATATCCTGCAATACAGATTTTTAATTGACGAGCAGCTTTTACCAACTCTTCTGTATTACGTGGTAGATAAAATTCAAAGCCATTATGTTCACCTTCTAATTTAAGACGATAGTCCTTATATTCGTACACATGTGTTTCAAATTTTAAATTCCATGACACTTCAATTAAAGCATCGTGTAGCTTTTTAATCGACTTAAATGTGCCACGCATAGCTAATAATTCCTTTGCTGCCTCATAGTTCTCCATTAAGAATGGTGACACCTGAATGCCCTTTCCCAAACGCTCTTCAAATTTCTGTAATGAGTTTTTGAACTTTTGAACCATCCTAACGCTATCTAAAACGATTAAATGAAAATCACGAATAGCTTCAGCACGCTTTTCATGTAGCTTCTGCTCAGCTACTTCTTCAGATATTCCTTTTTCAAATTGACAGCTTGCTAGGAATGATTTATCTGATAGCACGTGATTAATATACTGATCTAATGAACCTGGTAGCAAATATTCTTCTAAAAGTGCTTTTGCTTGTTCAACGTCAATCTTCCAAATATCACGTTCTGTAGCATAACCCACAATTTCTGTTGTTGGATTAATAAACTGCTCATCATCATGAATAAACTTAGCAAGATTAAAAATCGTATTGCCATCTTCTAGTAATCCGAAATACGCCATGTCGATTGAGGATAATCGCTCTGCACCGTTTCGGTTAGCTGTAGCAATTGTTTTCTTCAATACATTCATAGATTTTTTCGTCACATTAGGAATAAATACTTTCATTGCCTCCAGCTCAGAAGTTGCCGCCTTGAATGCCTCATAATCCTCTTCTGTAAATTTAAAGTCATAGAAGTTTGCTTGACCATCAAACATTGCAAACATCGGCAATTGGTGTAATACCGCTAATAATTCGAAACGTCTTGCAAATTTAGGACCGTAATCGGGAGCTTCACCTACGTTAAATTTGGCAATAACATCTGCATATAAACCATCCAGCAATATATCATGAATCTTCTCTAGGATTGACATCGGTAGATTAGCAAATACTGTACGATAAATATTTGCCTCATAATAGTGAATTGATTGTGTTTTCACAAATACTTTTGCAAGATCGAATACTTCTTTTGCACCTTTAATTGCACATGTTAATTCTTTTGTTTCCTTATTGATTGTTAGAATCATATCTGTTGGCTGCTCCGTTTTACTTTTTAATAAAACCGCTGTTACCATATAGACTGATTCATCTTCATAAACATCAAAATTATAATACTCTTTTGATAGTTTATGGTTGATTTGATCAAGGGCTGCACTGATTTCTCCAACAGGCATTTTTTTTAATTCACCATTTACAGCTGCCTTCAAACGCTTATATACATCCATTTCTTCAAAATTACCAACTAAATAGGATAACTCATTTGCACGCTTACGAGAAAGTCTCAGGCTTGTTGCAATAGACAACAATTTTTTAAAACGAGTCTTAACTAGCTCCTGTTTCGAAACAACATTTTTATGCTCAATGTTTTTTTCATAACTTTCAAATAGCGAAGAAAAGCTATCCCAATAAGCCGTTTCTGAATCAAATACTTGATTAAGAGAGCGTCTAATTGACTCAGCATTATTATTCGTAGCACCATTTACAGTAGCTAAGGAAACTTGCGTGTTTTCTGCTAAAATATAATCGAGCATAATCGATACCTGCTCAGGCTCTTCTAATACTCCTAATGCTATAGAGCTTATATTATCGAAATACGCATTCGTTTCTCCATTTGCTACAAATCGTAATTGAAGGAATCGCTCTAAATCCGATTCAGCCAATGCTGGCACAAAAATATGAGCAAATTCTAATAATGACGTTGCTTGACGTAAACGCTCTAAATCTGAATCCGCTACATGCATAGAACTAATTTTGACAACACGATTTAGCTGTTGAAAAATCGGGAAATTTACTAGCAAATATAAGCTGCTAATTGTTTCGTTATGCTTATAACTATCTAGCGAATTCTCTTTCATCCATGAAAAATCAAGTAAGTTAAATTTCTTAGCCACTTCAGGATCAAGTTTACTTGCTAAGTGCTCCGCTATCATCATTTTTACATCTACAGGTACATTGTATAAAAATCTTTCAATTGCTACATTCGGTGTAACAAAACATGTAAATGAAGTATGATACGCTGGCAGCTCAGTTAATGAAGCTACTTGCTTATTTCCAAGACTGTGAGTTGAGTGATCAGCTAATACCATAATTTCAGATGTATACTTGCATACTACAACCGTCATCACCAACTCTTTTTTAGGCATTAAATCTACATTTAATAAGCCTACATTAATTAATTGTTGAACAGCGATGGCTTCGCATTTATTTGTATCCACAATGCTTATACCCTCGCTATACATATTTACCTCAATTACATCTTCATTGCTTTTTACATCAATTGTTGTAATATCGTCCTCTGTTGGTACAAGCGATACGTTTTTATTACCACAACCGCTGCAAGCAATAGAACCTGCTTCAGAACCTACAAAATTAGATACTTGACCATTTACTCGATACGTAGCTAAACCTTTCATTGAAACAGCCCTCTTACTTTTGCTGCCACATTTTGTACATACACATTCAACCTCTCTATTATCGATACGTGAAACTAAAACTACTTCCTTCATAAAATCCCTACTCCTTCTCATATGCTCTCTAATAGAGCTCCAATTTTTAAAATACATTTCACTCTATGCTCTTTTTGAAAACCTATTAATGCACAAATAAAAAAAGCCGCTGGAATCAGCGACCTTTCTATTTTCTATGAAGAGAGAAGCATTTCCAAAAAAGGATATGATGCTAAAATCTTCACGAATTATTGAGTTTGTCAATTTCCTCAGAAATACATTCAAACACATCAATTATTGTCTTATTATTCTCTTTGTACTTGCTATCATAAGTCAAAGGAATACTGTGTTCATAAGCCATCTTGCTCAACAAAAAGCAAAGCTCAGTATGTTTTTCACCATCTGTTAGAACATTATCATTAACAACGCTTCTTAATTTTTCTTTAAAATCCACTTGTTTCAGCTCCTATAGATTACTGTTATTATATTTCAGGATAATCACTTAAAGTCTTTTTGAGTCTCTCAATTAATGCAACTACATCCTTCTTTTCAAAGACAGCAAATAATTGGTTTTTCTCATATAAACCATCCCTGCCTATGCTTTCATAATCTAAATCAAAACTTACCCCTTTTTCCACTGCTTTAGATAAGATAGTGTCCCATTCCTCATTGTCTTTTACATAAACTTCTAATAAATCTTGATACCACCAATCACCTGAGGATGAAGAAGTGTCTGCTTTAATTGTAACCGCACCAAATAAATTAGGCTCAAACTTAGCATACACAACATCCTTTGGTAAGCTCAAGAATTTTTCTAAATTAACAATTTTCATTAGATTTTCTCCTTTAAAGGACATTTGATTTTCTCTTTTTTTTGAAAACTAGCTCAGCAGTCAATAAAGTCGCAACCACTTTAATTAAAAAATAGTATTTTTATGAAGAATAGTTTTCATCTGTACAAACTAAGCTACCTTCTTCAATTTGTTGTAAGATGTGATTATAACGTTTGCTTTCAGAACTAGCACCGTCAACTCGTTCAATCAGACCTAAGAAATGTTTCTTCGCTTCCTCTTTATTTGGGTGTTTCGTTTCTGTTCCATAACAAACTACTTTAACTTCACTTTTTTTCATTTTGATTTCTCCATTTCAAATAGTTATTTTTGTAAAATACATTTTCAATTAAATTTATACCTTTGATATAATCATTAGAATCTCTACATTTGTGTATATTTTTAGGTCTTTAAGTTAGTTTGTAAAAACTGTTGGAAATACTATTATCTATTTTTACACCATTTTCTTCTAATATTTTACCACATTTCTTACAAAGAAAAATTACCCTAACAATAACACATCTAATTCTCCAATATTAAAACATGCCTTTTTCTTACCGTTCATCCATTTATTATTCATAATAAAATCTTCTCCTTTTATAAATACACGCATTGTGTACCTATTTTTTAAAATCACTTATTATATACACTAAATGTTTTGGACATAACACAAAAAGAAAACCTTTTAACTCAAAATGAAATCTCCCTTGCCAATTAGTATAAATGCTATCCATTTTTTTAAAAATCCCTGTATTATACGATACGTTTTTATTGCTTATAACCAAAGAAAAAAGCCGCCTATTAAGGCGACTGGCTTACATTTGGGCGATGTGGGAAATCATAATAGCTACGCATACCCTTAAATTGATTTTTAGTTAAATTGTATTTATCTTCAATTTCCTGATTGGACATACCTTTTTCATAGTCCTCATAAATACGTGCTACTAATTCATTTGGATAACGCCAGCTACGAGAAATTTCGACATCTTCATTTCTTAAACAGTAATAAACGATTTCCTGTGCATCCGTATTGTTTAAGGCAAATATCTTTTGAATTTTCTTATAGCCACAATTATTATCTTTAATTAATCTTACAATTAATGATTCCATAAACAACTGCTCCATTTTCGATAGCATAAAAGGTTGTTCTAATTCAATTTTTTTGTCGTATTCAAATACTGTTTCCTTCTCTATATCCCAATCATTCATGGCATCTTCTAGTTCAACTAGCTTACGAATATTTAAGATTGTTGAGAAGTGAACATTTAACTCTTTAGCAACCGATTTGATTTCCTCCATTGAATTCTTACCTTTTGATGCGTAAATGACCGTAGATACTGTTACTTCATCATCAAATAAACCCTTTTCAATGTCGTAACAAATAAATAAAAGCTTCATTTTGAGTGGCTTAATACCTGTAGCTGATAAAATCTCTTCAAAACTAAACTGTTGCTGTAAAAGCGTTCTTACATGCTCAACAACTTCTACATTTCGATGATGATCTTTAAGCTCCCTTTGCAAATAGGCAGCATAGTTTACAGATGCCTCAAGTGCTTCTGCAATTTCCCTTTGTGTTCGATTGCTTTTCATTAATTCTTCCACAATCTCTAGTTTTTCCAATTTACGTTGATGCCTACGCTTCGATGGTTGATATAATGCATTTTTTAGTGGCACACTTTCTCACTTCCCTCCCTAGATGATTTAATATATAGTATTCTATTAAAGGTTTTTAATAATTATTCCCCTTTATTTAAAAGTCCATAACTACAAAAAAAGCGAGCACTCGGCTCACTTCCTAATTATTTTATTTGAAAACATTGCTTCGAACACGATTCGATTATTTAAATCAGGTATAGCAATCCAAACTTCTTTGAATGCATATTTCCATCGAAAATCATTTAGAGCATTTTTCATGATTTCAGCTACCATACTCGGATCGTTTCCATATTCCCCACAACCAAACGCACCTAAAACTAATGCATCCTTTTCAGTTAATGCAGCTACAGCCAATATGGATTCAATTTTGAGCTTCATTTGTTGGTAAACAACATGATATGGCGATGGGCTTAACTTATTTCTCCAGGAATTTTGATTAACAGCAGCTGCAACGATTACTCCTGCACATATTGGTTTATTCAAATATTCATGCCGTTCATTTTTGAAAAACACTATATCAGGTGAAACGGCAATCTTATTAGGACTAATTTTTTCTGTTAGACTACGATGTAACTTATAAAAACGTTGATATTTCACCTGCTTTAGAGCTGGATATAAATTACTTGCATAAGCTAATGATTCTTCCTGTGCAGAATAGCCATTTAAAAATCCACCACATGGATTACTATCTGATGCAAAATCTAATACTGCCACTCGACTATAACGCTCATTTAGCTGAAACAGTGCTTCTAAAGAAGTTAAGTTGTTAATCTGAATAGTTGCAGCCTTTTCATAAGTTCGATACGTTTGCTTATTTAGAGTGTCTAATAAGGATTCATCTAAAACCATTCCATAATTCATACTGGCATCCAACAACAAAGCTTCATCTTTACCATTAATTGTTTTAGTTTTACAGGTTTTCAAGGTATCTCTTGCTGATCTAAAATTCTTCCACCTTCTCATATCAATCATTACCATTTTTGGGCTTCTTCAACTTTTTATGTCCCCATTTTTCTTTCAATTCTGCTTCCTTTATTAAAAATGCCTCATTATCCAGTTTAATTGTCCAATATAGTAAAATGCATGTTTTTTTAAGATTATTAAGCATTGAAACTAGCAAATACCCTAGCATTATTATGACTAATACATAACCTAATCCATCTAATAATTCCATTGACAAATCCCTTCCTTTCTCTTATTTAAATGTGTTATGAACTGCTTTTGACTTTTTAATTATTAATACTGAATGACGTATAATCTATATTACGTGAAAAGAAATGACGCTATCACTCATATTTATCATTCAATTCTGTTTACTCGCTCTTTCAATCTATTCAATTAACTTGAAATCAATGACGTATAATCTATATTATTGAAAATACTTGTATAATAAAAGGCGGTTAAAACCGCCCTTTACTCAAGAATATATAGATTTTTTACATCTACACTTTTATAACGAATGCCTGAATAAATATTTTCGATCAAAGCTGATTCTCTTACGCCCGAACGATTAATTTGAACAATAACATACTCCACTGGCGTTTTATCTTCTCGCATTGATGGAATATCATGACGACCATTTACGCCTACAATAACACCCTTTCGCTTAATACGATCATTTGCAGCAACATCTGCTTTAAATTTTGACACGATTAAATAGGCATCATTTTGCCAATAAGTAAAAGGATTATCTTCCTTTACAAAATTCAAAATTTCTTCTAATGTTTCAAACACGCCATCATCGAATGCTTGAGGAAAAAATAGCAATTCTTTTTTCTCTTCATCGTAACCTGCATAATACATAATTTGTCCGTTAATCACCGTTTGAATGTAATAACCTAGTTTGCTCGACATATTTACTCCGTTACAGAAAACTTATAAAAAGTTACAAAACCTTTACGTTTCATTACTTCTTCAACGTGTCTGTTTTCGTCACACTTCTCACTACTCACATTTGCTATGACACTCCAAAGTCTTAAATTCCCGACTAACGAATCGGTACACATCTACACATTCTTGTTAAGTGAATTATGCAGATTGCAAAACACGTTCTCCATACTGCTTCAAATTGATTGCAGCCTGATAATCTCTATCGATATAATTGCCACAATGACATTGATAGAGGCGATCCGATAACTTCAAGTCTTTCTTGATGTCACCACAACTACTACATAATTTAGAAGAAGGAAACCATCGATCCGCTAAAATAAACGGTATGTGATTCCAATTCGATTTATACTCCAATTGTCGTCTAAATTCATAAAATAATTGTTGTTGGATTGCTTTAGATAGATGTTTATTTTTCATCATACCGCTTACATTCAAATCTTCTAAGACAATAAACTTTGGTTTTCGGTTTACAATTGTAGAAGTAACTTGATGCAAATAGTTGTGACGAATATTCGTTAGTTTTCGTGAAACTTTTAACAGGTGTTTTTCACTTTTGATAAGGTTACGTGTTTTCTTGTAACGTCCTCCCTCCATATTATATTGGTATTTTTTTGATACCTTACGCTGTAACCTGCGTTTTTTCTTTTCTAGTTTTCTTACTTTACTAGATTTATTGATATTTTTATAAACCATATGGTCACTCACTACCGCTAATTCCTTTAAGCCTAGATCAATCCCTACGCCTTCTGATTGCAACGGAGTATCCTTTGAAGCCGATTCAACGCTTACGGACACCCACCAATTTAAACCGTCAAATGTAATGCGTGGATTCATGTATTTAACAGGTTCATCAAAGGGTATGCGATGCTTTTCAGCTAATCGAATCCAGTTCAATTGCTGCTTATTCTTCTTTTTACTGGATGAAAACCCCTCCACTTTAACATGCGTAGCAGAAAATTTTATTTTCTCATTGTCTTGATAAAAACTAGGCGTTGATTTTCTCCTGCTTTTAAATCTAGGGTACTTAGCTAATCCTTTAAAGAAACGCTTATAAGAGCTACAAGCATCTTTAATCGCTTGTTTTGTTACATTGTTACTTATTTCATGTAACCATTCATAACCGTCCATCTTCTTCAATTGCGTAAATGCTTTTCTTAACTCGCTATCGGAAATAAATTTACCTCCATTCTTATAATTTTCTTGCTGTTTAGCAATTGTCCAGTTATAAGCAAATCTTGACGTATTGGCATACTGAAACAACTTCGTTCGCTGTCGATTATTTGGTTTCAGCATCGCTTTTATTGACTTTACCTTGATTGCTTACCGCACTCCTTCCATTTACTTCCATTTTAAGCTGTTACTCCCCTATTCTTCTACAATTTCGACACCTATACTTTCTAGGTAGTCGATTAGTTTTAAAATCTTTACCTGATTAAATGATTGACGTGCAATTTTCATTAATACATCGCCATTTTCTGAACGCAATTCAACATAAAGATATTTCGGGTTAATTGAATTGCCTAGTAAACGTTTGGTAGTAAACATTGCAGAATGAATGTCTTTCATGTCAACCACTTTACTGTTACCATTCAACATTTTTGCTGTAATTTCCTTTTCAGAAACATCTAAAAATTGTTTACGCATTTTCATCATAGAGGAAATCGCTACAATAATACAGAACACTCCGCAACCTAGCATTATATTTCCAATTAATGCAATATCTGTGCCGAAATGTAGTGATCCGCCAAATAGAAAAATTAGACTGCCTATAATCATTAGCGTTAAATGCGGTGTTGTATTACGTTCAATTTTCATATTCATTTCAAGTACCTACTTTCTAATTTTTTCATATATTTAAAGATAATTCAATACTTTCATAATATATTTGTAAAATATATTTGACGAAATCAAGCTGTTTATAATTCACTCGATCTCCAAAGTCGATAAATTCTACAGAAATATATTCTTGCAAAAAAGATGTTGTGAAAAGCATCTTTAAATTTAATGATTCATTTTCTACTAGAATAGATTCTCGTAATGGAGCATTATGAATGGACGTTTTTCCATATGAACGAACTGAAAAATTCTTTTCTTCAGCAGCTGCTTCAAAATTTATTAGTAATTTTTTTTGCTGTTCATCTGTAATTGCATTAGTAATGTAATTTCGATCAATTGATGGATGAATAGTCATCAAATATTCTTCAACGATTTCTACCCCAACAGAGCAATTAGTACGAATTTCTAAACTCATTAATCTTACCTCCTATCTGAAAAATGTATATTTCATCATAATCAATAGCCTTTTTTGATATTCCAAAAAAAGTGCTCTATACAGCAAAAAAAGCCGCCCCTTATAACAGGACAGCTTCTCATATTTAGTTTTGAACTAATTTATCAGAACCATATTCTTGAGTAAATAATGCTACATGTTCATAACGCTTTTGTTTAGTTCGATCTGATGATAAATATAGCACATAGCTTACTTTACGCTTCCGATTAAAGTAATCCAACTCAGGCTCTTTATCAAAAGTGTTTTGTCCAAAGGCTTTAATAGCTGATTTAATAGCAATCGATGTAAAATCCTGCACCTGCTGCTTTGTAAATGGCTTTCCATTTGGAGAGATTTTGTGTGAAATTATAGTGCCATCAACAATCATCTTTATAGCCGTTAATTTCTCCATATTTATTTGAACTTCTTCATTAAAACGGAATGGACGTGAAGGTTTCTTTTTAAAAT
Organism: Lysinibacillus sp. UGB7; assembly: GCF_049058285.1. Taxonomy (NCBI): domain Bacteria; kingdom Bacillati; phylum Bacillota; class Bacilli; order Caryophanales; family Bacillaceae; genus Lysinibacillus; species Lysinibacillus sp. UGB7. The sequence goes on from NZ_JBMGUV010000001.1 coordinate 249,731, forward strand.
CAATAACTTTTTGTAAATCACTACACTTGCTAAAATGAAGATACATATCAACCTGACACATATTGTCAGTATTTTTCATTTTTAAAATTGCTAATTCCCTTTTGGCTTTTTTAACCTTTTGACGCAAATTCAAAAACGCCACCCCCTAAAATAGTATGTTGTACACTATCCCTTGAGATGACGAATTATTCGTTCCTGTAATAAAAAATCCTTTTAATAAACCCTCTTAGACAGCTGGCTGCATTTGTTCATACAATAATTGCTCAATAGCTTCTTCAACACTAGCCCCACCTACACGCAACGCCTTAACCTTATAATAATCTACATTCAATTCAACACATGCTTTAAATATAGATGAATACGTTTTACCATGTACCTTAATAGGGATACTTTTCCCTGAATTAAATGTATTTTCACAACTAAGAACAGCAGATTTTATATCACCTAGCAAAAGATACTGCTTTCTCAATTCTGAAATAGATACATTGTAAATTTTGGCTAGTTCGACAATATTATTGTAGCTCGTTTTATCATAATTGACTGGATAAAAACTTACTTCTTTTGCATAAAGCCACAATAAGTTATGTCGCTGTAAAAAATAAAAATAATCTTTAACAGAAATGTCTAGCCCATAGATCTCCTTTTCTATTGCTGAAAAACTCAGCCCTAGCACTTTTGTTTGTTCTTTAATAAACTTTATACTTGAATTGGATTTAAAATACCCATCATCCAAACCCATCTGTATCTTATCATGGACAGCTCTCGTTAAATTGTGCATTTGCATAACATACCAGCCTCCTATTTTCTTATTTTTTCCTTATTATTTTACGTAGATAAAATATTTTTATAACAAAGAAAGCCATGTGCTAACTAACTACACATGACCTTAAAATAATTTTAAATTCGGGCATTCCCTATAAACGGTTGAATGCACATGATTTTTACTTCTATCTAAATAGTTTGTTCGAATTGTCCCTTACATAATTTCATGAATTGCTTTATTAAAAAGCTTTTTCATTTCTTCTTTATCTGCTTTTATCCACTCTCCGTAAGAAAAACCACAATCTCTACAATGATAATCTGCGTACCAATAACCCTTCTTACTATTAATTCCTTCAGAACAACAAGATAAATTGACATCTCTTTTATGCTTACAAAGGAATTGTTTCAATCTTTTCGAAAAGCTTATTTTTATTTTCAAAACAATTTCCCCTTTATTGCTCAATTTTGTTCTTATAATGCTCACAATGTTAGTTGGTTAATCTTTGTATTTAACCATACCTTCGCAAAATCTGCTGTCAGGATGCGAAAGCCTACACCATGCATAACCATCTTCATAATATGGATGTCCTAAATCTAATTTCGTTAGTTTCCAATCTGGACTTTTACACACTTATTACGTGCTGCTTTTTCTACAAACTGCCACAATTCTTTACCTGTCATGTTTGTAACTCCTTTACTCAATGAGTTTGACGAACTGCTTAGTGCAATTCGATTAGTTCAATTTTTCGTGCACGAATTGCTACATTTCCTTTGCATTTTTGGACCGCTTCAATTGCTGATTTTTCGTTGCTTGCCAGCACTCTCATCCGATAATTCGCTCTTAATGGGGGAATAGTGTACTCTACATTGTACGTGTTAGGTTTATATTTTTTTAAACAGTCTAAACACATTAAATTAGCTATTTCATCACTTCTGTGCTTATCTCTACTAAGATGTACAACTGTTCCGCAATCGCATTTGTAAAACATTTTAAACTCCCCTTTCATTCCTACGCAATTGTGTTTAATTATTTACTAAGTAAATTTGAACGGAATGCGAATTAAGAACGTGATAAAATTAGAGCTATTATAATGGCAATTACCGACATAGCAAGACTGATATACATAAAAATCTCTTGCACTTTTTGTTTTACCCATTCATCTCTATTCATAAAAAACCCTTTCTTTTACTGGACATTTTGGTTCAACCACTTATTTTTTCAAAGTGCCCAATTATTTTATTTTGAAATATTGTCGGAAATGACAAAACTAATAAACATAATTAAAGCACCTATAAGTGTTCCAACTACGAAACCTTGTAAAAATGCCATAAGAACCTCCTAAAAATTACTTCACATTATGTTGCAAATACTTGTAAATACAATCATTACATTCCACAGCTAATTACGAATAGCCTTAAATTTGAGAGCAAGCCAGCATCATTACGTATGGCTCTTTTAATAAGTTTTCAAGAAGATCCTGTCGCCCCACCCCTGCATATATGCATGACAACAAAAGTTCTTCCTTTTCGGCAAAATCAATCGCTAATGAAAGTTCTACTGCATTTCCCTCGTCAAACTTCGAAATCACATTGCCATAAAGAACCTTCTTCTTATAAGTAATAAAGTAGTGCGTGTCGTTTGATTTTAGCTTTAGCTTACATTCGCTATCATCAATTTCAATACGATCTCGCAATTCTTTAGGGAATTTATGTTTTTTTAAATTGCCTTCCTTATATCCTGATGACTTTTTTACTTCTGATACTAGCGTTTCAGAAATTTCCTTCATTCGTTCCGCAATTAAATCAAATTTCATTAATATCACCTCTTATCGAAAAGCTATGCAACGAACCTACTAAACTTTCCAAAAAAGATGTCGGACCAAAAAAAACTACCGAATAATCGGCAGTTTCTCTAAATGTTATTTAGCATACATTATAAATGTCATAAGGGCATATCTTTGTCTTTCTGTTAATCCATATGCATAATGCATAATTGCTAAATTCATTTCTTCATAGTTCCTATCTGTTCTCTTGCCATCAGCATAAATGTTACGTGCCAACTCTTTCAACGGTTCATCGCCTAAGTATTCTAAGACGCCCCGAAAATCAACAAATGGAGTCTTATTTGTGCTGTTATATGAATCTCCTGACGGCATCCTCAATTCCCTATCTAATCTAGCCTCAATCATTTCTTCTGCATAACTCATATAAAAATCTCCCTTCTAAAATTGACTGGCTTTACAATTAGCTCATAGTACAAATCCTCTTCTTTCTCAAACGGCATCACATCGATAATGTCAAACACTGTATCTGCAACAACTACTTCTTCTTCATTTGGATATAAGCTATCCAATAATACATCATTAATCGACACACCACACCCATCTTCTAGAATCAAAATAGAAGGCACATAATCACCTCCTACACTTAAAGCAAAGTTATCTGCAAATGTGTACGCAATATCCTTGTTAAATGTCCATGATGACAAGCCCTTCCTTACATATTGACCATTTATAATGTCCGATTTGAGAACTGCTGCTCCACGATATAACATTAAAAATCTTTCTGAATGAGCATCTACCCACCCTTCCAACAAAACAGAGAATTCATTCGTCAACTGATACCGCTTGAGCATCCTTTTAGTTTCTACTAATGATACTTCAACTATTTCAAGAGGCAACATAAGGCATCGAACACTCCTTTATAATTTCGAATCGTATATTTTCAACTAACATTTGCTGTTCCAATTCCTGCTCAGACAACTCTACAAATACGTAGAAGTATTCCAATGGCAATAGCTTTTGCAAATACCAATGTTCTTTTGTAAACATTGCATCTACCACATAATCCTGAATTTCTTCAGGTTTAAGTAAGTAGCTTAAATCCATTTGTTCCTTATTAAATAAATAAACTCTTAAATACATTCCTTTTATTGAATGATAAAAATCCTTTACATAATTCCGATAGAGTACTTGTGAACCCTTGATCGCTCCTTGTATTGTGCTACTCAAGCAAATTCGTGGTATCACATCATCTTCGAAAAGTATTCGTTCTGATGGAATACGAGGAATGAAACTAGATACCACTGATTCGCTGATATGCTGCACATGAAATAATTGTCCACTCATAATTGGACCTCCTTTTTCATAAAATCTTTTATAAAATACGTGAGGTATTGAACGTTTATAACCAAATAAAAAAAATGCCCTGATCTAAAAGATCAAAGCATTTCATTTACTACTACTTGAGTGTGTATGTCGTTTCATTTGTATTTCGTGCATTTGATATAAAATCATCAATGGCAATTTTCATTCCATTATAATGCAATGTTAAAGCCACTTCTGATGAATTCGTTACATCTCCTGCCACTAGAATTGGTGAAATCCCCTGTGTTACTTCAAAGCCTTCTGTTTTCGATTTTTCTTGAATGGCTAAAAATGCTCCTTTTTCTAATAGAGCCGCATCTACATCATAATTTGTTTTCATAACAGCTAAGGAAGTAGCTAAAGCTGAATTTCCTGATGTCCCTCCATAAAAAATAACACCTACTGGAATTTTCTTATGGATTGACGGAATTGCTTCATAACTTGTTGCCTCTTCATTTGTAACCACAACATATTCAAGTTTTTTTACTTTTAATTGTTGTAAATTTGCAACTAATTCCCCTACATCAGATTCTAATCCTGAATTAATCAAAAATGCATTCTTATCAGTACGGACTAAAACAGCTTCAGAATTTTTCATCTTAATTAGTTTTAATTCTGCACCTTCTACTGCATCAACATCTTTATAGCCCAATGCTCTTGCCAACATTGTTGCTACATGCTGACGAGAAACTTTTTGGTTAGGTTTAAATGTACCATCTCCATAACCATTAATTACCCCTGCACTTGTTAATAAACGAACAGGCTCATACTCTGTTGTCCCAACACGTACATCTTTAAATTCCTGAGTCGGATATTTGCCCACCTCAATTCGATCTTCAAATCCTCTTGCAATAAACGCTGCAATATGACCACGACTAACATTTTCATAGCCTTTTAAAATGTTACCTAGATAACCATTAGCAATACCAGCTTCATAAGCTGATTGAATCACACCTGAATCCTTGTTTACAAAAGTCACATCCTTGAAAATTGTTTTACGTGGTGTATCATCCAATCCTAACGAACGACCAATCATTAATATTACCTGTTGTCGTGTCGCTAAATCATTTGGATTGAATTTATCCACTGATTGTATAACACCTCTCTCTTTCAAATACATGATTTCATTGTAATAGGCATGTGATTTTGACACATCTGAAAAATCATCAGTCGATGCCGCCTTTGCCTCCTGTCCTCCTGTTGCTAACAATGTTCCGACTACTAATGCTGCCGTCATGAAAAGTTGATTTAATCTCTTCATTTCTATATCATCCCTTTCTTATAGTAATACCTTGTATCTTATGTAGGAAAAATGATTTTCATAATTATTAATCTATTACAATTGTTGGACAACACAATAACTTATGAATTTCTGTAACTACAATTTTCTTTCCCCCCTTTTTAAAGTATATCCTAACACATCTTTACCAAAAGTTAGAATCTTAAAAACTAAAATAATTATATTAAGAAAATTATATTTATACTTTAGATTATCAACATATTTTCAAATTTTCATGAATACACTGTTAGCAAAGTGAAACGATAAGCTAGTATATGGTTTCACTTTACCAACAGCATACCGATAAAAATAAAAAAAGATGCTAAAATTAATCAGCACCATTTTTATAGGCTTATCAATACTCCTCTATAAGTTTCGTATAGTTTCCTCCCTTCAGCAACCTTGCGTCCATCTTTAAATTTCTCCACCATTTTATGTTTTCGGTAAGTTTTTCAGAAGTAACCTTTAAAGCTTTCTTTGCAAACTTAACCACCGATATGTTAAATATCATAATAGAACACTTTTTTTAGAATATTGAATAGCTAAATTGACTATAATATATAAATTTTTGAATAATGGAGGTATTTTATGACATTTTTAAAAGGCACTATTGATGGAGCAGCAGTTATTTTACGTAGTGAACAATATAAAATTGAAGAATTTGGAGAACATATTGATAAGGCATATAGCCATGATGAATTCCCTGAATCTGATTTTTTAGCATTTCATTCTAAATTTTTAGACATGATGAAGGATTATATGCTAATCGCCTCAATTAATGTAGCAAAATCAGATTTTACAGCTGATGAAAAAGTTCGCAATGCAAAAGCAAAAGCTACTGCCGAAAGAATGGATTCAAAAAGCAAAATATTAGAACAACAATTCCACTCCAAACGAGAAGAATTAGAGGTCCTTATGGCAAGATTTAATGCGGTTAGCATGACGTTTTCAGTGTTTGTTAAAGAACAAGGGCAATTATTGGGTTCAGCTATACCACGTATAGAAGAAAATCCTGAAATATATCTTCAACGATTAAAAGAAATTCACAATGGCATCATGCTCAATCTGCCTTACACAACAAGTGATAAAAAAGCAAATGGTCAAAATTATCGGGACTTAGTAAATCCACATGCTTTGATCAACACGCTAATTTATCTGTATCCGAACTATACACTGGAATTAGATCATTCATTTGCTGATTTCACTATGCATGACATGGCAATCATTGTTCCCGAATAACACTAAAATCCAATCCCTTAAATGGTGATTGGATTTTCATTTTATATAGAACACTTTTTTCGTTATGAAAACTTTAATGCCGCATAGCATACACCATACTCTAAAAAAGAAAGGTGATTTTTAATTATGAAAATTACATCTACAGGACAAGAAATTTCAAACATCGCTTTAGTAGCAACTAATGCTGCACAATCAGCTAACCAAAATGTCGAGGTTGAACATGATGGAATTTTCATCACTGTAACGCCAAAAACATCGGTTAATGAGTTCTTCGAGCTATTAAAAGTAGCTAAAGAAGAGCAGGAGTTGGCATATCAAGAAGATGTGAAAATTTCAAAAGAAATTCTATTAAATTTATTTATTCAAGTAGCAACTGCTGGTGAAGATCCAATTCAGATCGACACACGATTAGTAAAGCATTTAGAAGCTGCACTATCGCTACATGCCGTTGTGTTAGAAAAAATGGAAGAAATGGTTGATTTCGAAGCTTTAGTAGACGAGTTAGCACTAGTTAATGTTTCAGATGAAGGACTAGGTGAAGAACTTGATGGTTGCCCTCCTGATTGCCCATGCAAAACAGGCGGAGCTTTTGAAAGTTTCGGAGGATCAGGATTTGTAAACATAAACGATTACCCTCCTGGTACGCCAGTCGAACAAATGGTGCTGTCTAAATTGCAAGAAATGGTTGCACAAGGCGTTATCCCTTGTATGCCTGATGGTGTTACTGTTAATCAAATGCCATTTATGTTCCCCCCACCATTTATGACACATCCAAATAATTCAGCTGAACCACTTTCGTTTGAAACAGATGCAAAAGCTGCGTATCAAAAAGCTGCAAATACTCAGGGGCAAAATAAACAGGAGCCGCTATCAGATTTAGCCGAAGAAATGAAGAAAATTCTTCAAACTACTGTACCACAATTTACAGTACATCCTAAATCTATTAAAGCAGCAGCTACTATTGCCAATGCTATGTTCGAGGCTATTAAAGCTTCTAAATAGCAAATTAAAACCTTTTTCTTAACTGAAAAAGGTTTTTTGTTTTGTTATAAACAATCTTTTAAAAAAACATTGCAAATAAAAAAGGCACTGTTTATAAACAATGCCTTCCCCATTAAATATTTTCTAAAATTTTATTACTAACACAATATTCTACTAAGAATGAGCGTAATCCCTTTGTTTCAAATTCAACATCAATTCGTTCTTCAGATAAAGCACGAACTACTCCATCGCCAAATTTCTTATGATGAACTTTTACTCCAACCTCTAAATTTAAGCTTTGCTCCTGCTCCACCATTAAATCTGTCACTTCTACTCGCTTTTCACCTTTAGGCTGATTTGCCGAAATGCGAACTGCCATTTCTCGCTTCTTAATAATTGATTCAACTTCTTTTACAAATTGCGAAGGTTTAGAGCCCATTGTATAACAGCATAAATGCAATGTTTTACGTGCTCTCGTCATCCCTACGTACATTAGTCGGTAAGCTTCGTCCAATGCACCTGCAATTTTACGTTTCGTTGCTGCTTCGATTTCTTGCATTGTTGGTACTTGACCAACTTGTAAATCAATGCAAAACACTGTGTCCCATTCCAAACCTTTACTAGAGTGAAATGTAGAAAGCGTTACCGCATTCTTACCAGCATTTCCTTTAGCGTCACGTATCGCATTTGCTAAATCATCTAGTGTTTCGTAAAAATCAACTAAATTTTCCGAGCTTTCTGCAATCATCTTTATTGTCGATAACACACGTTCTACGCCTTCCATATTCATACCAATAAAATCCACATATTTCTTCATTGCTTCACGATATTGTAATTCTTCTAACACCGTATCAATTGCCTCAACTGGATTCATGTTTTTCAAAGAAGGAAATACCTTTTTGCATTTATTGAAAAACTCAATTTGATATGGCTGAATATCACGTAGATCACATAAAGCTTCCCAAATATTCATCTCTAAATCTTTTGTCGCTAACTCTGTTATATGAGATGGCTTTAAATAGCCTCGGAATCGAGGGCGAATATCCTCAATTAACTTCATATGCTTTACCTTTTCCCCAAAAGCTAAACGAAGGTAATTACGTAGATCCTTCATTACAAAGTGAGAGAAGAAGCGTGCATCCCCTTCTTTTAAATAGAATGGAATTTTATTCTTCATTAACTCAAATGCAACGCCAATTGAAGATGCATTGTTACGATACAAAACAGCTATTTCAGAAAGATCATCCTTCTTTTTAATGTGATTAATCACGAATTTTAATTGGTCACTGTGTTGACCAAAACGATTAACCGCAATTGGATTCCCATCTTCTTTATCTGTAAACATATTTTTGTCGTAACGTTTTTCAACTGCTTTAATGAATGCATTTGCTACGTCCACAATGATTTTTGTGGAGCGATAGTTGTGCTCCATTTTCAAAATAATACCGTTCGGATACTTGTCACCAAAAACAAGTAAATTCTCAACATCGCTGCCTCGGAATTTATAAATTGTTTGATCATCATCTGCAACCATGAATAGATTTTGATGATCTTCAATTAAAATTTCTGCAATAGCGTGCTGAACAAATGAAGTATCCTGTCCTTCATCAATCATAACTACATCAAATTTTGACTTATAATACTCACGAACTTCGTCATTTTCATTTAAAATTCGATAAGCATCTACTAACATGTCATCATAATCTAACATAACTGGATTTTGAGAACGCTTATACTCTTCATAGCGATTATAAACTTCAGCTGCTCCTTCTAAAATTTCCTCAGAACGAGTTTCATCCTCAGCTAATTGCTCAGGTGTTGTTAATAAGTTCTTTACTAATGAAATATAAAGCTTTAATCCTTCACGCACATCTTCAGAAGGATATTCTCCCATTACGTCTTGATAGATTTTTGAAATGATTCGAGTTTTTAAATTAATTTTTTTACCGTTTTGATCTACTTCCTCACTGCCTTCAATCATTTGATATGATTGATTTGTTTTAGACATGTGATAACGATAAATGTCAAAAGCTAAGGAGTGAATTGTAGAAAAGTGAACAATACCATCAGGATGTTGAGGAAATAACTTTTTAAAACGTTTTTGCATATCCACTGCTGCTGCTTTGCTAAACGTCACTGCTAAAATCTTAGATGGATTATAACCTAAAACATCGATCATATATCCAATTTTAGTGATTGTTGTAGTTGTTTTCCCTGTACCTGGTGCAGCTAATAACAACTGCGTACCTTGATGCAATACCGACTGCATCTGAACATCATTTAATTGTACATTGTTTGTTATATACAATCTGTTGAAAAATGCCTTCTCTATTTCTGTTAATTCTCTCGTATTGCTTCTTGCCACTGCTGTCATAAATACTCTCCCTTTCAACTGCCCAAATAAATAAAATCCTTAGTAAATAAAATCTGCTGATCTGCCATAAAAACGATTAGATTTGCTTTTACGTAAAACCACCTTCCTATATTGCAAGCGATGTTGCCCCTTTTTTTATCTATAACCCTTCATTCTACTCAGGTTTTACATAGGATATTCACTTCTAAACATTTAATCTGTTGAATTCATGTCTAAGCTTTATAAACTATTCACTCATTACATAAGCTACATAAACTAGAAATAAAATATTGTTTAAATAAGGAGATGATCGTATTGAAATTAACTAATCACGAAGAAATTGTGACTGCATGGAGAAATGAAGTTATTCCGAAAGCAACAACGAAGTATTCCCCTATTGGCTATCTCGAATCCTTATCGGAGGATCAATTATATGCTAGGCTATTCATAGAACCTTGTGGTGTAATTTCATTCAAGGCTAGTAGTCCTGATATGCTCAAAAAGGGTATCATCAATCTATTTCAAAGCCAACCTAAGCATATGAAGTATTACACTGCTGGCAACGCTCTTTATTTTTATCAAAAAAATATATTAAAAATAGAAGCTATTGATGTCGAGAAGGTAACATCTGAAATGTGGGGATTAATGGATCGCTATCGATTGGTTGCAGATTTTTATTCAAAAGCGACAGAATCTCAAGCAATGCTAGTAAAAATCAAAGCTCATGCCGACATTCATTTATGAGGGCTTTATAGCAAAAGTGATAAATGTGTTGTACTTTGAAAACTATAGTATTTGGATGCTCGATTTTTTAGCTGAATCAGAAAGTGCTCGCCTTATTCAAACCTACAATCCTAAACTCCCTTTATTTGGTCACGTTATTTTGCCGATAGACACGCCTCCAGCGAACTTTTTTGAGCTCTTAGATTCTGAACATCATGAGAGAATGGAAATGGCTAAGAACGAGCTCTTACGATATGAGAGGGTAATAGAGGATTTATGCTACGATGAATTCTTAGAAATTGAAGGGCTACAATAGCCTTTCTTTTTTTCAACAAAAAAGAGCGACATTAGCCGCTCTAAATTACAGTGTTGCCACTGTTTTATTCCATTTGTTTACATAATCAGTTGCCTTACCATATTTACGATACCCATTTAATCCTTTATTATATGAGCTTAATACAGCTTCATCTAATTTTGCACCTGTATACCCTTGAGATTCCCAATGCTCATACAAGTCGGCTAACATATATGTTCCCCAATCGATATTGACATATGGATTTAATGGATCATTTTTCGTTTTAAGTAGGTTTGCTAAATTGGCGTGATTCACCGTATTGATTTGGAAGTAACCGTAATCACTTGTGCTCGATACTGCTTTTGAATTGAAATTACTTTCAACTTTCATAACAGCCATTGTTTTCTTTAAATCCAAATCATATTTTTCAACTTTCTTTTTAAGGTAATCGAAATGTTCTGATGGTAAATTCGATTTAAGCGTTACCACTTCTTGTTGCTTTTTCTCTTTAGCAATACGCTCTTGCTCAGCTTTAACCGCTAATGCACGTTGTTTTTCCTCAGCAATGCGTTTTTCTTCGGCAATACGCTTTTCTTCTGCAATACGCTGCTCTTCTGCAATGCGTTTTTCTTCAGCAATACGCTGCTCTTCTGCATAGCCTAAAGCCGATAAGAGATTATTTTCTGCAATCAGTGTATCTACCTCTTTATAATCTTGAGCCACGACAATCGGCTTGATGTCCTGATTCTTTACTACAACTTCAGATGTTTGACCATTATTAGTTAGGAAAAGTGTAAGTGCTACTACCCCACCTGTGAATGCTGCTCCTAAAATCTTCGGCCTAATTTCCTCACCCTTGTTAAGTTTCATTATAAAATCTTCCTTTCTTCACTGATGTTCAAAAACACACCATTTTCTTATAAATCTTTACATGCTATACAGGTTCACAATTTTATATTCCAAAAAAAATTGTTTTAAACGACTTCACCTAGTACAATATGATTCATATAAGCAGTGACTAAGGAGGGGCTGAAATGTTGTTAGAACAATGTGTGATGTTGTATGAAATGTATTTAGAAACGATGGGAAAGAGTGAAAGCACATTAAGAAATTATCATGTAGACGGTATGCAGTTTCTGAAGTTTGCTAGAGAACTTTTTGAGAGGACTTTTGATATTACTGAAGATACTGACGCATTTTATGCACTTTGTATTAACTACACAACCCATCTAAATCACTCATTTAAAGCTAATACTGCCAATCGAAAACGCTCAAATTTGCGTTCGTTTATTAAGTATTTATATTTTAGAAATTGGATTGAAAAAGACTTTAGCGATGACTTACTTCATTTAGATAGAGAATTTAAAGATATTAATATGATTTCTGAAAAAACAGTTGAGAAAGTAGAGGAAATGTTATACAAAGATTTACTCTGCACTTCTGATACCATTCAAAAATTAAAGCATTTCAGAAATTACTTAATCTTGCTCATATTTAAAGAGTTTGGTATTAAAACTTCGGATATTTTAGAATTGACCTGGGGGCATATTCAAGAAAAGGACAACGTTTGCTACATCTACACACCTAGCAAACAAAGATTACTATGTACACCTGAACTTCACAAAGTCATTATGGAATATAGAGCATGTTATTATGAACGATTTAAAAAAATAGAACGTTATCCATTATGGACCAATTCTAATTTATCCGAACCAAATGCCATTGAAGGAAAAGTGCTGGAAAGGCTTTTTGCAAAATTGTCATGCAAATTTGACAAAAAAATAACACCAATGTCTTACCGTTATCGCCACATTCACAAAATTGATCAAGTAAAGAAGTCAGTATCAGATAAAGCTGCCATCGTAGGCTATTCACAATCCTCAGTTTATATTGAAAAACGTAATCGCATTAAAACATAGCAAGAAAGGCGTATCCTATTGATAGTCAATAAGATAAGCCTGCTTTGTATTTATTATATTGTTAAAGCTACATCTCTTTCTTTATCATGAGCTTCAAAAATAGCTGTTAATTCACTTTCTACTAATGTTTCCTTTTCCATCAGCTCATTCGCTACTTTTTCAAGCAGCTCATATTCATCAGTGATCAATTTTAATGCATCATAATATAAGCTACGTGCCATTAATTTTGCTTCTTTTAACAATGTAGGATTTTTAAAATCTACACCCATCATTTTTGCATTAAGCATACCAATTGAACTACTAACACCTCCAATTATCATCATTTGCATAATTGTTTGTGTTGCCTGTTCAATATCAGAAGTTGCTCCAAATGTATAATCGAATCCTTTTAATAGATCATACTCTTCATTTTCTACAGTATACCTTGCTAGAGCATCTTTAACTTTTACATATCCATTGAAATGAATTTGTTCAGCCGCTCGTCCTGCGTATGACACTCGAATGTCATTTTTATAATCTTCGATTGTTTTAAAACCTTCTTCTTTTGGAATTCTCAGTGCATAACCACCAGCACCACTTGTATTTGAAATGATTGTTGCCTTCACAACATCGTCCTCTGTTAAACGTTTTGCAGCGATAACATGTCCTGCTTCATGCATAGCCACCATACGAATATCCTTCTCGCTATGCTTCTTCGTTTTTCGTTGCAAGCCATTCATCAAAATGTTGTTATAAGCAATATCTAAATCTTCATTTGTAATTACCTCACTTTTATTATTTGCCGCATTAATAGCTGCTTCATTTAAAAGTGTAGCTAAATACGCCCCCGACATTGAAATTGTCATTTTAGCGTAATGTTTTAAATCGACATCATTTGCAATTTGCTTATTTCGAGCATGTATTTTCAGAATCTCAAATCGCTCGGTGAAATTAGGTAAAGCAAATGCAATTTTTTTATCGAAACGACCAGGACGAATAACTGCCTTATCTAATGAATCTACAAAGTTTGTAGCCGCTAATACGATAATTCCTTCATCAGCTACGAATCCATCCATTTCGTCCAATAAAGCGTTTATCGTTTGACGGTTTTCAGAACCTGAAGAGCTACCATTTCGATCTCCAGCTACAGCATCAAATTCATCAATAAAGATAATGCATTTTTGATACTTACGAGCTTCCTCAAATACTTGTCGTACACGTTTTGCACCTACCCCAACAAATTCCTGAACAAAATCTGAACCACTGATCGGAATAAATGCTACGTTTGCTTCAGCAGCCACTGCTTTAGCCATCATTGTTTTCCCTGTTCCTGGTGGTCCTGATAATAAGATACCCTTTGGAAGCTTAGCTCCTACCTTTTCGTAATATGTTGGATCTTTTAAGAAATTAACTGTGAATTGTAAAACTTCCTTCACTTCTTCGTTTCCTGCAATATCTTTAAATTTAGGCAAATTAACGACTTCATCAGGCTCAATAACCATTAATTCTAAACTTGTATTTGGAATTCCAAATAAGCCTCCTTTTTTCTGCTTGCTTTTTTTTACCTGCGTATTATCACTATTCTTTTGATTCTCAGAGGCTGCCGTTACTTTACCCCCTTTTTTGCGAGTAGACTTTCGACTATTACGCTCTTCTTGAAGAATCATAATTGCTCGAATTATCAAGTAAAATGCAAGCACGAATACAATTAGTGAAAACAAGGAAGCCATTTCAGCATAGGATTGCTTTGGCAGCACTTGTTCAACCTTTATATCGTACATTAGAATACGTTCTAATAAATCTTCCGACTTAGGATTAATCGTATAATACTTTTTATCTTTTTTATCTTCAAAGTAGATTTTACTATAAGTGTCATTATAGATGACGGTTTCAACCTTTTTATCTTCCATCATTTCTAAAAATTCCTTATAACTTTCTTCCTTACCACCATAATCGCTTAAAGTTGCTAAAACTAGCGTCATAACGATTAAAGGAAATAGCATTTTAGCAGCCATTGCATCCTTCAACCTTTCATACACTTCTTTCATAAAGCTTCCCCCTACAATCCTTTTTATTTAATATTTCAATATACTCATTTCAATAACCATTTAATCGATATTTCATTGGAAAACATGTTCTATACCTAAAAAAATGTAAAAAAAAAGAGGCACGCTAATTAGGCGTAACCTCTCACTTGCTGCGTCTTTTCGGATAGACCAACAAATTTTGGGTACTATTTACAGCAGTAGTACCAATGCTGACGCATACAAAGATTTATATCTATACCGAATTAAGATATGACTTTGCACTAGGCAATTTTCTAGCCGAATGCTTTATCATATGTATGTTTGTAAACTATTATTCCACTACATAAAAAAATAGAGCCTTGCACATCTGCAAAACTCTATTACTTATAGCCCTTATTGTAAAAACATAAGATTTACAATATTAAATGCTTGTCCATCCAACAAATTTCCAAACTGGCATACGTACTGTTTTCGGCTCTGATTCAGGATCAAAAATAGATAGAACGTTCTCAATACCACCTGCGTATACAGGTTTTTTATTCTTAGGCACTTCCAAACGCTTCTCCATTGCTAAATAAACATCTATAATGGCGTGCACCATGATATTCACGACTTTCAGCTACCAATCCCTTAAAAATCTCTTCTGCGTCACGACCTACACCTTCTTCAATAAAAGTAGTTGAGCCCATAATAAAATTCCTCCTATTATCGCTAAATGCGATTCCTAATTTATAAAATCCAAACATCATACGTTTCTAACTGACATTTATTCAAACAACTTCGAAAAAAAACTATAAAAAAAACAAGTTGCTACTGGCAACCTGTTCATAGCTAATTATTGTCTTGCAGGACATATTAATAAATCACTACATTCATCAATAATTAAATTTTCTTCTTTTTCTGAATCCAGTTAATAGAATCCTTACCTGTCATAGTCATAAAACAGCCTCACTTTTCAATGAATTATAATGTTTCAACAAAATTTAAAACATCAGTCACATCAGCTAAATATACACCTTTTGCTAAACTCGAAATGAGATGATAGCGATTAAAATAAGTAACAGAATCAAAATACAGATTGTATTTTTCGATAAATGCTTTTGCTACTGCATCCGTTTCTAAATGGCTACGAATGTCATCAGTAGAACGCTCTGAATTCAATATCCATGTGCAAATCAATCCATATGCTTTTGCTTTAATAAACGCTTGAACATTAGAGCTTTGTTCTGATATTTTTTTTTCAGCTACCAATTCGTTCTTAATCACCTCTTTCTGTAATTCATGTTTTAAATGATTCTCAACAAATCGTTGTGCTAACATAAAATCCAACACTCCTTCTTTAATAAAATACTTTTCAATCTATGTATTATTTTTCGAATTATTCCGTATTGGACAATAAAAAAAGCAGCTGGCGTTTAAAAGCACCAGCTACCATTGAGCTACTTGTATATATCCAATCAAACGACATTTATATAGCATTTATAAAATAGTTATATAAATGTTATACATCTTTTCAATATAAATTAATTAATTATCCTGCAAATATTCAAAAAAAATAACCCCTGCTAACTCTAGCAAAGGTTATAAGATGTAATCACTTATCGTCATTCGGATTGACTTCTTTGTAAATTTTACGAATACCTCTTTTAATATCCTCTAAAGAAGCATTGCTAATAACTAAATCTTCTGCTTTAGACAATTTAGCTACCGATTCCCTTCTGTCCAGTTTATTAACAATCCATTCCAACATTTTCCCCATATTACTCAGCTCCACTCTCTGAACTTCCCATTTTTAATGCTAGACCTGAAAGTAAAATAGTGGCAACACCCACTGTTTCCATAGCTATTTTTTTCAAGTAAATCACCTCTTTCTTTTTTGACACCCTATGCTAAAAAGCTTAAAAGTATGCTTGATTATTTCAAAAAAAGGCAATAAAAAAAACCGCCTATTAAGAGCGGTCTTGAAACAGAATCCATTCTGTATATTAAAGCCACATCCTTGTGACAGCTAAGTGTTCTAAGCATCTATCGCCTTACGACAATAATTGCCCTACATACACTAAACAGTAGCAACCGATGACAACATCGCCTTCCGAAGCTCTGTGTTATATCATATACAACTCTCCTATTAGATATTCCAATTAATTTGGCGACATCGTAGAATCTGCTGCTTTATCAATAAATTCAGCCTTTTCATTGCGTTTTACCTCAATCTTCTCAGGCTCTTCACCTTTAAGATCCTTTTGCTTATCAGTTTCATATGGATTAATATCTTCATAAATCCAATTTTGAATTGATTTCTTTTGACCAAACATATCTACGTTCATAATCCACATACCTGAATCTGTATAAGAACTACTCCATTTATTATCTAATGGATAACGCATCTTTTCGATAGGCATTGGATTGTTAGCTAAGTAACTCCAACCAATTTTTAAAATTTCCTCTTTCGTTAAAGATGTTTCTATATAAGGACTAATTTCAAGGAATAATGAAACTAGCTCTGTTTTTGAAGCATTTTGTACACCTTTCAGCATTTCTTGAAGCACTTGCTGTTGACGAGCCGAACGTTCAAAATCACCCTGTCCAACTTTTCGAATTCTCGCATAAGCTACTGCTTGATCCCCATTCAACAACTGTTTACCTGGTTTTTCTACTTTAATCATTTGCTCAGCTTTAATATTCATAACTTCGCCCATGTGTTCATTTAACAAGTTTAATTCTTCTTGTTTTACATCAATTTCAACACCACCTAAAATATCAATCATCTCACTTAACATGAAGAAATCTACGGTCACATAATTTCGAACATCTAACCCAAAATTACGATTAATTGTTTTAATTGCTAATTCAGGTCCACCATATGCATAAGCGTGATTCAACTTATCTTTTCCCCTACCATCAATATCAACATACATATCTCGCATTAATGCTGTCAATTTTACCTTTTTATTATGAAAGTCTACAGTTGCCACCATCATTGAATCAGATCGTGTGTTCTTAGAATTTGTATCTCTTCGATCCAAACCGAATAATGCAATATTGATAATTTCATCTTTAAACAATTCTGTTTCAGGCTCAGTCTCTTCCTCTTCAATTACTTCAGCTTTTGCTACTGGCGGTTTTTCAATACCTAACTCTTCGTCTGTAGCGTTTAACTCTTTATATTCATATCGGTCTAATTTAAAATAAACAAGTGCGGCAATCGACAATGCGGCAATTATGACAAGGATAATACTAATCAATATCCATCGCTTTTTCTTTGTTTTATTTTCCTCAATTATTTGCATCCGCTTTCTCAAAACGAATACCCCCTTTTTCTATATTAATCTTTCATCCTACTCAACCAATAGAAAATTTATAAAGAAAAAGTTGTCGAACACTTCCTTATTTTTAATAGAGCACTTGCATAAGATACAATAGAAAATTTGTATGAAAGGGGGATTCCTACATGTACCCAAAAAAGAAAGATTTAATAATTGGACTGCTCGTAGAAATCAGGATCGATAAAACAGCAGATGATTATACAAAAGGCTATATTTCTCGGTTTGTATCAACTAATAAAAAGGAACAAGTGAAAGTAGAACTCACAAATGGCTCTATCGGCATTGTCGAAAGAATTATTCCAGCACATGAACTTAAAAAAGAAAACTTTAAATTTTATAACGAGTTGATACATGCTCGTTCCTTATACAGCATTTGGGATAATAACGAAAAGTTATATCATTGCACCGATTCTAACAATGGTAGCCGTTACTGCTTCATATACGAGCAAAAAGATTTACTCCAGGCTATGATCAAAAAACTAAAGTTAGATAACAAACAATTTACAATACGAGCACTACCAAAAAATAAATCATTCCTTGAAATTTTTCGTAAACAAGAACCTACAAGCATAATTATCAATGGAACACGAAAGATTAGTTTTGAGAAGCTGATAGAACTTCAAAATCGATTCAATTAAAAAAAGGCAGGAACGATTTTTCGTTACCTGCCTTTTACATATCATTAAAGAACATTTGTAATAAATGGTGAAATGTCCTCTCTTATCCATTTTACTAGCCCCTATCGCCAATTAATAAATTTATAACTATAAGTAATCGTATCAGGCGTTACCCTAAACAGCCAATCGAGAGGTGATTGTGGCGGTATTGCTTCAATAAAAATTTTATTTTCAATTCCTGGCAAATCCTCTCCCTTAATTTTTACTTTTACATCCTTATAACCTATTTTATTCATTTTGTTTTCAATATAAGATACGTAGTGCTTTAATGGTACGTCTTTACCTGGCATCAATTCAGCATCTTGAGCATATTTTGCAATTGCTATCCTATCATTCGAATAATAAGCATCGTTCATAGAATATATCCAAGCAACTACTGCAACAACCGTAGCTATTGATAAAGTCACTATTCTTATTTTTCCCATTCAATCCCCCCTTCACTAACTATTACAAAAAATCTATTCAAATTGTCGAATGATAAAATGTCCTCATTTTACATTTTTCTTTACTAAATAATTTTGACGTGAAGTTTAGTATGAGCATGATACTATTAATCATCCACTAGATGCCTTACAAAAATAGAGTCTATTTCAAATAACCTTATTTCTTTTTTATTGAAAATGCAATTGTAATATATATCACCAAACAACTCTTGCTCTTCCGTATTTATCTTTACTGCGATTGATTGTTTTTGATTAGTATCCCAATTTTCGTATTCAAAAAGTGAAATATCCATTTTATAATAATTTTCTTCGGGTGATTTATAAACGGCATATGCATATGCTCCTTTTCCTTCAAAATCAACAAGTTTTTCTTTACCAACAAATTCTAAATTCAAATCAATAAATACTTCTTTTTTTTCTTCAGAACAGCCAAAAAACATAGAAGAAAATAGCAGAATGACGAAAACTCCTATTCTTTTTTTATTTAACATTAAATTAATCCCCTCCTAAAAAAATAGTTATTAAATATTAATTCCAAAACTTATTGCATAGCCTATTAGAATTGTCGAGGACCTCGCCCTACAAACGATGACACATCCTCTTTTTCCTTCTCTGCTATTACTGGCTCAGAAGGCTTATTCTCTACCCTATTTTCAGCATTATTAGTTACTCTATCTTTTGAAGCAGCAACTGGCTGGATAGGCTGTGTCTTTTGCTGATCCCTAGCAAAGATCTTTGATAAATCTTCCTGTGATAACGAAACAGTATTATCAGATTGAATTGTAGTAGATTTTATGCGTTCTTGCTTTATCAAACTTATTCGAGCGTCCTTACAAGCCTTTTTAGCTGCCACATCAAATACTAACCCCATTGATAAATTTTTACGTAAATTCTTAAAATAACTCGAAATTTCCAATTCACCACCCACATAATACATTATGAATAAATAACCTACATACGCTACTATAGCCAATGCTATACCTGCATTTAGATCAAGTCTACCTAACAAATGCATCTGCATTTCACTGATAGTCGCAAAAAACGTCCCACTATTCAGACCTGACAAAATCGTTGTAACAATAATGATTCCCACATAAGAGAACCAACGGATAAATCCACCTAAAACAATTAAATCTCTAATGATAAAGAATGGTTTCATTTTAGAGTAGTCTGCACGATAATACATTGGCACTTTACCAGATTGCATTAAAGGTAATGTGATAAATCGATGAACTAAGAATAGTATAATGACCGTCAAATCAAAGCTAAACATTTCTGCTAAATACTTAAATCCAATAAACCCTAATAAAAACCAAATGCTATGCACTTTCATAACTAAAGCAAAGTTTTTTGCAAAAAAAGCATGATTATCTAATTGTGGATAATCATGCTTGAAAAAGAACAATTCTTTATTTTTCCCCTTCATAATTCCACCTCATTTGAATTGATTGCTATTTTGTTGTTTCAGATACAATTTGATTCATTTCGTCTTTAGTAAATACCTTTGACCAGCTCTCTTTAGTTGATTCAGCAAGATTTCTCGCCTCTTCACTTGTTAGTGAATCAAAGATCAATGCCCAATATTCCTTCATTGAAGCTTTTTCTTTATCTGTAACCTCACTAGCATCTTGTTTGGCTGCTTGAATCGTTGTATCCATCATTTCTTTTACTTTATTGACATCAACAATGCCTGGATTTTCTTCTCGTTTTTTGTAAAAATCATCATACATAGTTTCAAATTTTTCCTGACTTTCATCATTCATCCATTTATCTGCATGTAACACCGTCATTGTTTCCTGTGAAGTCCAAATATAACCAATGTTGAACAATAAATAAACTGCCATAACAACAATTGTCAACTTGATCAATTTTGGAATCAAAAATGCTACAATTAATAAAATCACAAACATGACAATAATCGGGAAAATTAACGATTCATAGTTAATTTTCAATTTCATCACTCCCTTTCAAGTATTTCTATAATATACGAAGAAAGTGAACTTAATATAAGTATAACATAAATTTAATTAACGTCAATTATAATTGACTAAAAAAGACACATGTATCTAAACATGTGCCTCAATCTACTATTCTTTTTCACTTGTTTTTTTTTCATTAAATTTGTCACCATGTAACATAGCAAAGTTTCCTAATACTAAGAACATCACCATGACGAATAATAAATCTATTGCCACATATTTATAGAACAATTGCGTAAATACAACAGCAATACTGCCCAATACAACAACCACATTCCCTACCTGCTTTAAATCCCTAAACTCTTTTGTCGAAATGATAAATAGCGTAGAAATAAATAATACAGTCAATGCTGCATAATGGATTGTTGTAGAGAACGAATAAGGTAAAACACCTCGGATAGTTACTTGCTCAATAAGAAGTACGGCTGCCGCTATCATAATATTCTTTTTTCGATTAACAAAAAAACTTTTAAACCCTAAAACTCGAATAAAAAATGTTTTTAATGTATGTGCAACGTTTTGTATATAGACAACATCATCTTTTGTAACCTCAAATTTTCTACTTTCCTTATTTAACAACGTAATAAAGATACCAAAAAATACGGCATATAAAATAGTGGATATGTGTAGCTGAACTAATGCTGTCACTCCTAATATAATCGTCATAATTAACATAATAATATACGTGTTAAAACTACCTACTGGCGTAGCGTCAACGACTTCCTCAAGATCCATTGACTCCTTTACAGGCTCTTCTTTCACTGGCTTTTCGATGATTTCCATATTTGGTGATCCAAACACTTCATTGTCATCTTCTAAGCTGGTTTTACGTACTTTCAACAGGATTCCCTCCCCCTAGTTATTTGTTTCTTTCTAAACTTTATTGCCTTAAAACTCCTATTATAGTTATATGAGATTTGCAGTCCACTTATAACTGAATACTATATCTTGTATAGAACACCTTTTTGCTACCTAAAATTGACTATATATATTTACCGAACACTTGTTTTATGTTAAAATAAATATATACCAATAAGATATTAAGGAGCGTGACATATATGCAAAAATTCAATTTAACGTTTAACGAAAACGATTCATTCGTTAAAAAAGTAGCTAAAACTTTAACAATTCAAGCAATGGTTACTATTGCAGCAGTAGTTGGAAGTTGGACGTTATTATCTATCCAACATTTCTTAATGAATTAAATCTAAAAATGTTCCCTTACCAACAATTTTAAAGGAGCTAAATTATTTGATGACAATTAAAAACAAGTAGAATCACCTGTATCTCATTCTGATATAGGTGATTTTTTAATAAGAAAGAGCAATCAAAATGCGTGATTATAGTAAAGAATACCAATTAACAAAATTAATAAAGCACCAATTATGGTATAATGTTACTATATTTTGAAATTGGAGGAACAATAGTGACTAGCACAGTAGAAGATAAAGTAATTCATTCGAGATCATTAATAGGATACGCTGTTTTGGCAGAAAACATAGATAGCAATAAAGCAAGTTTTTTAGACAATTTCTTACCCCTCATTGAACAAGGTGTGGTAGATATACATGATTGTTTTACGGTAGCTGAATTAAGTATATATATAGAGCAAAAATTTGGTTTACAATTTCCATTCTATGTTTTGGATTATGCTCTCAGAAAACTTTGCAGAAAAAATATTTTAAAATATGACAAGACTTCAAATAATTATTTGCTACTAAGAAAAGATTCGCTAAACGTCCTTCAGAAAAGAGACGAACTACTTATCCATCATCAGATTCTGATTAGTGCTTTAAAAGAATTTTTGCATGATAGTTATGATGAAAGCTATTCAAATCAAAAACTTGAAGAAATGCTGGAGTTGTTTCTAAACGTTTCAATAAATACTATTAGTAATAATTCTACTGTCGAAGTTGGAGCAGAACATAAGAAATCTTTATTTTTAGTAGCTAAGTTTATTAGACATATTGAAAAAAACGAACCTCAACTATTTACTTTGTATCATAAATTCTATGTGGGAAATATGATTTCTGCTGCCATGTATTTTACTCAACCTGACAAAGTAACTCAAAAATTTAAAAATACATCTGTTTATTTTGATACAACATTAATTATTTATGCATTAGGATATGCTGGCGAAGATCGTGCTCAACCAGTGTTAGAACTAATTAAAACTTTACGTAGTCAACACGCACAATTAAGGTGCTTTACGCATACAGTAGAGGAAGTTAAGGGTGTTTTAACTAGCTGTATGAGAAAGTTAGAACAAGGAACAAGAGATAGATTTGGAACTGTAGAGTATTTTATTAGCAAAAGTTACACTCGTTCTGAAATACTCACATTAATTCATGCAATAGAAAAAGATATTTATGAAAAATTAAATATCAGAATTGTCGATAAACCTGATTACTCAGATAAAGCATTATATGAATACAACATCGACATGGACGGATACTCCACATATATACAAAAACATATTACTTATACCTATTCTGAAACTCTAACTAAAGATTTAGATTCAATTAATGCTATTTATAGATTAAGAAAAGGTGCATTCTCAAATACTATTGAAACAAGCAAAGCTATTTTAGTAACCAACAATAATAGACTAGTGAATGTAGTAAAAGACAAATTCATTTTGGATCATCAAAGACCCGACTATATTCCTCCCATTATTTCAGATTATGTTTTAGCAACATTACAATGGATTAAAAACCCTGATACCGAAAGTGATCTACCTAAAAAAATGATAATTGCAAATTGTTTAGTTGCTACGGAACCTAATGAAAAAATGTTGCAGAAATATTTAGACCGTATCGAAAGAGAAAAATTGTTAGGTCGTATTACAGAGGAAGATTTTGCTTTATTGCGAACAGATAGTGAAGCTAAATCTCTAATGATGGATAAAGTTAAAGGTGATGAAGAGCAAATAATTTACCTTAATCTAAAAGAACTGGCAGAACTAACTATCCAAAGAAAAATAGAGGGAAAAGATTCATTACTTGAAAAGCAGCAAATTCATTTAGAGCAATTAAAGGAACAACAAGCAGTATCTTTAGAATTATCAGAGAGACAACAACAGGAAATAGATTTTCAAAAAAATGAAATCGAGAAAATAAAATTAGATCAAAATGAAAAAATGATGGAACGTTCAAGGATATTAGCTACGAAGGTAACAAAATATTCATTGCTGATAACCGTTGTTATTAGCTCCTTCTGGTTTGTAATTGCCTATAATCGACTAGATTCAGATTCATCATTGATAACTAAAGTAGTAATACAATGGATAGTACCTACTACTGGCTTTCTTGGTGTAGGAGTATTAAATTTCGTGAAAACGATTAAAGAAAAAATCATCACTAAAATTGCAGAAAAAACATTCGCATTTCTTAATAAATAGTATTTGACTTTAAAATGAAGTAACTCATATTAAATAAAAAAGTACACCACTTTCATATAAGTGGTGTACAAATTATCATAATACCGCTCTCCAATATTGCTTTCTTAAACGATTCCGACAATCCTGGCAATTATATCTTTTGTCACAACATCCGTATGAACAATCTCAACCACTACTTCATCCCCCAACTTCAATGTCACATTATCCATTTGCAATTCTGTTAAATCATCATTTACCTCTGTCGCATTTACATCATTGCGTACCATGACCAAAACATTATTATCCAGCACAACTTCGATTGAGTATTTATTAATTTCTCGGATATAAGCTGTCATTAACTCCCCTCGATGTTCATTTGCCCATTCTAACTTTTGCACATTAAAGTAATCTTCTTCTGCCTTATCCGCTACTCGTTCTCTTTTTGAACAATGCTTCGCCATCTCTTCAATTTTATTCTCCCACTCATGCACTAATCCTGAATGCAATTGCGAACATAGTTGTGCTTTCAATACTCTATGAATCATTAAATCAGGATAGCGTCTAATTGGTGAAGTGAAATGACAATAATCCGTAGCAGCTAAACCAAAATGTCCTTCACATACCGATTTATATTGAGCCTGATTCATGCAACGCAATAGGAAGAACTCAAAGGATTTATGAACTGGCTTTTCTTTAAATGCTGCAATAAAAGTTTGAAGTTCTTTAGGCTGCACATCACTTGAAATAGAACATTCATAGCCATTTCTAATAACATACTCCTTAAATAAATCCATCTTCTCTACTCCTGGAGGATTATGAACACGATATAAAAATGGCAATTTTGTTTTCGAAAAATGCTTTGCTACTGTTTCATTACAAAGCAACATAGCCTCTTCAATCATTTTATGACCAATGTTACTTTCTCGATTTTTAATATTAAGTTTGCCATCATCTCCAACGACAATTTTTGCCTCAGCTCTGTGAAAATCTAAAGCTCCCCGATCAAACCGCTTATTTCTCATAAGAATTGACAAGTCTTTCAATAAGAACAACGCTTCAATTAATAAAGTTTTATCTGAAGCAACAGGAGTGTATATGTCAAACGGATCAGCAGCTCGACCTTCTAAAAATTCTGTTACTCGTTCATACGTAAAGCGACATTTAGAATGAATTACCGTTTCAGCAAACCGATATGACTTTACATCACCAATACAGTCTATTTGCATAAATACAGATAAAGCTAGTTTGCCTTCATTCGGAATTAGACTGCATAAATCGTTTGAAAGTTTGGTTGGCAACATTGGGACTACCTTGTCAGGAAAATAAACCGATATCCCACGATTATAAGCCTCTTTGTCAATTGAGCCGCCTTCTTTTACATAATGACTTACATCAGCTATGTGTACACCTAGCTCAATCATATCTTTTCCAATCCTTTTTATTGAAACTGCGTCATCTAAATCCTTCGAATCTGCACCATCAATTGTAAAAATTAGTTGATCTTGCAAATCTAATCGGTTATCTAGTGCATAAGGAAATTTCATACCTTCGACTTCTTTCATCGTTTTTGTTGTGAAATTAACAGGAATGCCTCTATCTTCCGTAATTTTCTCGAATAAATCTTCATCCATCTGAATTTCATTTAAAATATCAATAATTTCCCCTTCCGCTTTACGAGCCTGTTTTGGACCTTTCGTAACTCGGAATCGTACCCGATCATACATTGCAGCACCTTTTACTTTATCCACTGGAATATATACATCATCTACAGCTGGATTGTCGCATATTACAAACCCTGAACCTTCTGCTTCTATTAATTGAAATACACCTGTCATAATTTCTTGTGGTCTACTCAATACAGATGCTACGCATCCAATCGCATTCGGTGTCCCTTCACTTACTACTTCAATCAATACAAAATCTTTATGCATTGCATCCTTCATTGACTGTGAAGGAACAAATACCGTAACCTCTTCTGCATTAACAAATCCATAACCGTCCTTATGACGTAAAAATTCTCCAAAAATCCATTTCTTATTTTGATTTATGTGAAGGCGTTTTTTATTGCCCTCATGTAAGAATCCTGCTTTTTTCAGTGAGCTCACAAACTTTATAAGCTCCCCCTTGCTTTCATCATCAATCGAAATTGTTTTTGAAAGACTGCTTACTGTAAAAGGCTTTCTCTCCTTTCGGAAAATTGATAAACCTTTAACAATCTCTTTTTCTAACATAAGCAATCACTCCATTTCTGAATAAAATAAATGCAATTTTCGCATTTTTATACTCTAAGCAGCTGCCATTGTATTCATTCCTTACTGACTAGACAAAAAAGCCCTTTGAGCAAATTTCAATTTCACTCAAAAGGCTTTTAATTATATGGATATTCGTAATAAGTGGCAGAATACCCTATTTCGTAGTTATTGATGACTACATAATTTATTTGAATTGTATTTTAAATCAATACAGTTAAAGTTGCTCCCCAATCTTTACTGAACTTAAATTCCTTACCATTTTCGTCAGTCGAGATGAATTCAACACTTTCTCCAAATGTTTTATAAATATCCGTAATCAAAAGTTTTTTACCATTAAAGTCAACACGCTCATACTCTTCAATGTTTTCAACTGTTTTATCCATTTCCTCACCTTCTTACTACCGAATAGCCACTTATTTTTCATCTAAGAATACTTCT
The DNA here is from genome assembly GCF_049058285.1 of Lysinibacillus sp. UGB7. Classification (NCBI taxonomy): domain Bacteria; kingdom Bacillati; phylum Bacillota; class Bacilli; order Caryophanales; family Bacillaceae; genus Lysinibacillus; species Lysinibacillus sp. UGB7. Next base: position 276,928 of record NZ_JBMGUV010000001.1, read on the forward strand.
TTTCGCCAATCCTTATTGGCATTTTCATAATTCTGCACTTGTGCAAGCCATATATCATTAACACCGTAACCAATAATAATCTGCCCCTTTGCATTGATACTATCTCGAATTACTTGTAAATGGTAAAGCTCCGAATTCTGTTCGTAAGACAACAAATTTTTAAAAATTGCATTGTAATATTTTCCTGCATTGGGATCAAGCTGCATATCATTTAACGATTCCACCATTAAACGACTACGTGCCTCCAACTCTGCGTAAAGATTACGATACTCATGATGTGCTTCTAAGACGTATCCTTCATTATTCCAATACTGAACGACCTTGCCAGCATTACTTGGATTAAAATTGTCTTGTGCTTTCTTCAATAAAGTAGCCCATTTAACAAACCCTTTACGAGCTTGCACCTTTTCTTCAGGAATACTTTTAGCAACTTTTAATATATCTTCACCGAATACGTAACCAAAAGCTAAATCCTCTTCTCTTTCGACCAACGCCATATCTTCGATAGATTCATAGTCATTTGCAAACGTTATTTTTTTAAGCAACTCTGCATTTTCGTCAATCACCTCTGCGACTGGCTCCACTTCTTCTTTTTCAAAAAATTTATAGAAGTAGTTTGCATAAGCAATCGCTAGTAATAAACAAAACACTACAGTTGCACATCCGTACAATGTATACTTCCTAACATCTTTCTCGAATGCTTCATCTCGCTCTTCCTGCGTCATATCTTGATAACTTTTATTAAAATTCAACCATTTCATACAATCACCTCTTTTTTAATAGAAACTACATTAAGCAGCAATTACACCATGTATTGAGAAATTGTTGTTAAGAATGTAGAAAGAATAAAGAAAACTAAGATACTAATAATAATTCTTTTACGCCATTTTTTATTCATGAAAAACCACTCCTTTATATGTAATACATCATTCTACGTATTACTTATTTTCATTATCAGAAAAAAAGCGTTCTACATACGTAAATTATTTTTTACATTAATTATATATAATTGTTGTATATAACTTTCATATATGTTATATTAGTTCTACAAACAAGTGGAATGAATCCACAAAAAGTAATATAAAAATACATTCATAGGAGTGATATATAAATGAATAACAATATTAAAATCGTATCAGTGGATAGCGGAAAACACCGCACGAAGGCAGTTTTATTAAAGGATAGTCAAATCGTTGATCGCTTCAGCATTAACACCAAAGCAAGCGAGTATCATGAGGAAAAATCTTTAACAAGCTCTGCATTTGCGGTAAAAGTAGGACAAAAAACATTATTAGTCGGTGATCAATCTGCTTCATTCGACTCTTCAACTTCGAAAGCACTAGACCTTCACCGTTTTGCTACACTATTAGCAATTTCAAAGTTAGTAGAAAACGGCGATGAAATCTCTTTAACAGTTGGCTGCCCAATTAACCTATACCTAAATGCAGAAAAACGTAAGGATTATCTGCGATTCATGGCTGGTATTACGGCAAAAGACGATATTGACTTTAAAAATTTAAATCTCGATTTATCATTCTCTGTAGATGGCAAACCATTCTCAGTAAAATTACGCAAACTATTTGTAATTCCTGAATCATCAGGATTCCTAATTAAGTACGAGCAGGACTACTTAGGATCAGATGTTGCAATTGTTGATATTGGTGGGTTAAATGTCAACGGTGCTATCTATCAAACTGCTACGTTAATGGAAGGAAATGAGGAAGTAGAGTACATGCAAATGTTGGATTCATCTCACTTCACATTAGAAGATGGCGGAAATATTTTCTCAATTCAATTAATGGACCGATTAAATAGCGAATACGATGCTGGTATCGGACTACATCAAATGAAGAAAATTATCAAAGATGGTTTCATTAAATATGATAAAGAAGGATCGGCTCGGATTATTTCTGATGAAAAAGTGAAATTCTTCAAAAACATTGTTAGTCAAATGCAGTCACGTAAATGGTCATTAAAAACATTAGACTTCATCTTTGTAGGCGGAGGCAGTTTATTATTTAAGAACGACATTTTAGAAATTCTTGAATTCAAGGATGCACATATCAGTGAAACAGCTGAATATGATAACGCTGAAGGCGGAGCTTTCCTAGCGGAAGATGCCATATTCTTAGAAAATGCAGCTTAAAATTTTAAGAGGAAGGGCTAAAAACCTTCCTCTATTTTTAATCTAACTAGAAAGGATGAATGTCAAAAATGACAACAAATACGGACAAGCCGAAAAAACTCCGAAATTTTTCAGTATCTAAAAATTTTAGTCAAGTGCATACCATTTTAGATGATATTGATAAGCAAGAACGTTCACGATTTATCTGTGAAGCCATTATTGAAAAATTCAACAACATGAATAAAGAACAAAAAACAGCTGAACCAATGGAGCAAATGAAGCAAATGATGGAACAATACCAAATGATTACTTCACTCATTAATCCTATGCAGCAATCTATACTTAATCCTGCTGTGATGCAAATGATACAACAACCAGCTTATCAACAACCGATTCTTGATCCAGCTATGCTCGCTCAAATGCAAGCACAAGCTTATGCACAACAAGTTGCTCAGCAAGTACATACACCTACACCTGTACAACCTGTGCAAGACACTCCTACTGTCGAAACAGCACAAGTAGAACCATTACAAGTGGCTGACGAAACGGAGCAAACTACGAAAAATGCAACATCGCCTGTTGAAGAAAAAGAAGAATCCAGCTTTAAACCGCAACGCTTATTTGATGGAGATCCAGCACCTATTGAAGAAAAAGCAGAAACATCTACACCTGTAGAAAAAACGCCTAAAGAAACTGCCGTAACTGCTATAAAAAATACACCTGCACCTAAAGAAGATAAACGTTTAGCAGGACGTAGACGTGGCGGTGTAACAAGACAATTTATGAAAGATTAGAACATGGGCTAATACCCCATGTTTTTTTATTTTTTCAACAAAGTTTTTTTTCAAAGTTTATTGGCATATCTTTTTCAAACCCTACATATAATTTATAAGTTTTTACAAAACAGGAGTTCATAATGAACAAGTTTACAGGAGAAGAAGGAGAGATTTTATTATGTTATCAGAGGCTGTGTACCGACTGAATGACCGATTTAATTTTATGATGGAAATGAACGAAAAGGATCAAAAACGAGCAGAAGAAATCGTTGAATTTAGCAGTAAATTAATTGAATTGTCTGTCAAGGAACGAATCTTCAAAAATTTGAATCCAAAACAAGGAGAAATTTGGACGGTATCTTTTGGAGCTAACGCTGGCTCTGAAATTAACCGAACACGCCCTGCATTAGTGATTCAAAGTAATAAGTATACAGAAGGAGCATTAACAGTTGTCGTAGTTCCGATTACACGTACAACTGCACGAAATGATTACTATGTAGAATTTACAGAAAATGATGTAATAAGAGCTGAATCATATAATGATGCCCCTAGTGGAACGCTTGCATTAGATCAAATTCGATGTATTTCTAAAGCACGTTTAGGACAAAAGGTTGCAGACCTTAATCCTAATAAGTTAGAGGAAGTACGCTCGGCATTTTTCAATCATCTGTTTTTAAATGAATCATCTGAAACAGTAAAGTAAGTCATTTATGTAGTACCAAATGGAATTGGGATAAAAATTGGAGTTGCTATTAATCTAGCAGCTTCGTTTTTATTTACATCAACAATAAGAATATTAACAATATTAGTTGACTATATGTAACTTTTTGTGTAAAATACATATTGCTAGATTGTTACAATAGTCGTCTAATAACATATATTCTAAGGAGGAAATTCAAATGAATAATTTAACTGCTACTAGAGAGTATAATAAAGGTGATTATGTCATTTATACTGATCCCAACAATATGAAATATCGAGCAGTCGTTGAATCTGTAGGATCAGACGACTATACGCTAACTGTAAGCATAAGTAAAAAGCGAACTGTAGGCATGGTTACAATGACTGTTTTAGCAAATGCCTCAGTATTGGAACCGATGATGCTGACTATTGTTCCTGAGTTACGAGCTAATAGCCTGGTATGTGTTGAATGATAGCGGCTTCTAATAAATCTGTTGTAGTTAATCCGCCAAATGAAGATATATGCATTATAATGAGCTTAGAAACACGTTTATTTTTAATAGAACAACTTTACTTAAACATTGCTTCTATGAAAAAAGTAGTTTTATTGTTAGATGAAAACCATCCAAACGCCAGTGCTCATATCGAACTCTATAAAAAGTTAAAAGAAGGTACGGAGGAACAAGGATTTAATTACCTGTTACACTTCTGTATTTTCATCATCTACTCTTGATAAAGGTTATGATGTAGTTGCAATTAAGGCTGATGGCTCACATATAATTTTAAGCGAGTTATTTAACCCTACTCAAACTTATACAAGACGAATGATTAGAAGAGGTCATAATCTTGAACGACTTTTATTAACAAATGAATTCAAATTTGCCCTACTTTAAAAAGGTTATGTCAAAATACAGTCAATCTACATAGATTGGCTTTTTTATTTGCATATAAAAAGCCGCCCTCTGAAGAACGACTTAATAAAAAAAATTAACCTAATTGTTTCATTAACTGATTAAACGTAAAGAATACATGATCTTTTCCCATCATTCGCTTGTTATCATAAGCTTTTACTAATAATTGCTGCACTTGATCATACGTTAAATTTTGTCTGATGTAGCTGTTTACATAGTACGTAAATCCATCATTAAACTTTGTTGAATGCCCCAAATAATCCAATTGCGTTGTAGGCATAAATAGTGAACACTTACCATCTACAACATATACATAAATTTTTTCTTTCCCTGTTTTTAAGCGTTCCATATACCCCTGCATAATCTCATAAAACTGACTATACAGTGCATCTAATTGATCCTTTAATTGTGGGTAGAAATTGATTAGCTTAACCGAAATGCATCGCTTCACTTTCTTTTTCGTATAATAAAGCTTTAATGCCTTTTCCTTAAAATCATATACTACCTTTTCATATCCTGCTAGATTTTGAGATGTTGCCAGAAATTCTAACTGCTTATCATCGTTAAAAATTGGCTTTGCTAATTCCATCATCGCTCCATCTTTTGCCTGAAATTGAATCACTGCCTCTGTTAATTTTGATAAAGTTTGTGTTACCATAATAAAATCCTATCTCCCTTCGAGAATCCATGTTTAATAAAATCTATGTATTATACGTAGGCTTTTATAAAAATATAAAAAAACACGCCATTTAATTTCATAAATAGCGTGCCAAATCATTAGTTAAATGATTTAATGATACTTCTTAGAGGTTTTACAACGACTCTGCGTTTACGTAACACCTTTGAATAAATCTTCCATCCTAGTCCGACAGATGCAATCACAAATGCCATACCTGCTGCTGAAACCAATAATTGAATCACTAGCTCCTGACCATTAGATAATAACGATAATGCTAAAATTACACCTACAAATATTGATGCTTTACGATATTTCAAGATAAAGTTCTTCGCTTTCCCCAAAATAAGACGAATTTTCTTCATTATAAAATATGGTCTAACACGTCCCAATTCATCTGCAATCGCTAAACCTAAATATGTAGCTGTGCCACCAATAGAAACAACAGGGATTAAAGATAATGCATACCCTACCAACTCACTCATTACCATAACGCTAAAACAAATTCCTACTACTGCTAATAACATCTTTTTCATCAATAAAAACCTCCAAATAAAATATATACCTTACAAAATCTTTCCAAATAAAATCTTGTCCTTTTAAAAATAATTTCCTTTTAAAATTTGTACTAAAACAATCCTCCTTCATGATTAATTCATTTATCATACGTAGGTAATCTTTTATTATTCCATCTATTAAAAATATTTTAAGCATGTAACTCTTTATCTATCAATGTAATTAGAAGCTAGTTTTAACGGCACTAAAATTAATGTTAGTCAATTAATTGGGCAAATAAAAACACGCCTACTAGAGCTCCAGCAGCGTGTATTTATTATAGATATTTATATAGAACAGCAAGCGTAATTGTTATAAAGTAACCATAGTAATATATTTTTCGTGGAAACTTAAATAGTGGCATCATTTGCAATTGATTCTTTAACAAACGAACAATTTCGATCAATATTACTCCGAATGCTATTGCAAATATGTAGCAATATTTTAAATGTTCATTTCCAAACACTATTACTGCGATGATCAAAATTATATAAGTGAATACATGCACTTTATATTTTTTAAAAATAGCTAGTGCTGGAACGATGATTGCAACAATCCAAACATCATGAATGGGTACTAAATAAATTAATAAAACATATAAAGGCAAATATTTCATTCCGCCTTTAACCAATAAAGCTCCTGCAAAAAGTAAGAAAAGACCATTTAATTTTATGCTTTCAGTTAATATTACAAACGGTATTTGCACAAACAATGCTAAAAGCCATAATCGGATCATGTATAAGTTAAAATTACTTGTTCGCTGCACGCCTTGAATTAACAGGTATGAGAAGATCATCGTTGCGGTAAAGGAAATTGCTTGATACCATTCTTGATAATTTTCTACATATAAAAACAATGCCACAACTGTAAGCAGCATTGCCATATATCTCAACAATGCATCCGAATGATTAAACGCTTGCCGTTCTCGAATCAATTTATCATCATCTGATTGGTAATTCCAAACTGCACGTACTTTATCTACAAATGTTGGATTTTCTTTACCATACATTGATTAATAATCATCTCCGTATCGTGAACGTTTTTTGCGTGACTGTTTTGAACCACGTAGACGAGTATCTGCCTTCCGACTACCTTCACGCATACGCTCTTCCTCTTTACGTTTGTTGCTAAATTCACGCCTGCTTCGGTGCAAGTTACGCTCACGTGTGCGTACCTCCAGCTCTTCATTTGTTATTTGTTCTGTTTTTACTTTGATAGTCATAATACAAAACCTCTCTTTTCTTTATATTTTTTGTAATAATAGACTATACGTATCTTCTAATAGACTTATTCAATAAAATGAAATCAACCTAATATTATTTTAATAAAACAAAAAAGCCCTATTTCAACAATATGAAATAGTGGCTTTTTGTCGATTATGATGCAATGACTTGATCTACTACAAAGCAAACTTGTGTCATCGATAATAAGCGAGGAAATGAATCTAGTGTGAATCCTAATTCGTCTTTAACTAATACATGTTCCCCTTCTTGTTTTACGAGAAGTTTAGAAAAATGTTTATTGTAATTTCGATATTCCCCAATAATTTCAAAATCACCATTATCTAATAATTCAACGTTAAAACCTAGCTTACGTAATCGATCAATAACTGTAACTCTCCGTTTTTCAGCAGCACTAACAGTTACTTCAACTTTTTCCTCAAATAGTGAACCAAATAGCATTTTTTTAAACATCTTACATCGCCCTTTCTAATTAAATTCCTGTTTAAAATCTTTTTCCAATAAAATATAATTTGTTTCTTTTCGAACATCCAAATTTCTAAAATCTAATTACTTGTACGTATTTATTAATTTATTTATTCCATAAAAACAAAAAAAGATCATTTACATGACCTTTTTAAACATACCCCATATAGATCGCTACACATGTCATACCACCCAATATGTTGAAAAATTGAAAGCAATTAATGATTATCCTTTGAAAACAAAGTTTTAATGACTTAATAGTATCTACTCTAATCAAGCGTAATCCTTCAACTAAAAACGCTAAAGTTGCTGCCAACCCCATAATTCCTTTCAGTTCTATCTTCTCATTCACATCATTCCATCCAAATAAACCACCTATCAATGATACTATGAACAGATTCAACAAGAGAATGTATAAGGTACGATCAACTCTAATCAAAAATCGCCTTATATACTGCCACCAATTTTCGCTTTTCAAACCCCTCACCTCCCTTTTTTACCAAATATTTTAAAAAACCAAAGTTTTTAACTTGCTTAAACATCTGTATTTACAGGAAATGCAATAACTTTACCCTGATCCCTTTCAGGAATTTGAACATTTTTAAAAAACTCATTATAAATGGTCTTATATTTACCTAACAACGCCTTTGCAAAAGGAAATCCATTTATTAAATTTTCCGCTTTTTGAATCGTATCTACCCATAACCATAAGTCGTAATACTTTGCTTCTCCTGAACGATACTGCTGCTCTAATTCTTCCAAATGTAAAAACAACTGCTCTAATTCAGCTTGTTTAACAGCTGTTCCTTTTCTTTTGAAAAACAACATAATCTAACAACTCCTTTTTTATTTATCCTATTAATTTTGCCTAGCATTTATTCTGTAAAAAATGTCGAACGTAAAAAAAACAACCTACATTAAGCAGGTTGTCGGTTATGACCTTTTTTAAATTCGTAAACAAGCTCCATATTATCACCAAATTGTTCACTTAGACGAGTATATGTTTCTGTATCCAACATCACATTTACTGGCGAACGATACCATTTCTCCTGAAAACATACATACATTTCCGTATGACCAGGATGTTGAGCAGCATAATCATATGAAAAACGTGCTAACTTCGGATCATTCGTAAAGATTTTAATTGCTTTAGGCGTTTCAAATATAGCAATTTCTTCAATATCGGAAATACTATCAATGATTAATTGGTAGCCAAAGTCATTATGATCTAATGTACCAGCAACCACAACAATCGCCCCTTCACGAACATATCCATTGAACTTAGAATACATCTTAGGGAATAAAATGGCGTTTACATTCGATGTACGATCCTCAACTTCGAAAGCGACCATTGATTCACCTTTTCGAGTGGTAATTGGACGAACGCCTTTTACGACACCTGCAAACTTTACTTTTGTTCCTAAGTATGGATTGTCAATTTCGTGGTCTGTAGAAGCCCCTTCTGTCGCATCTTCAATCACTTCTTCATCTGAAGTATCAATTAAGATGTCACCCATCTCATAGACTTGTTGACGCTTTAAATGTTCATCAAATTCATCTAATGGATGCCCTGTTAAATAGAAGCCCACATATTCATTTTCAAGCTCCAATAAAATTCTCTTATCGATTTCAGGTAAGTTTTGGATTTTCAATACTCGTTGCAATCCTTCTAATTCAAATTCATCTGAAAAATCAAGAAGCGACATCTGATCAGCGTTACTCTTTTTAGTATCATCTTTAACGCTATCCACAAATTTCAAAATGTCCTCTTGAGCAGAAATCAATGATTTACGTGAATAACCAAAGCTATCCAATGCTCCTGAATGGACTAAAATTTCAAACATGGTTTTATCAAATTTGCTATTACTAGCCATACGTTCGAATACATCCTGAAGCGACTTAAATTCGCCACGATTTGATTGAGCCTCTTGTGCCACTAACAAACCTGATTTACCTAAACCTTTTAATCCTTGTAAGCCAAATACAATCCTACCATCTTTAGCAGTAAATTCACCTTCAGAAATATTTACATCGGGCGGCACAATCTCCATACCCAATTTGCGTGCATTATTTAAGAAGATTTTAATTTTATCAGGCTTATTTAAATAACTATTTAAAATAGCTGTCATAAACTCTACTGGATAATACGTACTTAGGTAAGCACTTTTTGCTGTAATCGTACTGTATGCAGCAGCATGTGACTTATTAAATGCGTATTCAGCAAAACTTTTCATTTTATTCCAAACAGATTGAGCAACACGTTCATCGATGTTTTGTTCCTTACATCCTTTAAGGAATTTTAAACGTAATGGCTCAATTTTATCTGCCAATTTCTTAGCAAATGCTTTACGTACTTCATCAGCCTCGCCTTTTGTAAATCCAGCCAATTCACGCACAATTAACATCGTTTGCTCCTGATATGTTATAACTCCATACGTAGTTTTTAAGATATTTACCAATTTTTCATGATCATACACAATCTTTTCTTCATCACGCATATTACTTAAATATTCAGGAATGTGATCAATTGGACCAGGACGATACAATGATACACCTGCTACTAATCGTTCAAATAATAGATTACCGAACTCTTCTGTATTATTTGTATTTGATTTAACATCTGCAAATAAATCTTTCATAAACTCACGCATACCTGCCGATTCGAGCTGGAATATACCATAAGTTTGCCCCTTACTAATCTCTTCATAAACACGCACATCGTTAATCGGAATCTCTTCATATACAAGCGGCTCAAGCCCCTGCGTATTTCTAGTACGATTAATAACATCAAGTGCAGTACGGTTTACAGAAATCGTTCTCAAGCCGAGGAAATCCATTTTCAGCATACCCATTGCTTCAACGTCTGCCATTTGGAATTGCGTTACTCGCATTTTTTGCTTCGTTTTCTTATCCTCAACAATTGTTTCAGGCACGATATTTGATACTTCATCTTCAGCTATTACTACACCACATGCATGAACGGAAGGATTTCGAGGTAGCCCCTCTATTTTCTTCGCAATATCAAAAATACGTTTAGCTGTATCATCAGAATCAATTAAAGCTTTAAAATCAGCCGATTCTTCATATGCTTTTTTCAAAGTCATCTTCGGTTGATTCGGAATTAACTTCGCCATTTTATCAGCAAGTGTTAAACTAACATCTAAAACCCTTGCAACGTCACGTGTTGATGTTTTAGCACCTAACGTTTGGAACGTAATAATACGTGACACTTTACGCTCACCGTATTTACGCTTTACATATTCAAACATCTCATGTCTACGAGAATCATCAAAGTCTAAGTCTACATCGGGATCAGATACACGTTCAGGATTTAAGAAACGCTCAAATAGTAGATCGTATGGAATTGGACAAATGTTCGTCACTTTTAAAGTGTATAGAACCAAACTTCCAGCACCACTACCTCGCCCTGGACCTGTCCAAATGTCATTATCATGTGCATACTTCATCGTGTCGCCAACGATTAAGAAGTAGTCTGCATAATTCATTTTCTTGATTACAGACATCTCGAATTCCAAACGCTCTCGGTAAATTACATCATCATGAAAAGGTGTATCTTTAAATCGTTCAGCATACCCTTTTTTAACCCAATGCTCTAATTGGCTATAAGCATCTTTAAATAACGGATCAATTGGGAAACGAGGCATATGTTTGATACCTAGACCTAATTTTGCATCTGCACATTTTTCAAGGATTTCAAGCGTGCCATCTAAAGCTTCAGGAATATCTGCAAATTTCTCTTCCACTTCCTCAATTGTATGCAAGTGATAGCCGCTACCTTCAAATTTTAAACGACTTTCATCATCTAGTGTTTTTTTAGTCCCAATACATAAAAGTACCTCATGAGCAAATGCATCTTCTGCATCCGTATAATGAGAATCCGTTGTAGCCATTAAAGGCAATGAAAGTTCTCTAGCTAACTTCATTAATTGTGGTGTAACAATTTCTTCATCAGCAATGCCATGTCTTTGAATTTCGACATAGAAATCACCTTCTCCAAAAAAGGATTGCTGCGTCTGAATAACTTGCTTTGCTTTTGCATAATCACGCTTTAATAGCAATTTGCTCACTTCTGAACCCAAACAAGATGTGGAAGAAATAATGCCTTCTCCGTACTTTTCAAGCATGTCATAGCTAATATGAGGTTTGCGGTAAATATTTTCAAAGCCTAACGATGTAAGCTTCATTAAATTTTTAATACCGACATCATTTTTAGCAACAAGCCATAAGTGATTCCCATCTTTCTTTCCATCCATTGTTTCACAATAAGCTTCAAATCCTAAAATCGGCAGCTTATTAGCAAGCTTCATCGCCTGGTAATATGAAACAGCACCAAACATGTTCCCATGATCTGTTACTGCACCACCAAATTCAGTGTGAGCAATCATATCTTTCAAATGTGTTGCTCCATCTAACATACTGAAGCCACTATGACGATGTAAATCTGCCCAATGCGTTATCTGAATGATTGTAATACCTTCTTCAGTATGACTATGAATATAACCTTTTAGCTCCCCACGTCTTGCAAAGGCATGTGCCCAACGACCAATTGGAATACGCTTAATAAACATGCCATCATAATCAATACCTAATCGCTCTGCGTTAATTTTTGTATAAAAAATATCAAGCGATTGACCATCTTCTGTCTTTTTTAATGTCACAAAAGAGCCTTTTTCTAAATGAGTTAAATCAGCAATTGGAATCAAGCGATTTTTACCCCAATTTAACACATTTACTTCTGTTTTCTTACCAACATGTCGTACAATTACAGCTGGTAAAAACGGTTGATTATCACCAAAGCAAGACAATACTGGATTGCCTTCTAATGATACATCAGCAACCTTTTTTCCATTTAGATCATAAATATTTAACTGCTCGTCTGCTTTACGTACTAATAGATTTGTATTTACCGCTGTCTTACCAATACCTTCTACTAATAGTAAGTGATTTTCATTATTACACATTTCAAATCAACCTCCGTTCGTATTGTAAAATTGCTTTCACAATACACTATCCTTCTGATCTTTTTTGATTCAAAAACCCTTTTTTATAAAATCCTTAAATTATACGTATATTTTTGATAAAACATTCATAAAAACAAGTAGAAGGGCTACGCAAAAATACGTAGCCCTTCAATAAAAATGTTATTTAGCTGATACCACATATGTTCCCCCGATAATATCGTGTAATGCACGTTTTTGAGGATGGAATGCGATCATAATATAGCCAATATAGAAAGTTAAGCCACTCACAATCATTCCTAGATAGCGTAGCACTGATTTACTTACTGAAATGCGTCCACCATCTTCATCAACAATTTTAATTCCCATTAATTTCTTGCCAACTGTTCCTTGATATTTAGATGCTGGCATCAAAATCATATACGCTAATCCAACAGCTAGATAAATAATCGATGCAATAATCCATGTGGCAATGGCAACACCCAATATACTTTCTTCGCCTAAACTGATTGATAGAACTACTTGAATAATTCCTGATACAACTACAATGGGGATATAGACCAATCCTAAAACAATACCATCAATCAAGTAGGCTAGGAAACGTGTCCAAAAGCCCGAAAAATTTACGTTTTGCTCATGTTCCAATACACTCACCCCTTTCTGATTTAATTTATCTTTCACTCTATGCAATAGGCATTTTTCTATGCCCACAACTTTTCCAAAAAAATAAAAAAGGACTAAATGTTAGCACATTCAATCCTTTTCAATCGATATTTTTTATATTTCTAACACTTGAATAACAAACTCTCTCAGACTTAAATAGTCACTTTCAAAATCTCGAATTAGATCGTCTAACTCTTCGCCTTCTAATTCAGGACTGTTTTCTGAAATAAAGCTTGCTAATTCAAGACTATTGCTTTGTAGTTACTTTATAAAATCGTGCAATTGTTCTTCTGTCATAAATGCTGCCGCCTTTAATTTTTATAGAAATGTAGGAATTTCTTCTTCGATCTCTAGTATATTCGCAATTTCATTATTCATAAAGCTAAATAGACCTTTTGCTTTATGAATCATCAATGTTTTCTTCTGAACATTTTTAGCAAACTCGCATATACCCAATGCTGCCTCTAAGCTCATTGCAATATTAACTGTTTCACCATCTTCTACAACAAAACAATTCACAACATTATCCATTGTTCGTAATGCAACATCTTCTTCTAAAACTAATGCCCCAAATCGCTGACTACAATTAAAAGTTCCCTGCTCAATTTGCACTTTAAACAGTTTTAGATTTTCTGCATCTATTAATTCCTTTATTTTAAAAGCATCTTTCAATGAGCTGACGATAAAGGAATATTCATCTTCCACCATTAATGAGTATTTTTGAACATGACTTACATCTGTAAGTGAAATTGTAAGATTTGATTCAGTGTACTTTTTATATAAAATCGCCTCTAAATAAATACGTAACAGCGGCAATTCTTCTTGATCACTATCTAACAGCTCTTCAAATACTCCTTCAATAGCTGAATCTATTACGCCAAATTCAATACTCCTATTCGTAGATGTGAGCATTTCCTCTAATTGTTCAATTGAAAATCCTTCTAAAATTTCGATTGCTGTAAAGTCTAACATATCAAATTCCCCCTATAGTTCCTCTGCATAATATGGTTCGTTTTTGATTTCTTTTAAATGTTCTACAAGTAATTTCATATATTCGCTTTTCGCTTGATATAAGAATGAATATTGCTCATAAGAGTCATTTTTTTCATCTCTGCCTTTTACAATGCTGTATTCAATTGCAATATATCCCGAATCTAATTTTTCTACTGTTGCTAGTAAATCAAAACACGTTGATTCATATCCTTCTAACATAAAGTGATACAGTAAAAAACGATAAGATTCTTCATTATCAGGAAAAACGCCATTTGGAAATAATTCCTGCAAGCCTTTTTGCTGCATGTCAAAAAATAATTCCCCATAATTTTCGATTACTTCAATTGCTTCAACATCATGAAAAACCTGAAACCCCTCTACAATAAATTCTGATTTTGTTACATCCCTGCGTTCCATCAATACAAACTCCTTTTTCACTACGCTTTGAAAGCGTCCATTTTTTTAAAAATCTTATAGACTATATGTATGGGAAAATACTTTTATTCCAATAAAAAAGACTAAGCGATAATTCGCTTAGTCCATTCAATCTAATTATTTTACTAATGCTTTCATTAAACGAGTTTTTAATACCTTCTCAATCTCATTAGGATCAACTGAAATAAAATCGTTGCCATACATGAATTGGAAGTTGCTATCTAAACTTTCACGTTCAGTTTTTGTTCCGAACATAATACAGAATACTCGGATACCTTTACGCTTAGCTTCAGTAACAGCTGCCTTAACATCAGCTAAACCAACTGATTGTTTACCGTAAGCAGATGGAACACCATCAGAAAAGATGAATAATAGTTTATCCTTACTGCCATGTTTTAATAATTCCTCTGTAGCTGTACGTATTGCTACCCCATCAGCATTACCGTTACCTGTAGAGTTATTGACTAAATCCGTATAAGAGTAACTACGCTTGCCTTGATCTTTAAAATCTTTAATTAAGCGATGCACAACACCGTTATTTGATGTCGTATAGCTAGTAATTTTTAACGGAATCAATGGCTTTAATGCTTCTTCAGCAATTGATAAGGCAATACCTGCACTTGTACGCTTAGATGAATTCATAGACGCTGATTCATCCTTAATGAAGTAAGCTACATAATCCCCTAATGATTTGCGACCATTTTTCTTCATAATACCAGTATCTTTCATACCTAACTTATAAAGTTTTAGTGGATCAATCATACCTGCTGTTTGATTGCGTTTTGTTGGAGTAACCTTGCTATCCAATAGCCACTTCACTTCTTTAGCAAAACGCTTAGCTCGATATTGAATTTCTTGAGGTAAAACCATCTTAGCTCCTGAACCTTCACGTAAAGTAATATCACGATAGCCAAAACCACTTTTATTCATGATTTCTTTTAGCTCTTCTTTTGATAGGCTAGTAGCTTCCGAACGACTTTTCTCCAGCGAACGTTCCTCTTTATCATTAATAGAATTTTTCGTCTGTTCAAAATCTTGCTTAACATCATTCAAGATGTCCTGAATCATTTTATTTACTTCATCTAAACGCTCACCGTCTTTAGGATCTTCTTGCATTCCTTCTTGACCATAAGATTCAGTAGCAGATAAATGTGGCTCCATATTTTGAATCGGTGATTTAGAGGCTGCTGCTTTATCTTTTTTACCTTTCTCTTTACCATCTTCACCTTTTTCAGAAGCATCTTCATTGCCTTCAGATGATTTGTCAGAACCTTTTAAATCACTATTTGATGAAGATTTTTCACCTTGCTTTTTATCTTCCTTATCGCCATCTTTACCTTGATCAGAAGCATTTTCTTTTTTATCATCTTTGCCTTGACCATTAGAGCCGCCAGCTTGCTTTTCTGCATCTTCTTTTTTATCAGATTCCTTACCATCAGAACCGCTTTGACTATCTTTTTGATCTTGCTTTTGGTCCTGCTGCTCACCTGAACCACCTTGACCTTTTTGATCATCTTTCTTATCTTGATCTTCTTTGCCTTTAGCGTTTGAATTGTCAAACATAGATGATTGTTGAGGTGCTTGCTCATTGAATTCGTCATCTTCAGAAGTTGTATATTCATGATTTACATTCGTTGGCATGTTTTGTAATGTATTTACTGGAATTTCATCAATCCATTTACGTAGCAACGCCTCAGAATTTTGAATTAAGCGATAACAAGCTTTTAAGCAATCTTCTGCTGTACGAGTATTAGTCGCCAAAATAACATCTGCTTCAATACGATTTAACTCTTTTTCAACTTCTGTACCAGCATAAAACTTTATGAAATTTAGCGGATACATACCTGTTGTTGCCAAAGTAACAATTGACCACAAGAATGTGCTTAAATTATCATTTGGTTGTGTTACAGGTTGTGATTTCCACCATTCTGCTCGGAAATAACGGAAGTATTTAGTTAAACCTGGACGATTATATACTGTAATACGTTCGATACGACCATCTTCAATACCATTACCGAAAGATGTTGCGACATGTTGTAATACACCTTGATAGCCTGGATTTTGATACTTCACATCTAAACTGCCAAAATATTTTACAATATGCTCAATATAAGCTGCATAAGCCTTAAAATTCGAGCTACGAATGTGTTGAGCTTCATGTGCTAAGATAGCACGTAAGCTTGCATAAATTTCAACATCTGTTAATGGCTTTTCTCGTTCGACTATATACTGCGGCATACCAGCCCAAATCGCTTTACCATTTGTATGAGGCTCACTAATTGCATCTAAAAACAATTCGATATATGGGTGATTTGGTAAGTAGTAACCTAAAATCATTTTGAACTCTGCGTACCATTTGCTATCCTTGATTAATGCATCTACTTTCGCTACACGTTCAGCAAAAATGATTTTGTCTACCTTGCTTTGCCCCACCGCTGCCATGTTTAATTCCTCCACTTTTGAATTTCGATAAAATCCTGTTACGTTTGTGCTCATAATAGAACATCCTCCCTGGTAAGTACAGCCTAAAACGCTGCTCCATTTTTATAAAATCTTATATATCATACGTGACCTTTTAATTGATCATAACTATTTCATTTCACTTCAGACAAAATGTTCTTTTCTAAACTATTAAATCAAAAAAGGCATAGACAATATTACGCCTATGCCCTCATTCGCTATTTCTAGCCTTCATTTTTATAGAAAGAAATATATTGTGCTCCAATATTAATTTTTGAAACAACTTCCCATTCACTTGTTTGGATCAACGGAAAATCATTAGGTAACTGAACTTTCAAGATCACTAACTCTTCTTCCAATTCTTCAAACTCTTCTCCTAACCATTGCAATAATGCCGTTTCACAATCTTCATACGTCCTAAATAAGCAAACGAGTGCTTCTTCTTCAACACCTTCAGACCGTTCCCCGATTTGAGGTATTAATCCTACACTCAATATTAAATCCATATTAGAAATTGGTGTCACATGAAAAAATTCTTGCATAATTTATCCGCTCCTTTTAAATAAAAAAAACGCACATGAAATGAAAAATCAAATTCATGCACGCCATTATTTCGCTTAGTTAGATGCCACGTTGTCTTTAATTAATGATGTAATTGAACGTCTGTCGTCAATATCTCTAGCACGATTAGCAACGTTTGTGATTAACGCACGTTGTAAGCCCATGCCGTATAATGTTGCTTCAGCTGCATCAATTAAACCACGAATCGTAATTGACTTGTCATCAATACGACCATTGTTACGCATTGCAATCATATCCTTATAAACAGTAACAATTGAATCTACATATGGAGCTTTTACTTCAGGGAAATGACCCTTGATAATCTTTTTGATTTGAACTTGACCATCAAAGATAATTGGAATAAAACGCTCTGCTGTTGCTTCGTTTAAATCGCTTGTTGCTGTATAGAATGGATTCATTGTTGCAATTGTTAAAAAGTTACGGTGAGCTTCAATAGTTTTGTAGCCAGCTACAGTTAAACGTCTACGTTTATCCCATAAACTATTAAGTCCTGAAAAGACTTCTGCTAAACCTGTATTGAACTCGTCCATTACAACAATTGCTCCAACCTCTGCACCATCTAATAAGACTTGAGGATCGAAACCAATATTCATGCGACCATCTGTATCATAAGTAACCGTTTGTGTACCTAAGATAGATGAATTATCAGAACCAATGTTTACAGAAATCTCAACTAATGGACGTTGTAGCATCCATGCAGCTTGTTCTGCTAAATGGTTTTTACCTAAACCTTTATCACCTTCGAATAATAAGTGACGACCTTTGCTACCCATTCCTGCGTAGAATAATACGTCATAGACTAATTCTTCCCCAATGAAAAGTGTTTCAGGCTCATTTGGAATACGCTCTTTCCAATCTTCAGTATAAATGATAAATGTCGCTAATAATCGAATAATCATATCCTCTTCAAAATTAGCATCTTCCATTACTGCTACAATTCGTTCTAAATTTTCTTTCGTAGTAATGCCTTCATTTAGGATACGCTCCATTTCAGCAGCAATACCCTCACCTTTTACTTTGAAAAGCTCGTCTACTTCAGAAACCGATAATTGAAGTGTAGCAACTAATTTCTTTTTACCATCCATCGATACTTCAATAGATGCAGGTTTGTTTTTGCCAGCACGCTCTGTTTCAAGGAATGACACAAAACGAGAATAGTCAAGCTCTGCAATCGTATCATGTCCAATTACTTTCAGCATGTCATCTTTACGAATACTGCCGCCTTTACCGCCATTGTAGCCAACGATAATTTTATCACCCTCCACTGTAATTATTGCTTGAATTGGATTTTCTTCAATTGCCACATCAGCTGTAAGCGATGCTAACTCTTTATTAGCAGCTCTAGTACCACCAATGCCTAACTCGATTTTTACATCTGACATTTCTTCTGTTCCGTCCATGTTATTTACAACTGGATTTACTAATACATGTAATACCATAGGCGTATTGTTACGTGCCGTTGGTAAAACAGAAGTAATTACTGCTGTGAAAAATTCATTATCAGTAAACATATTGTGCAACTCTTTTGCTGAAATAGTACCTTCTGAAACGTCCTCTTTTTCACCAACAAAGCCAATGATTTGATCGTTATACAATACTTTTAAAGCTGTATTGCTAAACTTATTACCTTCATCTTTTGTAATGCGAACTGATGTACCTACCGCTAAATTCTTACGAATTGGGTATAAAGAATCTGGACCTACTAATTTCACATTAATTTTTTCCATAATAAAAACTTCCTCCTATAATATGGCACTTAGACCAATCCTATTTTCGGTGCAAATAATTTGCTCCTTTTTTATAAAACCTAATGTATACTATGTATCTTTTAAATTTTCATAACGAATAAGTAAAAAAAATAGGAGAGCTTGAATTCACAATTGAATCAGCACTCCTATTTTATACCAGCTATACTGCAACTTCCAACATACGCTTATGAAAATCACTTAACATACGAGGCTCTAAAGCTTCAAATGTTGAAAAATTATTTTCAAAATGTTTAAATACAATTTCTTTTTTCACCTTCTTGAGATCATCACGTTTTGTAATTTTTTCCGCACTCATAATGTCTTGCACCATTCTTTCAAATCGCTTGTCCCATAAAGACTTATCGTATCGCTTAATAGCTGATTTGTGACCATTAATAATAACATCATCTGCTCCCTTACCTAACTCTTCATCCCAATAAAGATAATAAGTTGGGTATTTACGCTCCTGTAATGCATCACTCATACGCTTCAATTGTTCAAACACTTGGATATTTTTTGATATATCTGCATCAAAAGCAGTTAAAATGATTGCTGGATGAAAAATATCTCTCACGTAGCATTCACTTACTGCTGGATTATTGGATAAATCTACCAACTCTTGCATAATCCCTTTCCAACTACTAACGCCTTGTACAGATAAGACTACACTTCCTGTAGACTTTGCCAATATTTGAGCCTTAAATCGCCCTTCCGTTACAATAACCGAGTTATTTGTTACAGCATCAGGAATAACAACATCAACTGGAGCCCCTGAAGATGTACCATGCTCATACTTTTCGTGAGCTTGTGCAAAACTTGAGCTAAACCAAACATATCGTCTTGACTTGCCGCCATCTGCATTTTCTACATCATCACGCCTTACTTGAATCCCTACGACTTCACGCTTCGCATTTAAGATTGGAATCCCCATTCCTTTCATTTTTGGAAATAGCCATTTAGCATCTTCTCCACTCCAATAAAATCCTGGTATACCTTCCAACACCTTATCGCTTCCAAACTGCTTACGAATGTTTGCTACAAAACTTTTTGTCACATAGCGTGTTGGGAAAGTAAAATATAACCCATCTTCAATTTGCTTTTCCGTCAATTGACGTTCTTCCAATAAATGCTTCTTATGTGCATCAGTTAATGAGCACTCTTTAATAAACATACGAAAAACCTTATTTAAAATCTCATTATTTGCAATATTGTTTTCATGTTTACGATCTAATTTTTCACTTCGCTTTTGAAAACGAATTGCATCGTCAGGCTTATATCGTCTTTTAGAAAAGAACGTATCATAATCTGATTGTGAGATTAAACCATAATCTAAGCCAATTTTATATGCAGCTGCAATATAATCTAGGTTTTCTTTTAAAGCGACAAATTTAATAACATCACCACCTGTGCCACATGAAAAACATTTGAAAATGCCTTTTGAATCTGTAGCTACAAATGATCCAAATCGTTCATCAGCATGGAATGGGCAAATTGCTAATACATTTCCACCATTTCTCTTTGTTTCTTCATATTGTTCAACAACTGAAGAAACGGACACACTGCTTCTACAATTACTTATTAATTCATCTGTAAATTGGTACTTATCCATTTAAACTCACCGATCCTTTATATGTGATTCCTAATAAAAAATAGGGGCTAAAAAACTAGCCCCCATAACCAACTAATGCTAGTTGCTTTTTAATAGTTACTTTATGTTTTCAATCATCTTTTGCATTGCTTCTGTCGTAAATTCACCAGCAAACCCTGTATTGCTATTTCCGTAGTCAAATGTAATAACCGCTAATTTCAACGATTCATTAAACCACACATGAGCACGCTCGAAATTTGAGAGAACTTCAGCTGATGGCTTCTCGATACCAAAACGCTCAAATGAACCATTTTCATCACGTTCTAAAAAATCAGTCCATACAAAACCGTATGTGTCCAATAATGGCTCTACTAAATGTGAGCCACGAATACCTGCATCATCATCAGCTGTTAATAATGTTAAAGTTTCCATTACTTCCTTTTGCTTAGCTGCTAAAATTTCTTCATCTGTTAAACGTCTTGTAATACCTGTCATCGTGAATCCACCTAGCTTTTCATCTTGATTATTACAAAACAGATCGTAATCTGATTGAGTAATCAAACCATGATCTAGCCCTAACTTATAAGCAGCTGCTATATAAGTTAAATTCTCTTTTAAAGCCACAAATTTAATAGCATTGCCACTAACTCCACATGAAAAACACTTAAATGTCCCTTTGCTATCAGAAGCAACAAAAGAACCTACATTTTCATCTTCGTGGAAAAGACATTTTGCTAAAACATTGTCGCCATTCTTCTTTGTTTCTGTATAACGCCCAATAACTGAAGAAATTAAAATATCCTTTTTACATTTCTCTAATAAGTTTTGATTCAAAATAGCTGTCATTATTATTTCCTCCATTTTTCATCCAAATATTGTTTGCAACCATACATTTTAATCCCTTACTAAAACGGCATATCATCAGGATTGACCTGAATTTGCTTACCCTCTGTACCATTTTGCATCTGCGTAACTTCTGACATTTCGCCACTTCCACCATCTTCTTTCTTGCGGAAACGTAAGATTTCAAATTTATCTACGATTAATGTTTCGTAAGGCACTACTTCATCGCAACGTTTATAAGAGCTTTTCTTAATACGACCTGACACTGAAATAGGCATACCTTTATAACCGTATTTCTTCATTACTTCTGCACTGTTACCCCAAAATTCTAAAGACATAAATTCTTTTTTATCACGTCCTCCGTCTTTCCAACCAATAGAAAACGGATTGCCCGATGATGAAGAAAGCACCTTCTTCGGTTCACCTTTTACTTTCACTTCTCGTACTGCTGGAATATCATGCGGTAAAAAGCCCACAATCATCGCCATTTGTACAATTTCTCCATTGTTAATTCGTTCAAATTTTTCAATCATAATAAAATCCCGTCCTTTTCAAAATATCTAAATGTAGAATCCTAATTTCCAATAGAACCCTATATTGTACGAGCGACTTTTGACTTTCATAACCGAAAAAAAGTAACAAATTGCTTAGCCATATTAAACTATGAAAAAACGACATCGCTTATAACCCAAAATATGTCGGACATAAAAAAGAGCAGCTACAACAACGTAGCCGCTCCTAGAACTTAATTTGGTAATACAATAAATAAATTATCGCCCTCATATGAAAACGTATGATGAATCTTAGTGTTACCCATCGCATAAATGTCAACTTTTTCAGGCGTTGATAAATCGTATAGATAATTTTTGGCAGAATACGAGATCGTCAATAAATCAAACATCCATAAATTATCGTTAAATTTAAGCTTATCTGTATCTACCTGATTCATTAATTCTGTTTCAATTAAAGTACCTTCTAAATCTTTTTTCTTCTCAATAAAACTTATCCATAGATTATCTGTATCACCATACGATGCAAATGTAGCTTCATCCGAATCAATTTCCATTAATCGCTCTACTAGCAATGTTTTTGGATCAATTTTATATAAAAGGTTTTTTGCTGTTTCCGAACCAAAAGCATTGATTGCGTAAACTTGACCTTTCAATTCTATTAAATCTTTTGTAAGATCTCCCATCATTGCTTGTTCAACACGCTCTTCTTTGTAATCATAAATGCCAATATAATCTCCAAATGTATAGATGTAAACATCGTCAACTACCAAACGATGCGATGGCGTATCTAGTAAATTGATTGTACGCATGTTTTGACCTAACTCCAGCGTAATTAACTTATCAGAGGCAGCATATTCAAAGTAGGCGATGTTGTTTTCTAAAATAAAACGTACAGGAGAACCTACTTTACTAGAATGTTTCCATTTCGATTCGACTTTTAACTTTTCACCTTCTACAGAAATGGCATATACTTCATTATTAAAATCTGAATGAGCATAAAGCGTATCATCTTCTTGAGATGCATAATAGATGTAATCCGTTTCTAATTCAGTTGTAGTCATCACGACCTCTTCAACAACTTCTTTTTCCTTTTCTGCCTCCTGAAACTCAATAGGAGCGTCAGTTAATTTATTCTCATACTGCTGATCTGTATTTGTCCCTTTTTCTTTCAAGAATGCATATTTTTGACCTGGATAAATTGGATGCATCGCATAATGTTCATTGATTTCTCGAACATAACCTAACATTGTTGAAGGATTTCGTTCAGGCGTTAAATTCTTTTGAATTGTCCAAGCATTATCACCTTTTTCAATCGTCATCCAAACAATATCAAAGTCTTTATACGATTCCTGCTTTTCCTCCACCACTGGCTCTTCTACCTTTGGCTCAGTTTCTTCAACAACAACTTTTTCAGTCACCGTTTTTTCGACTGAATCACTCAATGTCTTTAAATCAAATTCATCCAGCAAGCTACCATCGGCAACATCATACAATTGAATCTCACCATTTTCGTTATAACTAATTGCATTTTCGGCTAACACTGTTTGCTTAGGCAATTCTTTAATCTGTTCAGGCTCTCTTGTTAAGAACCAAACTGCTGCGGCAATCAGTAACGCAATCAATACAACTGAAATAGCAATCGTTATTTTCTTGTCTTTTTTGTTCATTACATAACCTCCTTTATTTTTTTTGAATAATAACTCCTATACTTTATGCTTTACTAAAGATTGCTACTACTTAAAATCAAAAGCGACTTCCTCATTTCTGACAATTAAAAAGCAAGCCATTCTAAAATGACTTGCCATTTACTTATACGCTGATCGTAATATTATTATCGAATTGGAAATGCCCTAGTTCTTCAATAATCAATGCTAAATATTTGTGGAAAAATGGTAAGCCAAATAGATATGAATCCATTTGAATGTTTTTTACACCAAACGTCACGATTAATGAAGGAATGTGTGCAACTTGAGAAAAAAATCTTTGTAAAGAAGGCTTATTATTTGCAAGATCAACCATTTGAAGTGGCAAAGAATAAGTAAATACTTTCCTTATAAACTGCGTATCTACTACTTCTTCTTCAGAACCATCCATTTTACGAAGTTTTAATACAATTTCAAGGTTCTCGATTGTTTTTGAACGGTCAACTACTTCAAGTTCTAAGACATCAAGATCTTTCGTTTCCCCTCTCCAATCAATATCATCCCTAGTCTTTTCAACGATTTCTTTAACAGCTTTTATATCTTCTGCAATAATCGTTGCCTGAACCATCACTTCATCTGCGACCATCTTATACTCATTAAAATGCTTTTGCATATTAAAAAATGTAAATGCCTCAAAATCCATCAATTCATTGTTTTCAAAGTAACTATTGGTTGTTTGATAAGCAAATGCGAATAAATTTGAACTAGGAGATTCTACTCGGCTTCGTAAAAGTTGATTTACTATTTTAATATTGGAGCCTTCGCTAAAACGATTTTCCAGCAATTCGCCATGCTCGTCTGTTAAAATTTCGTCCATTACAGAAGTCATAACATAAAGAGAAATCAATCGAATCACGTTATCACGATAAGCATCTTCAAATGTAAAAATGAGCGTATCTTTCTCTTCCATTCCTTTCCTTTCTGTTAAATCTGTTGTCACCCAATCTACCTTTTGCTCTGCTACCATTGATTCTAAATCCTTTATATCGAAACCATTAATTGTTATATTCATATTAGCAACCCCTTAGCTATTAATTATTTTTAGTATATGTAAATTATAATTTACGTTAAGTTTTTAGTCAATAAAAAAATAGTGGTATACTTGAACCACTACTTTTCTTAGCTAAATCATTTTCCAATTCCTAAGCTGATCAATAAGCATTCATTTAATCCCTCTAAATCTTCCTCACGCACTTTACCAACATACCCCTTTAATCGAGACTTGTCGATTGTGCGTATCTGTTCACATATTGCATAACTTGTTTGATTAACTGGAGTTTTACCTGCTTCTAATTTGAAGTGTGTAGGCAACTCACGCTTACATTTTGTAGTTAAAGGAACAACAATTACTGTTGGTGCAAAACGATTCCCCACATCATTTTGAATAATCAGTACAGGACGTTCCTCTCCCTTTTGTTCCGATGCAATTGCCCCTGATAAATCTGCTATGTAAATATCGCCACGCTTTATGTCCATCCTTAACTCAACATTTTTAACAGGTTGTTCAATTGCATTACTCTCAACTTTTGAATCAAATCTTAACTCTTTTAATTTCTCAAAACCCATAATAAATTCCTCCTAAAATAATTTCCTCTTTAAAATAATTTGCCAGTAATAATTGACATATATTGTCGCCTATTTTCTCAATGACGCTATATTCTATGCTTCATGAGTTCCTTATATAACAGAAAAGTGAGTTTTTTTTATAAGAATTATTAAACAACTAGATTATTAGTTGTAATAGCCTATATAGCCGCATAGAGTATGAGTATAAAAATTGAAAATAAATTTCGTAGAAAAGGAGTTGTCGTAAAAATGAACGTACTTATTGCATCTGTAGTATTAGGGTTGATTTTTGGAGGTATGCTGATTTACAATATGAATCGCTTGAAAGCTGCCAAAAAAAAAGATCATAAAGAAATTAAACCAAAAGTAAAAATGTATGGATTTGGTGTCGTGTACTGTGTTTTAATTGCAGGTTGGGCAGCATTTAAAACATTTATTTAATTTGAGAACCTTCCTATTTAATAGGGAGGTTTTTTTTTGTGCTTTTCAACTATTTACGGAATAACCAAAATAAAGAGACATAGAGTATAGGAGATTTTATTACGAAAGGAGCATATAAACTTATGCAAAGAAAAGAATTCGATCCACAAATTATTCGTATTGACGGAAGAGATTCATTCCTAGAAGTAACAAATGGAATGTTTCATTTAGAAGTAATAGTCCTCCGATTCATCAAATACGATAACAAGGCATCAAAAGGTAATAAATATGTCCATGACATTTCTATCTTTTTAACATTTGCCGAATTTTTAGAGCTTAAAAATGATGTAATGAGCGGCAGAATGCCTAAAGAATTACTGAATTCTAAAAAGGCTGCTCAAGCTGCTGGACACCAGTATCCAAAAGCTGTATACAACACATTGGGGGGCAAGTCTGTTAAGAAATTTAACGACAATGATCGCAAATTGATGCAAAAGTATGGCAACGATCCAAAAATGTCTATTTCTCGTCAATTTAAAATCGCTCCTGGTCAAAAGGATGATTATCCATTTGTGCTCTCAGCAGAATGGGGAATTGGTGAACAAACACAAAAAGGCATTATCGTACCTCGATACAAAAAGCCTTCTGAAATTGTTCGTGTACCAATGAGTGCTAGTTCAATGAAACAACTTGTTTTAACTGTAGAATCGCATATTAACGCATTTAATGCAGCGTATTATATGATGGAACTTATGAATCCAACACCTAAAAAAGATTTTGGAAACAACAAATCATATAACCATCAAAACAATTCGATGCCACCGATGCCTCCACAAATGCCTCCACAAATGACGAACAATGTTGGACCAAATGGAACGCCATATCCAAACACGCCATATGCTAATCAGTCTTTCCCCACCCCTCAATACACGTATTAATGAGCAAATTAAAAGAGCAACGAAATTATATATTCGTTGCTCTTATTTCATTTGTTATTAACATTCGCTTAAAGCTTGATCAATCGCTTGACGGATTTGTTTTGGCTTAGTACCTTGATCGACATCATACTTAAAATTAAACCCACATTTACAAGTCCTTTTAATAAATGGATCTAACATCCCTATTAAACCTTCCCCTTCTCGAACATTGCTACTACCACAATTAGGACAATCATTAATAAACTTTGCAACTGCTACATAATCTCTCGCATCCATAACCTCACTCACCCCTTTCTAATATGATTCACTATTAATAAATTAATGGCAATTCTATTCCCCTCAATGTTTTTTCTAATGCCAATTGATGCTCTGAACGATCTTTAATCATTTTTAATAACACTTCCTCAGATCCGCTATGATTTTCCTTCTCCCTTAAAGCATTCAATGCATCTTCTAATGCCGCTTTTTCACTTTTTAATTTATTCAACAATACGATTGCTTCTAGTGCATTCATTAATCCCGACCACTTTTTAACTTCTTTTCAAAGTCCCAATCAACAAATTGTCGAATATAATGGTAAAATTTTTGATCAAAACGTTCTGACAATCGACACATCAATATTAGCGACAATGCCAATATGCTTCTAAAAATAGTTCCTAAATACGGAATTAAATTATTTGGCAAATTAAAACACCTCTCTTTAATTATTTAGATAAATGAACATTAATGTAATTTTGAATAGGTACATCCTTCACGTGTAATTCATCTTTTTCAAATGTTTTAAAACGAAGAAGCGAATTGTAGGCAATACTGTTAGCTCCCCCATGTGCATAGGTTAGAGTTAATTTTTTCGATTCACCTGCCTGAATATCAACACTTCCATCAATCAATGTTGGCAAGTAAACATTTGATAACTTCTCGTATTTTGCATCTTTATAATAGCGTAGCTCTAATTCATTCGTAATCAATGTAGTTACTTCCTTGCTCTTGTTACTAATCGTCAGATCTACAATTAACAAATCTTCAGGAGTAGTAACCACTTGATTAATTGTTGCTGTAAAATTTCCAAATTGAACTGGATTTTTATCTTCCACAATCTGAACTTCAGCCACTTTATCAATCGTTTGATTCGCTTCATCTGCTTCTTCAATTGGATTTTTCACTTCATTTTTATCATCGGAGCACCCAACTAAAAAAGCACTCATTGCCAATGCTCCTAATCCTAAAACTAAAATCTTTTTCATTAAACATCCCCCCCTTATACAGCTTTCGCTTCTTCTAAATTACTCTTACGAATAAAACGCAATACTCGCTGCTCAATTTCAGCAAAATTGATCGTTTGCTCAATATCTTTGTTATTCCAGCAATTTGCGTTGTAATCGAAAAATACACTACCTACATCCATTGTCACATACAATCTACGCTCAATTTTTTTTGATACAGTCTTTTCCCAATACTTCACCTTTTTAATTTTGAAATCTTTTAAAATTGGAGTACGATTTGCCTTCAATAGCGGCTTTGAAATATCAAAATCAAACGATTCACCCACAAACTGCATCTTATACATCTCTAACACAATATCGCCTAACGTTTTACAATCCGCCCAACCCGAATGGTGATTTGTCATTTCAATTCCTGCAAAATCAGCAAGGTGATTTAGCTTGTGACCTACTAATTGAGGGAAATATTTTCGTGTAAGCTTCAACGTGCAAATTACTTGATTATCCATTTTGTACCCTGCCTGTAAAAATAACGGCTTAATGAAACGATCCCAATCAAACACTGCGTTATGAGCGATAAAGATTGCATCTCCTAAAAAATGATAAAATTGATGCATTACAGGTATGATTGTAGGATTTCCCTTCACTGTTTC
The DNA here is from genome assembly GCF_049058285.1 of Lysinibacillus sp. UGB7. Lineage (NCBI taxonomy): Bacteria > Bacillati > Bacillota > Bacilli > Caryophanales > Bacillaceae > Lysinibacillus > Lysinibacillus sp. UGB7. Next base: position 305,661 of record NZ_JBMGUV010000001.1, read on the forward strand.
ATCTGTAATACCTGTTAGTTTTACTATGTCTTTAGGAATCTTGCACTCAGGATCAACATATGAGTGAAAACCCGAAACCAATTTACCATCTACATACTTTAAGGCTGCAAGTTCAATCACTTTTGTTCCCTTATCTAATCCTGCAACGCCTGTTGTTTCTATATCGCAAATTACATAAGTTGAATGCTTTGCTTCCATAAAGGTACGATGAATTTCTAAAATATTTTCTTTTAAATTTGTAATATCTACTACACTATTAGCCATTGATGATGTGCTCAAAATCAACCGCCTCCCTCGCTTTTTCTCAGATACTATAAATATATTAAAAAAGCATATCATTTATATTAACTATATTCAAGTATCTATGATATATTACATATATGTAAAATATAATTTATAACACGTATAAAGGGGGAATTATTTATGTATTACATATTTAGTGACGTTCATGGTCAATTAGAAGCTTTCGAAAAAGCTATCTCCAATTGGAATAGAGAAGATATTTTGATTTTTTTAGGAGATGCTGTTGATCGAGGACCTAAAAGCATAAATGTTTTACAAAGATTAAAAGAACTACATGATGCCTATCCCGACAAAGTAATTTGTTTACTAGGCAACCATGACAAAGAATTTTTAAATTGGCTGGCTAATCCTGACCTTGCAGTTGAACATTTTTGGGAATACCTAGCCAACACGTTGCACAATGTTTTAGATGAACATCCTGATTTAGAAAAGAGTGATTTAGTTGAAATCAATAAATTCATTAATAAAGAATACAAAGATGTAATCGATTTTCTTAAAACATGGGGATATTTTTATGAAACACCTGCACTACGTTTTGTACACGCTGGTTTTAATTACAACCTTATTGATTGGAAGCATACATCTAAAACGGATATGATTTGGGATCGGACGCTGATTGAGGCATACAAGACCAATACAACCAAATCTTTAATTGATAAACGAACAGTCGTTGGTCACACACCTACATCACTTATAAGAGCCGATAAGAAAAATGATGTTTTTATTTCATTTGATGAAAAACTCATTGCTATTGATGGTGGATGCACGTTTGGTGGGCAATTAAACACGCTGCGTTTCGATGAATGCGGAGAAATTTTAGAGATAAAAGCATTTTAATAAATATGAGTAGTTTTTTATAAAAGGGAAGGACTTTTTTTTATAGGTTCAGCCCTTTTTTATTATATCTACATAATCAATTGCGTATTTTATAAGATGTAAAAAATACAAAATACAAATTTAAAGGAGGTTCATACAAACATGAACAAACAACTTATCAAAAAAATCAATCAAGACATTAAGAAACATTATTCTCATATCGTTTCCCCTATTACGGAAGATATGAAAATTGAGTTCGCTGACATCTCACGCATCGTATTCTTTGACCGCTATGCGTACTGTGATCTCGAATTAAAAACATTATCAGAGGGCGACCTTGTACTTGTCACTACGGCTGAACATCCAACATTCCCTGAACGTGGTATTGGTTACGTATCAAAAATTCATGATAATGAAACAGTATCTGTGCAATTAGAAGAACGTTTTGTAAAACCCGAATTTGAAGCTGGTATTGTAACATTGCCAAAAAACCGTATTGAAAAACCATTAGAGCTTTTCTTCGAACAAACAGCTCAACGTGTTGGCGGCGTAAACGGCATTGCCTCAACAGAAGCAGCAGAAATTCGTGAAGCCATCGCTCAAACATTTATTGATGTTATCAAGGAACAAAAACTTGTACCAGCTGGACGCATTTTAAATAGTGCAGGAACATTTAGTCAAGCAACATATTTCAACTGCTACGTTATGCCATTTATGCAAGATTCACGTGTAGGCATTAGCGAACATCGTACAAATGTACTTGAAATCATGTCACGTGGCGGAGGCGTTGGGACAAACGGATCAACATTACGTCCTCGAAATGTATTAGCTAAAGGTGTTAGTGGAAAATCAAGTGGTGCTGTTAGCTGGCTTAACGATTTAGCTTCATTAACACATTTAATCTCTCAAGGCGGTCAACGAAAAGGTGCTCAAATGCTGATCTTAAATGACTGGCATGTAGACATCGTGGAATTTGTTATGTCTAAGATGGAAAAACCATATATCCTAAAGCAAATTGCTGATATGACAAATGATCCATCTATTCGTGAAGCAGCTAAAAACAAACTTTCATTCAAGGCTCTTTTTCCAATGGAAACGGCAATGTATACATCTATTGTAGAATCAACTGATTCGACTATTACAAAAGAAATGAAAGCCGAAGCGAATCGATATTTAACAGATAACGGCATTTATACTGTACACAATCCGAACTTCTTAACAGGTGCAAATATTTCTGTAGGCATCACAAAGGAATTTATGGAAGCTGTAGAAAACAATGCGGAGTATCCTTTACGATTCCCTGACATCGAAGCATATACAGAAGAAGAAATGAAATTCTACAATGAAAATTGGCATCTAATTGGAGATGTGCGTGAATGGGAAGCTATGGGCTATACCGTTAAAACACATCGTACAATTAAAGCAAAGGATTTATGGGAACTAATTACGATTTGTGCAACATACAGTGCTGAACCTGGCATCTTCTTCTTAGACAATGCCAATGAAGCAACGAATGCTCAAGCTTACGGTCAAAAAGTAGTTTCTACCAATCCTTGTGGCGAGCAGCCGCTCAGTCCCTGGGCAATTTGCAACTTATCAGCTATAAATTTGTCTAAATTCGGTGATTTTAAGGGCAATTTTTACAAAGAAGAATTAATTAAAACCGTAAAAGTCGCCATTCGATTCCAGGATAATATTATTGATCAAAGCCCTTACTTCTTCGAAAAGAATAAAATTCAAGCTCTAGGCGAAAGACGCATCGGATTAGGCGTAATGGGACTTGCCGATCTATTAATTAAATTAGGTGTTCGATATGGTTCGAAAGAAGGCATTGCCAAAACAAGTGAAATTTTTGAAACAATTAAGCTGGCTGCTTATGAGGAATCTATTGAGTTAGCTAAAGAAAAAGGTAGTTTCCTATTCATTGTTGGTAAAACAGAAGAAGAAACGATGGAGCTTCGCCACAAATTTATCAATACAGGATTCATGAAAAAAATGCCTGAATATATTCGTCAAAACATTTTAAAATTCGGTATTCGAAACTCACATCTTTTAACAGTTGCCCCAACTGGAAGCACTGGAACGTTAATTGGCGGAGCTACTGGACTTGAGCCTTACTTCTCTCTTAAATATTTCCGTTCAGGACGTTTAGGACAATCCATTGAAGTAACAGCCAACATTGTAAACGAGTATTACGAACACTACCCTGAACGTATCAATGATCCATTACCTGATTACTTCGTTACATCAATGGAGTTATCACCTGAAGAACACGTTGATATGCAATGTGCAATTCAAGCTCATATTGATTCAGCATTATCTAAAACAGTAAATGCTCCAAAAGGATTTACTGTAAAAGATGTTCAAAATATCTATATGCGTTTATATAAAGGTGGAGCAAAAGGCGGTACAGTATATGTAGATGGCTCTCGTAGCTCACAAGTATTAAGCTTAGAAAAAGATAGTCAATTTGATGACGGAGTAGTTGAGGAATTAGCATTTGATAAAAAAACAGATATTAATTCCTTTACAAATAATGAGGAAGCAAAGTTCGGAAATGAAATTGGCGACACATGCTATGTATGCCGAGAAGGTGAATTAATTGACGCTGGTGGTTGCGTCACTTGCAATCAATGCGGAAGCCAGGTAAGTTGCGGCTTATAACAACAAAAGGCATTACTTCCTGTAGATTTAAAATAAAGTTGTACCGTTTATAAAAAAGATGTATCGTTTAAAATAAAGTTGTACTGTTTTTAAAAAAGTTGCACCATTTTGTCCCTTTTTGATGTAAGAATTCTAAGTGAGTTTTAATCAAACTTTTTTATAAAAAATAACTCCTACACAAAATTAAACCCATCCATTTTGATTAATCTTTTTTCAAAATGGATGGGTTTCTTCTATTGACATTAGTATCTTATGAGAAGTCTTTAATCTCGTTCCACATACTTTCCGTCATTTTGATGGTGATTTTCATTATATGATACATATGCTTGAATAACTTTATCATTTTCAATTTTATATACATAAAGTACTGTTGGTTCGTCAGCAAATTTAACTTTTATTTGGTATCCGTATGCTGTAGTTAATAATTCTTCTTTATCAAAACTAGTTTCCCAAGATGCATTAGGGTATTTCTTTTCTAAATGTTCTTCAACCATTTGAGTATATTTATCGTATTTAGCGTCTTGCATATGCGGACGAACAGTTAGGAATGCTGCATAGCTTATAAGGATAATAACTATAAAGCTATACAAAATTTTTTTACCTTTTTTTCTTAAAAAAAATGAAATCACAAAAAGAAAAAAAATAGATCCTATCACAAAAAATAACTCTATCGCTTTTATAGCCATATAAACATCTCCTAATTAAATCAATTTTATTAATATTCTTCTATTTTTATTATAGCTTATGTAGTAGACTATCACCCCAATAAGTTGAGGTTTGTAATAATAAATAAGTATTTTTTACCACGTTATTTTATAGTAAATAAATACCTATTTTAGAATTAATCGGTTTTTAATAAGGAAATATAGTATTATTAATTCATCGAATGTCTGAATTTGACATTTGATAAAAAAATTATCGAAAGAAGGGGAAAACGTGAAAAAAGTAATGATGGTTGTAGTGGCTTTTCTTAGCTTTTGTATTTTTTTACCAGGTGTTGACGCAAAAGAAGCCGATGGAACAATTCCTTTCGAATTACAGGGAAAAGCACTTGAAGAAATTCAATCACGTGCAGAATATTTGAATGTTGCGTCATCAAATATCGAACTTAGATATGTTCGTGAATTATACCATACTGATGATACGGTGATAGGTTATTATGTGCACATTTATGAGGGCGATAAAATAGTTGGCTATGCCTTAATTTCAGCTAAAGAATCTTTAGGGACATTACTAGAATGGGGTGCTGTTGACAATGGTGTCGATACACATTATGGTGAAATTTTAGCAGGAAACCCACAACAAAAAGCGTACTACTTAACTTTTAATGATATAGTATTTGCAGATAATTTAAATGATTTAAATAAAATTCTTGAAGAAGCAAAACAAAAATATATTGAACATGCTAAAGAATATGACCCAAGCAATATTAAGTTTTATGAGGAAATGAATTTTGGTATTGATTTAAGGGAAGCCTCTATTGAACAAAATAGTATTGAAGAACAAATTAAATCTGAAACACTCATGACACAAGAAATTTCGGATTTTTCTATTAGCGAAAGAGATAGTGAAACATTAACTAATGATATAGTATCGCCTTTAGCTACTTTACCTGACACTTTATCTGTATCCCGTATTTGGCAAAGACAATCAGGTGTAGCTAACCCTAATTCATCATGTGGTCCAACAGTTGGGGTTATGATTGCTAATTACTATCGGAACGTTCGGGGGATAACTGAGGTAAGGAACTCAGGTTATTATGGTAATGATGCTAAACATATTAATCAAATGTATTATATGATGAATTCATATTTCTGGGGAACAAATCAATATTCTTTCCATAATGGATTAGAAACACAGTTAAATCTAAATAAAAACCAATTTACAGCAAAATCAAGAGCTTATAATCAAAGTGGTGTAGAAGAACCAACTTTTGCAAACGTTCAAAATGCTATTAATAAAAAATACCCGTTAGGTGTAATAGAATTTTTAAATGCTAGTTCTGGTGAGTTAAGATACCATTGGACTGTTATAGCTGCTTATAACTCTAAAGGAGAAGTTGGTTATTATGATTCTGATGGCGGACAATACAATACAGGTTTAAAATTTGTTTCTTGGTCTTCTCTAAATGGGAAAATTGGCTATACTTATCTAGCTTTAAATTAATAGTACAATTGTAGATTTAAAATAAAGTTGTACCGTTTATAAAAAAGATGTATCGTTTAAAATAAAGTTGTACTGTTTTTAAAAAAGTTGCACCATTTTGTCCCTTTTTGATGTAAGAATTCTAAGTGAGTTTTAATCAAACTTTTTTATAAAAAATAACTCCTACACAAAATTAAACCCATCCATTTTGATTAATCTTTTTTCAAAATGGATGGGTTTCTTCTATTGCAAAATCAGCACTTCCAAATCGAGGGAGTAATACCTTTTTTTAAATGTAAATTAAATCATTTCTTACAAACCATAATAGCCATTTTTAAATATTATTTCAACTTTAGAAAATGCTCTTTATCCATCAATACTCTACAGATACCATGCGACAACAACCACACTATCATTAAAAAGCCAATCATAAAGGCAACTCCCATTTCAAAAGATGCTGCAATAGGCAAATTAAACGCTAGTACATACATTAAGCAGATCATTCCTACAAACATTACAACTGTTAGTAAATAATTTTTTACAGATAATATATCAAATCGATAAGTCCACCGCTTTAAAAAGCCTTGAAGCAATCCGCTATGTGTATTCAGATATTGCATCGCATAAGTAAATGCATCTTTTTCAGCAGGTACATTATAGTACCCCTTCTTATTTATTGCATTCATATTTTTCTTATAAATCTCTTTATCCTTATTGTTGTTTGGAAATAAACTTTTATCTGTTTGCCACTGATAAGAATGTCGTAATTCATGTGCTAATGTTGCCAACCGCTTATTAAACAAGTAAACAACCCCTGTCTTTCTATCCTTGTCACTCACCGCACTTTCCTCTTTAAAATCTCTAATAAAGCAGCCGTTTGTTTTCTTTTTAAGAAACATCTGACCATCAATAGCTTCTTTGATCACAAATGCCTTAGCCTCTTCCCCATAAAGAATTCTAGGTGCTTCTAAGCCGTTAGAAGTGAATAAATCCTTTATAATCCTATCCTCATGTACTTTTAACTTATTTTCCTTTTTAAATATGCTCATAATTGCAAACAACTCCTAATTTATTAATATTATGTCATAGTATATTTAGGATTTGAATACATTATAATTAAATATGTTTATTTTTTCCCAAAATCAGGGTATAATAATCACACTATTGAGCTCACATAAATTCCACACATTAAGTCGATATTATTCCCCTACACATTAAACGAGCTTCCTAATTATCTATTTGGAGGAAGATACCTATGGATGATCTATCTAAACGTTCAGCCCTAAAAACTGCAATTAACGACAAAACTTTAATTAAATTAAGCCACCAGCAAAATGTAGTTCTTAATTATCTAACATCGGAATTAAATGATTTATCAGGCGTAACTATTGCCAGGAATTTGTTTTATTACGCTTTAGGACGAGTTTTAGAAATTAATGTACATTATGTAGAAGATCAATTTGGGCATATGGAAAATAAATTTACAGACCTAAACTTGATCTATCGTACTGAAGAAGGCGAGTGTCAAATCACTTCATTTGAACGAATTATGTCAGATCTTAGAGAAGTGAAACCTACTATAGACTATCCATTAACTGTTGTGCTCAACTTCATTGACGATTCTATGGAAGATGAATTTGCAACTGATTTTAATATGTATGAAGTACAACAATTTCAAGAAAATCAAGACTATATTCCTGAAGAACCTATTGAATTAGAAGTCGATGATTTCCCACAATCTTATTCATATATGGACATCGAGCGATATGAAGAAGCATTGGAACAAATTCAATCCTCCCCTCATGTCGAGAAACAAGCATATATGCAACCGACAAAGGGAATTTATCAAAACAAACGCATTCAGGAGCTACATGAACAAGCTATACAAAAAGATAAAATCGATAAAGAACAAGCGGCATCACTCATTAAATCAATAGAGCAGCAAAATGCAGCGAATGCATGGGAAAAATTAATAAACTTCACGCTCGATCACAATTTACAAAATGAATTCATGCTTGTTTCTACTGCTCGATTTCAAAGTACATATCTAAACCTTGACGAGCAAGCACAACGAATCAATAGCTTTAAATATCTATATAATTTCTGCTAAATTAAAAAAAACAAACATAGAGGCTACTTGTCCTAGATGTTTGTTTTTTATCAATTTAGTATTTTATGCGATTGTTTTTTGTTCAAATTCCGTTCGAGCATCCTCAGCCACTTCCATGATTGTGTCTACATAAGCCAACAGTTCTTCTTCATCATCGAATTTATCTTCGCTAATAGCAAAATAGATTTCAATTTTATATCCCTGTAATGCATTGTCGTACACCACAAACGACAAATCCATTTCTACTTTCTCTAGCTCTGCCTTCTTCTCACGTAAGAACGGTTTGAGAATAGCATTTAATCGTAAAACAGCTAACTTCTCAACAAAGCCACCACGCTTCATTAATGTTGTAACTTCTGATTCATCACTAATATCAAAATAACGCAATACGAATGCTTCATCAAACACAAATACTTGATTTACAAGCACCATTTCATCACGTTCAATAATGCTCGTTTTTAGATCTTCAATATCTTTAAGATCTAAAATTTCTTTCAAGCGATCTTCTAAAATACGCAATTCTGCGATAATTTCCTCCTTCGTTTTCTCAAATAAAGGACTTTCTTTAATGAAGCGTTCAAAATCAATAATTGATACACTTTCATTTTTTACATAGTTTAAAGTATCTAAATCAATTGTTCCTACTGAAACCAGCTGCTCCAGCACTGAAATCATAGACCGTTTAACTAGGTCAGGATAGTTTTTAGCCAGCTCATTTTTATACTCGATCATTTCCTGACCGACTTTATTAATGCGATTCATTCAAAACCACTCCTTTCAATTCTTTTATAGTATATTACGCAACCCTCTACCCGCTTATTCCGTTATAAGAACACATGCTCTGCAATTTTTTTTAATGTTTTTTTGAAAAAGTGTTATAATCCACCTCGCTAATGCATGTAATACTGTATCAGCAATGAAAACTGATAAAAAAAATAAACTTACAAAAAGAAACGGAGTGGATTTTAAATGAATTTACAAGTAACAGAAGTACGAATTAACAAAACAAACGGTGAAGCATCATTAAAAGCATTTGCATCAGTAACTTTCGGAGGTGCATTCGTAGTGCATGGCGTTCGAGTTATTGACGGTAAAAACGGCTTATTCGTAACAATGCCATCACGTAAAGTTGGCGATGCATTCAAAGATGTTGCACATCCTGTATCAAAAGAATTCAAAGAAGCTTTAGATGCAGCTGTACTAACTGAATTTGAAAAAGCACAAGCTGAACCTGAAAAAGCAGCATAATTAATACAAGCCCAATTCGACTAAAAACGAATTGGGCTTTTTTTTATTTCATTTAACGTAAAAAAAAGAGAATGATCTTCATCCTCCCTTACAGACTATAAATATATAAAAAAAATAACTCAGCTATTCAACCGAGTTATTAATTCATATTATTCTTTTAACCACTTATTACCGAAATCTACTAACGCTGGAGCATCCATTGTAGCAGCATACACAATAACAGCAATAACCATCACGATAATACCTTTCATAACTGCACCTGTTTTACCAGCTGCACCCACAACAGCAATGATTGCACCAATGATAAACATTACGATAGAGATTGGCTGTGCTGCAATTTGAAGCAATTCAACAATGTCGAATCCCTTACGCTCAACAAAGCCTTGAGCTTGATTAATTGTGACATTTGGAACTTCTACTGTAGGAATAGAACCTGGCGTATGTTCTACAGACACTCTACCTAAATCGTCAGTAGCATTCTTTAATGTATTGCCATCATACTTACTTTCGGCAAACGCTGTATTTTGAAAGCCTAATAAGCTCACCATTACAGCACTATATGCGGCAAAGGCTTTATTTGATAATAAAATATGTTTTCGTTGTTCAAATAACATATTCACACCTCCCTGTATTCTTGATTTTGTTTACCCATGTATCCTATTCAGCAATTTTTATATTCATTCCAATTATTGTGGATTCTTTTGTCTTTTTTTGCGATCTTTTTCTGTCATAATGACAATCTTTTGAATCCCTTTAAATAAATAAGAATACGTTTCTAAAACTTCCTGCAAGTAGGAAACAAATTCATCACGTGTATAACCAAAATCACGATACCCTTCAGACATAACAATCGTATGCACTTTTTGTTTGGAAGATAACATTAGAGCTGCTACTAGTCGCTCTTTCACAATACGCACTACTTCCTCTCGATTAAATACGCCCCTTTTATGAAGTATGCGTGCATTTGGCAAAAATACTGTAAATACATCTGTTTCAGTAGGTTTAATAAGTTCCCACTCATGATTTCTCATATGCATAACGGATGGTGAATAAATAAGCTTATCTGTCGCCCATCCATCATCACCTTTTGCTCTTTCCGACTTATAAAAATCACGTAGCTCACGTAATGACGCATAAAGCGTACTACATACAGCCAAAGAACCTTCTCTTGTAGAAACGCCTGACAAGAAACCTCCTGCCAGCGACTGATTCGATCCGACATTTAAAATACCGATTTTATGAACACCCTTTATCACTTTCGTTTCCTCTGCGTTCATAAAGTCATTCATATGACCTTGCTGTAAAACAATTTCTACTGGAGCTGACTTCTTACCTCGCTTCTTTTTCTCAAAATCCTCCCCTAAAATTTCAGACACATCTAGCATCTTTGTTTCAAATCGAGTTTTAGAAATTGTGTGCAGAATGTCGTACTGACGGTAAAACCCTGTTGTAATTACTCGAATTGTATCATCGGGTAATGACAATTTATTTTTCTTACGTTTTCGCATTTGAACATCTCCTTTCGTTATGTTTTTAGAAAGGAATTGTTTAATCAAGATGCCTTATAAATAATGTTTAAAATATCATTTTCATAATATAGGCGGTCAAAATTATAATGCAAATCAGACGTAGCTACATCTTTAATTAATAGCTTCATAAGGTGATCTACATTTACCGCCTCTGCACGTAACTCAACTGGCTTCACTATGCTCATTAATTCATTATCTTGCTTCACAATTAAAGCCAATCGAACATACTTCGGATGTGCTATTATTCGTTCATATCTAAATCGCTTCGTAGCAGATTCTAACTGATCAATTGACCAATCACTAGTGAATTCAGATACAAACTTTTTTAATTTTGTTTTCTCTACAACAAATACATCATTTACTGGCATTTCAGGTAGCATCGTTCTTAACATGTCAGCCTTCATATAATCCATCGCTTCCCATGATTCACTACCTACTTTATAACAATCCCTTTTTCTAATGGTTTCGTTCACTGCCTCATATTCGAATGCCTGTTTAATTCTCATATATCCATCGCTCCTTCGTTATTTAAAAGTTTGCTAAATAACATCATTGTAAAAATATGCGTTCCTCGACCAATCTTTTTATACTAACAAAAGATAAAATCCTTATATTATACGTAATTGCTATCTCAAATAATCATCAAATAGTCTACTAACTTGCCAATCTGACCAAATAGAAAACCTTGTTTTTTTATTTGGTTATATAAAATGTAATTAACTTATATATAAATTTTATTAAAACCAATATAAAATATATATTAATATCTTTAGTTTTTTTAAATATAATTTTTTTATCTTGATTTTAAAAAATAAAAAGATAAAAGGACATCTATCATTTTGATAAATGTCCTTATACCTCATTATTTCAAGATAAACGCTGGATTAATCGGCTTACCTCCTACACGATACTCTAAATGTAAGTGAGGACCACTAGAAAACCCTGAACCACCACTTACTCCTAAGAACTGACCTTGTACAACTTTTGAGCCTTGCGTCACTGCTACGGCATCCATATGACCGTAAATAATATAGTCGCCATTTGGCAACACCAATTTAACATGATTCCCCCATTCTAAAATGCCTGAACCACAAGTACCAGTTCCTGAAAGACTACCCTCTTTAGGACAATGGTTAACAACACGCTCTACAACGCCTCCACCCATTGCATATAGTGGCGTACCTGTTGGAATACCGAAGTCAATACCTGCATGTAACGCACCCCAACGTTGACCATAACCCGAAGTTATAAGCGATTTTGGGTTTGGATGATTGATTGGTAAAATTAATCCTTCTGCACCTGATGGAATACCTGTAATATTTTCACCACTCACCGTATTTCCACCTGTTCCTGCAACACCACCTACAGTAGAACGACTATTACTCTTGTTCAAATAGAATTCCTTATCATCCATCGAATAATCGACCTCTCCCATCGGCACAATTTGATTATATGCTTCTGTAAGCGTAAAGATTTCTTCTAAACTACTATTTGGAATTTTTGCTTCATACCAGGTATGCGGCTGCTCAGGATCATAGTCATATACTTCCATACCAAACTCTGAACCCTTAACTTTTTCCCATGCCCACTTAAACGCACCTGTAATAGCACCTGTAATACCATCAAGAATGCCGCCTCCTTCATCACCTTCTCCTGGAGTTATCGTTGGAGCCGAACCATCAGCATTAGCAACCACTGCCCCATCTGACGCATTTGGATTGCCGTAATACTGCATAACGTGTGAAACATAACAAGAATCCCCATACATGATTGAACCTGTCTTAGATTGCCCTGGAATACAGTCGTAACTAGCACTATATGAATCTGAATGTCCTGTTTCTTTTTGAGCATAATAGCTTCGAGCTTCTTCAATATGATCCATCCATGAGTTATTTACTTCATCTGCCCATTTTTCAGGGTAATTTCTTTCCATAAATCCCGACACATCAAAGTTATATGATTGAACTGTTTTATAAACATTACCATTATATTTCTCTAGCTTTGTTTTCAGATAACATGAACCAAAATACATGTTCTTTTCAGGATTGGATGCTTCACCTAACGTCAAACTACATGAAATCGGCTTACCACTAACATCTGTTGTATTTACTGTATTTGTAAAACTTAATAAATTGTGTACTTGCATCAGTCCGCCTCCGTTGGAAGTATTGGCATTACCACCCGATTCCTGCGTAACCATCGCAATAATTAAATATGGATCAACACCTAATTTATTACCAATTTTTATAGCTAGAGGCAAATACTGAATCGCTTTTTGATATTTGCTCGAATTCACACCAGCACCCATTGGAATATTAGCACCATAGGAATTCAATGCACCTTCAGTAAACTTTAATTTTGTATCTACATCATCAGGATAATACGTAGCATAAAATTCAGCATAATCAATTGAATAACGTGATTCATCAAATTCTTCACCGTATAACTCCTTATACTGCTTTTTCATTTTTTCAAGCTCTTCCTTTTCCTTCTCTTCATCAGGAACTGGCTTAATTTCTACAATATCACCTGTACGATGTTTATAAAGCTCTACAGTACGATCAAAAACTTCTCTTGTTTCTGTAACCGTTTCACCTTCTTCATTCGTAGTTTCATATTCTTCAGTTTTATAAACATCGTAAGTACCAGCTAAAATTTTATTAACCGGATCTTTAGGATTAGACGAAGAACCGTCTGAAATAGAACCCATTACTGTTTTTTCACGCTTGTACACATGTTGTTGACCTCCAGCAATTGTAACCGACTGATCAATTAGCCAAATATCTACTGGATAACCTTCCATCATTTCTTCAAATGGCTCATTGATGGATTTTTGTTGTACGCAATCACACCCTGCATCGTAATAATCTTCTGCTGTGTACGTACCTTCAATTTTCTTTTCTATTTCATCTTCTTTGTACTTAAATACTGTAGCTAAGCCCCAATCGTGAACGGATTTGATCTTTTTATCCTCCATAAATTCTTCCTTCTCTTCATCCCATTCTCTTGATTCTACAACCAATTTTTTAGATTCATCTTCTAACTCAGTGAGCGGCTGAATATTCATCGTCACTGGATTGTAATGAACTGGCTTAGTAAATTGTTGCGTAAAGTAAAATTTTTCTTTATGCAAATATGTTTCCATCGTGTATAGCAGGTTGGCATTCGTTACTAAATCGCCTTCACGTCTATAGTAATCTCGAATTTCCGTATTCGTTTGAGGCGTTTCCATTTTATATAATGGAATATCTTCATCTGCCGCATCATATTTTGAAATATCGGGCTGTTCAGGATCAGTAGGATCAATAATCCAATAGTTATTATTTGTCACGCTATCATAATAGCTGTACAGCGTTTTATTGTAACCTGTTAATCCTTTTTGCTTCATGTACTTATAGCCATTCTTCTCTCCTTCTTCAAAATCATTTAAAGAGGGGGAATCATTTACATAGCTCCCTTCTGCACCATCTAGCTCCCTGATAATAATCCAACATAATGCTATTAATGCAATAACCGCTAATACTACAGCAATAACAATTCCTATTTTTGCTGTTAATGCAGCTATTATCTTCATCAATGCACTTCCTACGGCTTTTAAGGCTTTAGCTGCCGCCTTACCCCCTTGCTTCCTCAGAAAGCCCTTTACTTTATTGCCAGCAGCTTGACCAACCTTCCTGCCTGTCTGTTTACCGATGTCTTTGAGATCGTCACTCAACTCGTTTTGTTCTTCATTGTTGTTGTAACCACTCAAATAAAACCACCTCCTTTTCTTCAGTTCCTTCTTTGTTCTATTCAGTTCAGCACTCAAAAATTCACAAATTTCCTCATTTCGACAATAAAAAAAGCCTAGAAGCGACATAATGTTCGCTTCTAAACTTTTAAATTCTCTAGTTAAGCATTTTGCTCACTTTCTCTGCTAGTATTTTTACGTGACTGCACTCGTTGATTGTATCCTGCTGTTACATTTTCACTGAATTGTGCTCCACTTACATCACCCATGATTTGCGGTGTAGTACCTGTAGGAACTTCTTGAGCAAATCCGTTTACAGTAGAACGAGCTGAATTAATACCTAAATTATTACGACCTTGCGTATTGTACGTTACAGTGTATTCACCTGTGTTTTGATCTACGCCTACTTTTTGAACTCCTGCTGCACGTAATGCACGCTTGTCGTCAGGTGTACCGTTTTCAAATGCCGAAGCCATTATATCCAATTTATCTCGATTTTCCGTAGATAAGTTTTGAGGATTATAGCGTGCGTGTAAATTACCGCCAGCATCTGAATTCATTCGAACAACACCCATTTGCTGCATTTTTTGTTGATCTAAATTAATACTTTCGTATTGCTGTGTAGCATTTGGTCTAGGCTTTGATGGAGTACGATCTACAATTGCTTGCTCAACCATATTTACGTTTTTACCAGCATCATCTGTAATTGTTCCGCCACCTGTCACTTTATTAGAGCCACCCATTGTTGTAATTGGACCTGAAGCAGTCGTTGAACCACCCTCTACAGTCGGAACATCTGTACCTACTAATGTGCCATCTCCTGTTTTCCCTCCTGTAGCATACGTTGAACCTGAAGGAATACCTCCTGTATTACCTTCCATACCATCTCCAACATTAACTGTTGTTGCATCCTTAGCCGCTTGTGAAGAATCGGCAATCGTTGTTGAACTAAAGTTTGTACCTTTAGGTAAACCTACTACATCAGATGGCATAGTCGCTGTTGTGTTCGGCATTTTACCGAAATCAGTAATATTACCACCCTGAATATTTGAATTAGCCGCATTTCCTTTTTGACCAACTGTTGTTGGCATTCCTGATCCACCTAAGTTTAAATCTTGCCCACCTTGTACATTTGGTGTGCTTGAAATAGGTGTGTTTGGACCAACTTTGTTACCAGCCATTGCCATATCTACACCCTCTACATTCGGTGAAGATGTTATAGCTGAAGGATCAAAGTGTGGATTTTGAACTGGAGCAACATAATCGTCATCTCCGCTTAATGCTCCACTATCTGAATTCGAACCGCTTTGGAAACGTGGATCACTTTGCATTGTTTCACCAATACCTTTTACACCACTTCCAATGTTAGACATTTGCTTTTTACCTGCATGTCCAATCATACCAACTGCTTCTGCGGCACTACCTACTGCCGAAGGATCAATTGCTCCAAATGCTAATGCGTATCCACCTGCTGCTAAAGCTGCACCACCTGCTCCTGCTACTCCTAAAGCCCCTGTTCCTGCTTTTGCAGCATTACGTGCATATGGATTTTTAATACGATTGAAATCAAATCCACCTGAATCATTAATCGTATCATTACCACTTGATTCAGAATCTGAACTTGAATCAGCATCTGCTTCTCTTGATTTTCCTCCGTCTTTATTGCTTATTTTGTCTTTCATCTTACCTTTTTGATAACCTTTCGCCATACCACCAACGCCTTTAACACCTGCACTTAACGCTGATGCACCAACCTTAGTTGCCATACCTCCTGACTGACCAAATACAACACTACGGAATAACTCAGTAATAACAATTAACCCAAACATCATTATTGCTAATTCAATACCTCTTGACTGACTTGATGTAAGAAGTAGGAATGTAATTGCGAAAGCTTGAACCGCTTGTAAGAAAATGTTACTTGTTAATTCTTTCATAAACGTTCCAAACAGTTGCTTGTACTTAGCACCAAACGCAATTGCTGCAACGAATAAAGGACTTGACGCTGTTAAAATAGCTAATAACGTTGAACGGATAATATATGTGAAGTTTAACCACAATTCAATGAAGAAATAATAGAACTGAAGTAAGATACCTGATAATAATCCGTTATATGAATTTAATCCTGCTAAATTATCTAATGCAAGCCCCATTGAAGCAAAAATATCAACAAGTCGATAATTGACTAATAGCAAGAAATTAATTAATGGGAAAATGCACGCTAATAAAAAAGCTGTAATACACAAATCTAATACGCCATTTTTTAAAGAAACTCGCATTGCTGGATTCATTGCCGATAAGTTACGCATAATTAATAACTTGTAAAGAGCAGCAATCAATAAGCTCCAGGCAATTGCTTGAAATACTAAATGAAACTTTGTAATGTAACCATCGATATACTTCGGAAATGCCCCATAATGCCACGCATTTGAATCACGAACACCTTCGTTGTATAGCAATTCTTCCATCGAATAAAGACCAAGTAAACCATTTAAGCCGTTTAAAACGCTTTCTAGTAACTCAACAATTTTTTGTTCTAAGTAACCAGGCTCACCGATTTCATGAGAGTTACTTGTTGATACACTTGCTGCAAAATAGAAGTAATGGGCTTGATAAACAAGCATATTCCATGTCATTAATTCTGCATCGTCATCATATTTGTAATCACGTTTCAAGTGACTATTGTTCCAACTACCTACTGTTTTATAACCTTTCGGAACAGCGTAAATAAAGTCAATTTGATAATCTCCGTCAGGCGTTGTAACCGTCACCCAATCTTGATTTCGTGTACCATATGCTTTTTCATAGCCATCTTTATAAGGTTTCAATTTACCTTGTGTCAGTTTATAACCATTGATTGTAGCTGAACCACCACCTGATACAGTCGCAATAGCTGAAGTAACTTCTTCCATACGCTTTACATGTATATCCATGCTTGAAGGACGTTCTCCCTCATAAACGTAATCTAAGAAGTCATTTAATTGTGTTGGTAATGTTGAAGCAACATATTGTGCCTGATCACCATCTGCTTTTGTTGCATTGTTTTTATCTTTTCCTCCCCATAATGCACCTTGCTCTGTGTAAGGAAAACCAAAAGTGAACTTTGGAGTTTTCACAACCCCTCCATCCTCTTCCTCTAACTTGTAATCCGTCCCTGATACAGATGGAAAGCTAGATTTAAGTAAATCTGAAAAATTATAATCATACGCTATGTGTCCACTTTCTAATCCAGTAATACCTGTTTTGTCCATACGAGCAACAGCGGTGTATTTATAGGAGGTAGCATCTACCGTAGTTTGCACAAAATACATATCATGTGCATATGCAGTTTTGGGGAACGTAAATGTCCCCAAAACTACAAGTACAATTGTTAATAGGAATATGCGAACTAATGAGCTCGCATCCCTTTCAACCTTTGCCACGATAACATCACTCCTTTCGTTTTAAATGTTTACAAGCGAACATTATACGGATTTGTAATAATGTCCTTCTCGAAGTCAAATGCTAACGCATAGGCTATCGAGCTTTCATTTTTTAATCGAATTAAAAACTCACCTTTTCGTGCTGATAATAAAAATTGGCGTTCACCATCAGATAATTTAAACTTATCTTGTACTGCATCAATATCCGTTGCTGATTGCTCAAGGAAGATGTTTACAGAAGCATTTGTTAATACCGCTGCACCTTGAGGATTATCTGCAAATTCTGTAAAGTTTTGTGAGGCTACTAATAAACCGCCATTACGTTTACGAATTCTTCGTGCAGACGTTTCTAAGAATTGAGCAGTATACTCATTCCCTGCCATGTTTTTGTTTGTAAGCATCCACGCTTCATCACAAATGATACGCTTCTTAATTTCAGGATTTTTCTTACCGAATTTCTCCCATGACCAACTTAATGCAATGTACATTCCGATTGGACGTAAGATATTTTCCTCTAATTTAGAAATATCAAATGTCACAACTGGAGAATTTTTAAAGCCACGTAGCTCTTCAGAAGTTTGACAATCAAACATGTCGTAAATACCACCACGTTTAAAGATACGTAAAGCATTTACTAGCGTTTTCAAATCTCGGCTTTCTTCCTTCTCAGCAGTCAGTGTTAATAAATCATGGAAATCTGAAAACGTTGGCATTTTCTTCTTAACATTTGATAGTAAGACACCTTTTTCTGCATCAAATTTAGAACTAGATTCAAACAATGATCCTGGATCTTCCGTAATGCCGATATTTTCATACAGCTTACTTACTACTGAAGAAACCATTGATAATTGTTCAGGCGTTAAGCCCCTTGCCATAACACCAACAAGATTAAGAACATCGGCTACTTTATCCTTTACATTAACGACTTCTTTTTTCAGTTCATCATCATACTCTTCTTCTAAATCAAATGGATTAATTTGCGATTTAGAGTTTGGAGCAATTAAAATATATGAACCACCAACGGCATCCGTTAGCTTTTTATATTCACCTTCAGGATCAATTATCGCTGTCCGAATCCCTTTCAATGTCGAACGCAACGTCAATGTACTTACTAGGAACGTTTTACCCGAACCCGCTTTACCAAATACTGTCAAGTTTGCATTATTTAAAGCACCAGGCATCGTTCGATTATAGAAGTCAATAAACATTGGCGTATTTGTCTGCATATTTACACCTAAAAACACACCTGTTGGATGCGAAACTTCTGAATTGTAGAATGGGAAACATGCTACTAAAGCAGAAGAGTTTAAATTACGGAATTTATCAGGAAGATAGGATACACCAAAAGGCAACACTGTTTTATAGCCATCATCCTGTCTTAAAATAGAAGGCTCTAATTTAATTTTTCGACCTTTTAATTTATTTTGCAGCTTCTGATCTTCTTTCGATAATTCTTCAGCTGTTTTCGTATATAAATTTGCGGCAATTTGAATATGAAATAAGCTTTCATAGTTTTGTTCCAAACGTTCACGTTGAGCATATAGAGCTTGGATCTTATTTCGAAGCACTGTGCCGTTACGAATCGTGCCTCGCTCCATTTCAACGTGCAATTGTGATTCATACTGCGTAATCTTAGCCGTAAGTTCATCTAATGCCGTTCGTTCATCAGCTGGATTGATATAAATAACCGTATCCATATCACCTTCATAATGAAACAATTCATCTAGCCAACCTACTGAAACACTGTTTGGATACCCTGTTAATACATAATTTCGAGTATACATTGTCCCAACACGAATACATGTCGGATCACTTCTATCAATAGATGGTGGGGCAAACATGTCTTTAATAGACATAATGCCTTTTCCTAACACTGGCTCCACTTCTTTAGAAGCCTTTTTCTGTTTTTTCTTTTCTTGCTTATCTTTTTCTGCTGAAATTACAAATTCTTCTGCATCTACCTGCTCCACATCACCCTTTTTGCTTTTTTTAAACTTTAGCATTTAAAGATAACCCCCTTTCTACTTGCTTAATTTCTTCGGTTTTAATTTTTGAATGCTTTTCAAGATCTTTTCGATCCATTACATTTTCACGCTCTAAATAAAAACCACTTAAATCTTCACGCATCTTATTTAATGAGCTCACTGCCATTTCAATATCTTTCATCATTAATTCGTCTAATCCAGTACGATCCAACTCAACAACAATTCGATTTAATGCTTCGAATAAAATCCAATCCAAACGAGCTTCAGGCAAATCATCATCTGTAAACTCTTTTTGACCTTCAACTAACATCGTTAAAGCTTCTCCCGACACAATATGCTCTACGTATTTGTAGTTATCTTTGTGATATGTTGCGTATACAAGTTCTGCAACTTCCGCTGTTCGTAAAATACGAGCTTCTAAGCCTAAACCTGATAAACCATCACGAACAATAATTAATGAAGAATCCATTTCCTTTAAGGCATAATCATATTTTTCTGATTCGGATAAGCCTTCAAGTTCTGCTGCACTATCAAATGTAACAATGATGAATTTTTTCTTTTGCTTATTGTTTCCAACATAATCTGTCAGTGTCTGCATTTCCTTGTAATAACGTCTGCCATACCCCTCCAATTGCGGAAATACCTCAATTACTTCTTCAATTTCTTGTTCCATTTCATTCAACATATCCGTCATGTCTAATGTACGAGTTTGAATATAATGAGCTGTTGGAAGCGTTAAGCTATTTAAGAAGCGATGGTAAGAACGCTCGATCATTTCACGTTCCGAACCTGTTCGAAGGTGATAGTTGATTGAACCAACTTCTAAATACGCTCTATAGCGATTTGCTCCTAAATTGACCATCCCATCTCGAATATCCTGAAATGGTAAAAAGTCTTGTGCCGAATCCGCATTTGGATTAAGCGAAGTATCAATGTTTTTTGGATCAGTCTTTTTAATGGTCCAAAATACTAAACCTGCTATACCTAGAAAGACCACTACTAATCCAATGACTAATAAAATCAGCATTAAAAGTTCACACCCTTTCTTTTGTTTGGTAGATGTTTAGTTTTCTTACTAAACAAGTATTTGAATTTTAAATACTCAAAAAGTGTCATATTATGTCGCTTCACGAAGATAAATGGCGATGTTACTGTCGCAAATAACAAACCAACTACCAATGATGGAATACCACCTAGAAACGGAAACAGCATTACAAACACTCCTGCACCAATTGCTAACCCCAAAATGAGCCAAAGCAATTGATTGACGTTCAAAATACCGCCTATGACCTTCTCTTTTTCCTTCATGTCAGGCGGTACTGGATAACTCCCTTGCCGCATTCAACCCCCTCCTTTTATCATTATTTTTTAAATATGTCCGACCTAAATCGTCATCTTTCCTTATATGCAATTCGCTCTCTCTTCATAGCTAAAGTAATGAAAAAAGCTGTTAAAATCTCAATTGAAAAGGGCAGCACACATAAATGTACTGTCCTAAACATTTATAAATATTTTTTAAAAAACAAGGTTTTTAAAAAACTTTTTAATAATAAAAAGCCCTCTCGGATTTTCCGAAAGAGCTCAATATTATTCGATTGAGTTATAGAATAAGCCTACAACTAACGAAACCGAACCTAAGCCAGCAGCTGCTACACCACTCCACATTAAGCCTGTTAAAGCTGAAGAACGTGCAGATGGATTCGTAGCTGAACCTGCCAATTTAATGAAATGGAAGATGAATACACCAACCATCGTAATTGCTGCGATACCACTGATACCAACGATAAATCCTCGATATTTCGTTAAGATTTGCGACCATGCACTTCCTCCATCTGTTGCAAAACCGCCACCTGTAATCGAAATATTACCGCCTTCACCCACTGAAACTGATGGAATAGCATTATTAGAAGTTGCTGCATCAGCCGTTAAAGCATCTTTTACCACAAAGTAGCCTAATAAAATAGTTAAAAATCCTAAGAATGCTGCTGTTTTAGAAGTAACAAATTCTTTTAAACCTTCCTTTTGAAATACACTGTTCATTAACATTAAACTTCACCTCCAATGTTTTTTTAATCTGAAAATCAGATTCATACAACCTTATATGCAGTTTATATTTCAAATAACACCAATTTTTTTTCATAAAATACAATTTTGGCAATTTTTCTTCAAAAAAAGAGGCTATCTGACTTTCAGATGCCTCATTACTTAAAAGTTATAAAACTCGTTTTGAAAATAAATAGCGATCATAATAATACTTTGTATAAATACTTTGTATCTGCACATGATCTCCGCCAGCATGAATCATCATACCATCACCGATATAAATACCTACATGAGAAACACCTGGCTTATATGTTTCAAAATACAATAAATCTCCTGGTAGCATTTCCTCTAACCCCACTTGAACGCCATGAGCTGATTGAGTAGCTGCTGTACGTGGCAACTCAATCCCTACATGTGCAAAAGCAGCTTTTGTAAAGCCTGAACAATCATAACCAATTTCAGCACCACCATCGCCTCCCCATACATAAGGAAGCCCCAACTTAGTTTTAGCAAAGGAAATCAATTCTTGTGCATAATCAATTTTAACAACTGGCTTTTCCACACCAATTTCATCTCTCTTAACAAAAACCTCTTGCCCATCATAATGCACAACATAACCTTCTTCTACTAATCGATTGATTTGAACACTCTCTCCGACAGGAATAACTACACCATCACGTTGAATTTCTACTTGTGTAAAGCGAAAATGCTCTACAGGAATCTCACTCACAACATTCTCAACAGAGGCTTCTGTAATGTAGCCAGTTCGACCATCCTCAAGCTTCACCTTTTGCCAGCCTTTAACAGATTCTTCTTTCATAAATTCAATACGATTTGCATCATTAACGCTCACATCCCCCAAAGAGGCACTAAATAAATTTGGACTAGAGAATAAAATTGTATTTTCTTTCAATTTTTTCTCCGATTCCTCATACTTGATCACTCGCAATAAATATGAAGCATCTAAATAATATTCACCAAATTCATACTCAATTTTAGCAATATCATTAGATATTTCACCTTCTACAACATCCCCTCGTTTCAACATCTTCACAATATCTTCATTTGAATCTTTCAATTCAACACTTTCATTAATAGCAAAACTATCTGCTTTTGCTTCATTTGCAAAAAATAAAAGTGAAGTCACTGCTACTGATGATAACAAAAAATACTGAAAACCCATTTTATTCATAACAACACTCCTTTTTAAAAATCTCGTTTTTTTTTTAAATCCTATTACACTCTATCTACCATCAACTATAGTTATTCAGATTCATGTCATTTGACATATGAATGTAATATTTCATTAAATAGAACATTCATTTACTCGAATACGCAAAAAAAGACAATTGAACTATAAAACCCAATCGTCTTTCTAAACTTATTAAGCTACTTTAACAGCAAGTATATCTCTCGTTACAACAATTGTTTCAATCGTTGATCCAATTCGATTTGGCACTTCAAACATTAATGGCAACAATCCTTTTTCAATAACTGCCTTCAAGCCACGAACGCCAATCTTATCATCTTCCGCTTGATCAATAATATAATCAACTGCATCTTCATCAAATTCTAATGAAACGCCCTCTTCTAAGAACCATTTTTTATAATGAGATACAGGAGAACCTTCTATATCCAGCAATACCGTTCTCATTTGTTCTTTAGATAACTTTTTAAGCTCTGCAATCAAAGAGATTCGACCAACCAACTCAGGAATAAATCCGTACTCAATTAAATCTGAATGCGTAATCGGTCCTTTAGGCTCGACTTCATTCTGAACAGCATTGAATCCAACCACCTTATCTTGCTTATTCACTGTCATTGTACTTTTTTCTAGCCCAACAAACGATCCACCGAAAATAAATAAAATATTTTTAGTAGAAATCCGTACAGATGAATCTCCAGCAAAACTACCAATAGCTGCAAAACCACCACCCGAAGGAATTGTCACTTCGGTATCTTCAATCATCTTTAAAAGCCCTTCTTGTACAGGTTTATGAGTAACATCTTTACGACCTATGCCATTATTGCTTGTACTTAATTTATCAAATTCATCAACAAATATAATACCTTGTTCTGTTCGCTCCTTATCTTTACCTGAAGCATAATATAAGTTATGAACTAATGAATGTATATCATCACCAATGTAACCTGTTTCCGTCAATCGTGTAGCGTCACCAATATATAAAGGAACGTCCAAACATTCTGCAAGCTTTTGCAGCATGTATGTCTTACCTGAACCTGATGGACCGACAAATAATAAATTTGATTTTTTAACACTTTCCTGTTCAATATTATTAATTCGTTTTAAATGACTATATGCTGCAACGGATAATGCTCGTTTAGCATCATCCTGCCCTACAACAAAACGATCCAATTCACGTTTGATTTCTGAAGGTTTTAGTATCTTCGACTTATTCGAAACAGCACATTTACCATTCTCTTTTTCACTGTCGGCTAAACGCTTATCTTCAATAACGCCAGTTTTTATTTCTGCACAATCATTACACATCCAAACATCTTCAATCCCTTTTGCCACATCTTCTTTAGGCATACCACAAAATGAACATTTACATAAGTTTTCAACATTTACCATCGTTATCACTCCTGCCATAATCTTTTGGATTTAATAGTTAATCCTCCTATTTATACGATTCGCCTGTCATCCCGAATCTACGAATTAACTCTTTTTCAACCTTACCCAATACATTTTTTTCGATCTTAGAAACATTTGCTTGCGACATACCAATTTCTTCAGCAATTTCACGCTGCGTTTTAACCGATTGACCACCTAAACCAAATCGATTTTCAACAATAAAACGCTCATTTTCATTTAGATCCTGTAATACAAGTGCCAACTTTTCAATGTCTAAACCTAATTCAATTTTGCTATCCACTTTATCGCTCTCATTATCTTCAAGACATAAAAGCTCCCCAATATTCAGCTCGTTGCCGTTCTTATCTGTAGACAACACTGTATCCATCGAAAGATTTCTACGCATGATGTTTCGTTCTTTACGCAAGAAGTGTAAAATCTCATTCTTAATACAGCGAATTGCATATGTTGAGAATTTTACTTGCTGGCTTGTATCAAAATTATTTAATGCTTTTGTAAATCCAATTGTACCCACACTCGCTAATTCATCTGGATCAACTTGAGTATTTCGGAATTTATTAACCATGAAATAAATTAAGGACATATTTTCGCTTGCATAGACTTCCTTTTCCTCTTCAGTTAAAAAAACTTTCCCGTCTGCTAACTCTTCGTCCTCAGCTGTTGCTAAAACAACCATAGACATATCTTCACCTTCGATAATTTCCTCTGAATTTAATAATGTATTTGATGACATAATAACTCGCCTCCAATAATTTAGATGTATTTTTATTTTTAACTATATGAATGTTGTTTAATGAAATTAACTATATGAAACTATTCTGTTATACCTACTATACAATAAGTGAAATATTTTTACTTCAAAAAATTCATATTTTTATGTAAAAAAGTGTTCTATGCACTATATATAGTTCAAAAAAAAAGACGGTGTCTTATAAACACCGTCACGTAAGGTATTTAGCCGCTTTTCACGACTATAAAATTTTATTTATTACTAATGCGACCATTTATATACCTCCATCTTCTACCGACAAAATGACTCTTCTCCAATAATATAGATGTATTTTCTATTTTCGATTTATATACTCCTTCTGTCATCCCGAATTCACGAATCAACTCTCTTTTCAGCTTAACCAATGCTCTTCTTTCAATCTTAGAAACATTCGATTGTGACACACCTATTTCGTCAGCAATTTCATATTGCGTATGAACAGATTGACCACCTAAACCAAATCGATTTTCAATAATAAATCGCTCAACTTTATTTAGATCCTGCATTACAGATGATAACTTTTCAATATCTAAAGCTAATTCCATTTTGCTATCCATCTTATCTCTTCCACTCTCTTCGACACATAAAAGCTTCCCGATAGTCACTACGTCTCCATATTTATCCTTAGACAATACCGTTTCCATTGAAATATCTCTACTTATAGTATTTCGTTCTTTACGTAATAAATGTAAAATCTCATTTCGGATACAATTAACTGCATATGTTGAGAATTTTACTTGCTGGCTTGTATCAAACTTATTTAAAGCATTTGCAAACCCAATTGCCCCTGCACTCGCCAATTCATCAGGATCAACTTTAGTGTTTCGGAATTTATTAACCATGTAATGAATTAGGGATATATTTTTCATCGTATAGACTTCTTTTTCTTCTTTTGTTAAATAAACCTTATTATCTAACAACTCTTCATCCTCAGCTGCTACCATCGACTTATCTCTATCAAATGTATCTACTGTATTTACTAACACAATAATTCGCCTCCCATAACCTAGATGCATCCTCTATATTAACTATATGAATATTTTTTATAAAATTAACTATATGAAACTATCTGTGTATCTACTATACAATAAGTAATATATTTTCGCTTCAATAAATTCATTTTTTATATAGCAAAAAAGTGTTCTACACCACATATTTAATAAAAATAAAAAAAACGGTGTTCTATAAACACCGTCCAGCAAGGTATTCAGCCGCTTTTTCACGACTATCAAATTCCACTTGTAATCTTTCCAAAGCTTGCTCAAAAGTAAAAACTTTCAATCTGTATAATTCCCTAATCCTCTCTGCTCGCTCATTCTCGTTCTTTTTTTCAGGCACTACCTTTTTTAATACTGGAGCAAATGAATCCGCTACACCGTAAAGGCATCCGTTTTCTAAAACCAATACACCTTCTGACATCAGATATTTAGCTCGCTCAATTACATCCCAATATTTGAATCGACCATTTCCCATCGATACTGCGATTTGACCACTTCTTCCGTCCAACTCAAAAATATCAATACCACTCAGGTTGATAGATGGCACATCCATTTTGCTACACATCAACCCATTCCAACTAATAGTAGTAAGATACTGCTTCTCCAACATCAATAACTCTTCGTTAAATGTAAATAATGAATGTTTCACCTTAATTCAACCTCCATATTGCAACGATGTGCATCCTCTTTTATCAATTTGATGCTAAACAATATGTAGGAAATAAAATTTTATTCACCTTTCCTTTTATAACATCGAACGTTTTTTTCGTAATAATCTATCACTCAGGTTCATAGCATGGGACATAACATATTTAAAGGAGGCTTTCATAATGAAAGTTACAAAATCAAAACGAATTTTAGGAGCATTATTGTTCAGCTCACTATTCCTAGCAGCTTGCTCAGCTGATGAAGGGGATACGAAAGAACAAGCAGCCATTGAGGTCGCTGTAGAATCGGACCAACTTGAACAATATTTTACTGATCCAACTGTTCTCGAATTCACAAAATCAGTCATCAACACTGAATTTAAAGATTTTAAATTGCCAGCGGTATATGGCGGAGAAACAATCGATACTTCTAAATTTGAAGGAAAACCATTTATCGTAAAATACGCATACTCAGGATGCTCCGCTTGCCAGCAAACACAACCACATGTTCAAAAATTTATGGAAGAAAATCCTGATGTACCAATCATTCAAGTATTCAACGAAACTGACACAAAGGAATCTATTGATAATTTCTTAACAACTACAGGTACATTCGAACACGACTTAATGGTTATTGATAATCAAGATGTGAAGTTTGCTGAAACGCACAAAGCCAAATATACACCATCTCTTTACTTCATTGATCACAATGGAAATATTAGCTTTGCAACAATTGGCAGCGTTGACGAATCACGATTAGATGCTTACATGGATCTTGCATTTAATCACGTTCCTGAAGAACTATACACACCACGAAATAAATCAAATATAATTGCTGAAGTAGAAAATAAGAAATAAAAAGAAAGCAACCGCTCATTAAATATGAAAGGTTGCTTTCTTCTATTATATAAAATTAATTAAAGCCATTATTGAATAAGAAGCTAAAAGGATTGGAGCAAAGGGTATTTCTTTCTTCCTATCTTTTGTAGCGAAATACACAACAATCCCTACTAACAATAAAATACAAATACTACCTGCTATAAAAACAACCGAATTTGAGAAACCTAAAAATAAGCCGATTGGCAACATAGCTTTAATATCTCCCCCCATATTTGTATAAGTAATAAAAGCGATTATAAAGACAAACGCTATTAAAAATGCAGCTCCGCCTACATTGGACCAAGAAATCGGATACCAAATTGCTAAAAATAATCGTATCACAACAAATGCCATACTTACTTCAGTATAAATCATCATACTTTTAATATCTGTTATAGAACTGATAATTAAATACAATAGAAGCAATCCTACTAAAATCAATTGTTCAGAAAAGAACATTTTAGAGCTTTCAATATACGCTTCTTGAAATCCTATAATCTTATCTATAAACAAGTCGTGTCACACTCCTGATAGTTATTTCTACTTGCCCATCTTCATTTATACCAACATAATTGACCTGAAAATCCTCATTTTCATATGCATCAAAATATTTCTTTGAAATGATAGGAGAAGTGTCTAATGCTCCATAGCTATCTACAACTAACATAATGGTTGCATCCAACATTGCCTGTTCACGCTCTTTTTTAGATAAACCCAATCCAAAGGTTTCTTTAAATGTCCTAGTTTCAACACGAATAAAACGATGATCGATAACTGCCTCATACTCACCTAAAGCCTTTGAAACAAGATCTTTAAATTGCGTTTCAACAACGCTTTCATCTACTACAAAATTTTCAACACGCAATTCTTCATCATCTAATCCTTGACGCAATGCCGCTAATCCCGAAGTATCCATAATTGACTGTGTTTCATTAATCAGATACGTTCTGCTCACAATCTCTGAGAACCACATAATTAGCAATATCCCAATCAAGAATATAAAAGGATATACAATAGAAGGTAATCCAGCATAGCCATCCTTCCGTTTGAAAAATTTAATGATCTTATTCATATCACTCACCTACCCACTGATCATAGTGATATTTGTATTCTGAAATCGTTGCTCGATTTGAATGTACAGCATGTTCAATATTGCCTGGAATAAAGTTGGACATAAATTCCCATTTATAATCCACTTCCATCTCTACGACAATATCTTCTCGATAATCAACGTGTACATTACTTCCGAAAGGTTTTCCGTTAATCGTTATGCGATACTCGCCTTCATCAATATCTCCACTGCGAAGCATAGTAACGATGTCCTCACGCATTTCTGCAATTGTTAAATATTGCTCACTGCCACCAGGATAACCTTCAGGCGTTGCTTGCTTCACACCACCCTGCAATGATATAACCCTTGTCATGTAGTTCGTTGTTTGTGAAATTGTAGTAAACTTCCACATCAGAATGAATAAGTCTAGCAGCATACAAATCAATGCCAATGTTATAAACACAACAAAGACGAATTCAATCGACCACACACCACCCTTTTCCTTCATTTTCTTCCGCAAGTTTTTAATAATTTGCGGAATCGAATAACCTTGCATGGCATTCCCTCCTTCACTTTTTATATTTTTATATCCTACGTATATAGGTACTCCAATTATTCGCAAAAACCAGTATTAAACAAAAAAAGCATGTAGCCTTTGAAGCTACAAGCTTTTAATTAAATTTCACTATTATTCGAAGCCGCCAACTGAATTACCTTTATTGTCACCACCAAAGCCATCAACACGCTTCTCTGCACCGCCTAACCAATCGATAATTGCGTCACCTAATAAGAATAAAGCTCCTAAGATTACTAGCGTTAATACCGCAAAACCTAAGAATTCTAAGTTGGATGCACCTTTATTACCTGACATTACAAAACTTGCTCGATTTTTAATTGCTTGTAACATTCATATCCCCTCCTTTTTTTGTAATTTTTATATTATAGGAGAAGAGCAGCTGTCATATTCCACCCTCTTTCGCCAAAAACTTCATTTTGGCAACAAAATTTGCTTATTCTACATCTTACCGCTCGTAAGCCCAATAATATTTGTAAATGTTGGTAAACCGAAGATAACGAAGTCTGTTAGCATTAAAGGCATTTGAATAAATACCCCCATTGCTTGACGACCTGCAATCTTTCTCATTAAGATTACTCGTTTTACCTCACGCATACGCTCCGCTTGTGCTCGGAACGATTCTGCCATTTCTCCACCTTGATCCAATGTTAAGCGAACTAATGCAGCAAACTCTCGAACTTCAAAAATATCAACTGTATTTTTTAAATTATCAAGTGCCACTTTAGCCCCATGAATTTCTGAATCAATAGAGAATTGTTTTAAAATAGGCTGCCATTCTTTACCAACATAAGGCATTGCTCGTAGAACCGCCTCACTGAATGTCATACCTGAACTTAAATAACCTTCTGTAATACTGATAAAATCAGGAAAGTCATTTAATAATAATTTTTTACGCTCTGAATAACCGTTGTGTAAACCTACTGGCAACAAGAAGAAAAACACTAAGAATACGATGATTCCTAAAATAACTCCTTTTGTCGCAAATATTAACCCGACAATTACACCGAAAAATTTTAATACCAAATCAAGTGCTCGGTATTGAATAGGAGTCATCATTTTATCCCACTTGGCAAGCTTCAACTGCTGCTCAATAATTTCTAACTTTTTAGGCTTTAATCGTGAAAAGACTAAATCTATAACAGGCTTTGTGATTTGATCAATTAACCCTGTTAGTTCCACATCATCTTTTTTCGGCTGTTTCGTTTTTTGTAACTGATTCAAACGTTTTTTATGAATGTTGTAATTTTCTAAACTAAATATAAGCATTGCAACGTTTCGAATAAACAGCACTAAAAAAATGATGGAAATGATTGCAAATGCATACTTCATAATAATCATAAGCGTGTACTAATCAAAAAAAGACTAGCACTTGTCACCCCCTTCTATGTTCTTATTAAATTCGTTCATCTTTAACCTCTTCTAACGGTGCTGATATTTTCTTTGTAATTACCCATAAACAAAATAAGAACACAATGGTCACACACACCGTAGCAATTTGACCTAAGAATGTTTCAGTCATAAATTGAATGTAATTATCATGTACTGAAATAGAAAATAGAATGAACACTGGAACCATTCCTAACATTAAATATGAATCACGCTTAACCGTTGACAACTCTTTCTTCATATCTCGCTTAATTTGTTGATGATCTTCATATTGAATATATGCTTGAGGCAATAAGTTGCGTTGCATATCTTCCGTTCCAATCTCTGATGCAATTGCATAATAATCAGCTAAACGCTGCATATACACATTACCGCATCTGCGTGCCAAATCATTCATGGCTTCAGAAACATTAATACCTAAATTAATATCTCGAATTGTTTTTTGTAACTCTGAATAAATTGGCTCTTCACCTACGAACTCTTCTGCTGACATTTGAATAGCTCGACCAAAATCGCCTGTGCTATCATATCGCTTTAAGACCATATGCATAAACGGACCAACTTGAGCCTCCATCTTATCCACTCGTCTATTTCGTAAAAACTCCAATACTTGTTTAGGGAATAAAAACCCTAATACTAAAAAGATCAAGAAGATACCGAAGTTATTCATTAAAAAACCAAAAATCGTTGCAAACGCAAAACCTGTCACAACTGAAACAATCATGATTTCTGAATATTTCAGTGAAATACCAGCTTGCAATGCTGCCGATTCCAATTTGTAACGCTTTGAAAACTTAGTACGTTTCTCAACAACTTGATTGATTTGCTTCATCAAGACGTTTTCTCGGAAATGATTTTTCGACTGATCTTTTCGAAACCCTACTTGATCTTTCCTTGGAATCATTAAGAACATTGTTATGATCGTAAACAATGCCGCAACCCCTAAGAGCAACCAATGTAAATACATAAATGCCACTTCCCTTCTATTTATTTTTTTACACTTTATGCATTGGCATCCCTTTTCAATCGCCTGTTTTATACAATAACTGCGAAATATTAAACTTTATTTGATAGAATGCCTTATATTTTAAAACTTTTAGGAGTAGCATATATAGAGCTCAAAGGACGAAAGTGATAAGTAAAGGGACGATATAAGACTACTTATCACTTTTTTAAACTTAAAAAAATTGTTTTTTTATACATAACTATGTTAAATATAAGTTGCATAACAATTGTATAAATGTTCTTTTTAAAACAATTAAATTTGCATAAAAAAAGAGATTTGTTAGATATAAAAATAACAAATCCCTTTTTTATTATGCAGTTGTAGAGCCTTTTAAATGCTTTGGATGAACTAAATCTGTTCCAATAATTAGCTTCGGCACTTCTTGTTCTATGAAATCTTGTACAGATTTTAATGGAGATTTATATAACTCTTGTACAGAAGTTGTATAAACACTAACCATATATTCTTTATTTCCCAATTTCACTTCATCTAATGCTTCAAAGATTGTATCGATTAAATCAGCAGCAGCTAAAATTTTACCTTCCACACTACCATCTTTTGCATCCAACACATAGCCCTCAAATTTTTCGACAAGCTTATCATCAATCATTGGTAAGTAATCCTCAAGATAAACAATTGATTCTAGCTCGTTTACTGCATGTGTCATACTTTCAGTTCTTCGCTTCGTATGACTAGGGAAATCCCCTGTAAACATTTCTAATTCATCATGACACAATGCCTTTTGAAGAAGAACTCCCATATCTAACTTTGTACCATTTTCGTGAATTTCACGTAAAGCAATCATTTGACTGATCTTAGCTACTGACCATGAGTGCTCCGCCACGCTTCTACGCTTATGAAGAAATACATTTTGATAACGTCTTAACTCCATTAATGAGCGAATTTTTAATAAATATTGACCTATTTTCATACTCACACTTCCTTTCCATAACCTTTTTTAAAATTATTTATATACTTATTTATAAGATAAATATTACTACTACCTTTATGTATAGTCAACTATTTTTGACAAAACAAAAAATCCTTGTATCTTACGCTCTGTAAAATACAAAGATTTTTTTATTAACAAAATCTATACTAAGCTCGTAAATGAAGCAAACGCCATTCCCAATAAAGGTAAGACACCTAGTAGAATTACTGCCGAAAACGGTACAGCCATCGTTGCTTGAGAATACACCTGGCTCGTTAAATCTTTACGTCTTGTTTGCTCTTCTTTAGAACCTACATAAGATTTCATATTCGATTCAATAATCGAAATTACTTCATTTCGAGAATAATTCGTTACATCACTTACCAATTCAAACATGTCTGCTATTGCTGAATTTCCAAAATACCCTTTTAAATATTCAATCGCTGATTCAGGACTTCGTGCATAAATTAATGCCGCCTTCTCAAATTCTTGCTGGTGCATCGATTTAACTTTCGCTAAATCATTCATGATTTGCCCTGTGCTTTTACCTGAACGCAACATCAGAATTACAAACATCATAATCATAGGCACTTCTCGCTCTTTTGCCAACATAATCTTTTTAGCTCGACTTTTCAGCATATAGCCTGGTACTAATCCCAATAACACAACAATCATAATAATCATTAAGAATCTCTGAAGATCAATTGGCACTACCGCTACATCTACATTTAGCAATAATTTATAAATAAGATCTAAACGAACAGATGCCACGCATACTATAAGACCAACCAATATTAACCCTGTAAACACTACTATTTGAAAAGCCATATAAGAACGAACAACAAACTTCACATTATAATGACCTATTTCTACAAGCTGCTTTTTAATCTTTTCGCCTTTTGTAGTCAGTTCATTATCGTCATCTACAAACCACGAAAGAGGCTTCACATGAGCATAAGTATATAACCAATTGTAAAATGGTTTTCCAAATCGGTTACGATCAACCCCCATTTTATCCAACTTTTTTTGCACAATGATATAATAAACAACAAATAGCCATGCTGATAAAAAAACCACCAATGCAGCAATTAACATCTAAATTCCCCCTTTCTAATATGTTTTCTTCCCAACAACGAAATTAACCATCAATGTTGCACCAATCAATGCAACCCCTCCAACCATCGATAGTACGCCAGTTGGTGTTTGAAAGAAATACGTATAAGCATAATCATTCTTCCATAAATTAGCGAAGAATGAGAGAGCCGCTAATGCCGCCAATACATTGTTTAATACAACAATTGGCTTTCTTTCTGTCACACGCTTTTCAGCATTTCGATTTTCTTCATCCATCATTTCGCATAAAAGATTCAAGTTTCGTAGAATTTCTACTTTTCCAGTAGCCCCTCTATAACTCTTCATAATGAATGCAAAAGTATAAGCCCAAATACTCTCACTATCTTTTGCAAATTTCATTAACGACTCATCTAATGCCACATCCCCCGAACGAGTTACCATAATACGAGAAATTTCTACAAATTTTGAACGCATTGGCTCTTTCATACCCTTGGAAGCCTCCAAAAACACTTGACCTAAATCATCCGTTTTTGTCAAAACTTTAATTACATGACGAATCGCTGATGGCAATTCTTCTTGTACATGATCCTTAATTGTCATCGTTTTAATCTTAATTAGCTTAATTGCCATAAAATGAACAATCACTAGTAATACTAATGCCATAAAGAATTTTCCCATAATAACCATGCCGATAAATAAAATCACTTCAAGAAAAACTATTCCTGAAAAAATTAAATTTTTCTTTTGAGGATTTGGGAAGAACTTATACATATCTGATATAACATTTTTTAAATGACGAATTGGATTATAAAAAACAAACTTATTCTTGTTTGAATTACCATCTTCCTGATCATTTAAAAATGCTTCAAAATCTTCCCCATCAAAACTCATTGACACTAAAGACCGTTTTCGACTATTCTCCTTGAACATTTTTGACAAAACGTATCCTGTTATCATCAAAAACATTACAGTTAAGATTGGAAATAAATATCCCACCTTTGATCACTCCTTTGCTGTTTTTCTTGAATAACTCTATACTTTATGTTTTAAGGAACTATTTAACTACTTAAAAACTGTTTGAGCTTTAAAATAATGCCCAAACAGTTTTTTTCTAACATTAGGCTGCTTCAATTTCATCCATTGGTACAAAATCATTCAAACGTTTTTTCAAACGCTTACTCATTTTATTACCTGTTGCACGATAATAACCTGTTGTAATATCGTTAGAATCTTGAATAAACTCATATAAATCATTTATTGATTCATATTGACCGTTTTCCCCAATAACTACTTCACTCAACGACTTTACTCGAATCGAGTTGCCAACAACTTTCATAATCAACACAACATCAATCGATTTTGCCAATTTACTTTTAACATATTCATACTGACCAACCGAACCATCTAAATACATATCGGTCATCATGTTCAACGCTTCGTTTGCATCTAAAGCATGTCCTGAAAAGATATTTCCTCGCGTTTTTAAATTGGCTTCATACACTTGTCTTATTTCAGAACCACGTACTTCAGGAATTACAATTCGAGAAGCTGTCGTTCGTAAAGCTGTTTTCATCTGCTTCTCAAACGTATAGCCTAAATCTTCGTTTACGTTTAAAACAACTAATCGATGTCCTTTTAAAACACGCTCTACATCTGTTTCAGCAACCGCTGCAATTATTGTTTTCAATTCCATCTTTTCTGTCAAAGTAAGCAAGAAGTTTATAAACGATGTTTTCCCTGTATCCATCTCTCCAAATACTGCGATATTAGCCTTTCCCTTAACCAACACCTTTAATATTTGTTCAAGCTCTAGGTCAACTGTCCCTGATTTACGCATATTTTCTAAATCGGGAATGAAGTTGCTAAATTTTCGGATGTTTAGAACATAATTTTCAGATGCATAAGGAATAGAAATTGTTACTCGATCACGATTTGCACGAATCGCTTCGACTTGTGAATTATCAACCTTATTTAGCTCTTTATCTTCAAAAGCTATAGAACGCTCAAACACTGCATACATTTCATCATATGATGCAAAGTTTAAATGATATTCGTATTTAACATGATTTTTAATATAATCAATTGTTGAACTAAACTCAGGATAAACTACAGCATTCACTATGATTTCCCCCACTTCAGGATCATCATCTAGTTCTTGCAGAACGCCCATTCCATACATATATGCATATAGTCTTTTAGTGAAGTGTAAAACTTCAGAAGTGTTTAGATAATCCTCTTTTGAAACGATTTCTCGAATTTTTGCCTCTACATATCTACGAGCTTTATCAGATTTTGTTACATTTGCCATCATTTCTGTATGCAGCTCGATTTCTTTAGCCGTACCTTGAGGATTGTCCATACGGTGGCTAACTAGTGCAAAAAGCTTCTTATAAATTTCCTCTTCATCAGCACGCAATTTTAATGCCGAACTCTTCACCTTATCAACACCTGCTAATTGGCACAAATTGAACGTCTCAACATACGTATCCCGACCTGTTTTTAAATCCTCAACTCGAACTTCAACATTTTTTCTCTCCAAATCTATCGAATACATATCAGATGTCGTCACAATTTGATTGATTAAAATTTTACCGCCCTTATTTTTTTTAAAATCAAATTCCCTAACAACTAATCGAGAAAGCCCTTCTATTACTTTTTCTTTTTGTAAAAAATTAATAAATCCTATTGTCTTTAATCCATCCTTAATTGCAATAGGATTTAATGTAATTTCATGCATTATTCATCCTCTCCTTCCAGCAAGCCTTCATAGACTTCATTGAAATTACGTTGATTTACAGATTTCGATTGAAAAAAACCTCTTTTTTGTTCAATCAAATCTTTATTGTCAACAGCGGCTGCATCAAAGCTTAAAGCCCCCACTACTTCAACTGGAACTAAAGAACGTTCAAACACTTCCGAAAAATCAATATCAAGCACTGCTGAATCATAATTATATACAATCTTTACAGATTCGCTTAATGAGCTGTATTGTCGAATGATACGCATAACATCATACATATGCTCTACATTTGAGTGATTTTGACGAGCAACTAACACCATTTGCTCCGCTTTCATTAGCGTATACAATGTACCAACATTACTAGCAGATGCCGATATGACTATGATCACCTTTTCATAAATTTCACTAGCAGCCTCGATTGTCCACTGAATCTGTTCAGGTTGAATGAATTTAGTTAATCCAGCGTACTTTGTACCCTTAATTAAATCAACATTCGAAACATTCGTTTCTACGACTAAATCTTTGAGTATTTGAACATTTTCCTCAAGAACTTCTGTTAGCAACGGAAATAAATCATCCACTGTCCTTTCACTATCATCTCCATCTACAATGCCGCTCGCTAAATAAGGATAATCAAAATCAAAATCTATCAATATGACTTTTTCATCTTCTTCTACGTCCTCAGCGAACAATTTAGCCAAATTGGTTGCTACAAATTTTGCACCATTACCAGGAATTACCGACATTACTGCCAATATTTTTTTTGACATGCATATTCCCCCTTTTATTCGTTAAATTAAATACATCAAGTGCCATGTTAATAACATAGATATAAGCAAATACACTTATTCCAAAAAAAGCGTTTTACGCAATTAAAAAAGACCAGCTACATATGTAGACAAGTCTCTTTTTCACTCAATTTAGTTGATTCGCATTACATCGCCCACTGCAAACTTTTTGCCAGCATTCATTTCTGTAATATGCTTTTCAGACACGTTGTATTTTAAAGCAATTTCATTTAAAGATTCTTCCCCTAATTCATGTAAGACTACAAAATAATAACCCTCTCGATGACCTTCTGCTTTAGCAGAAGTAATAGCATTTTGAATAGCACCAATTGACTTTCCAAAATTAATTACTTTTTCAGCTTCATCAAATCCTGTAATCGAATCATATTTAACAACTAAAACATCACCTACAGATACAGCTTGTTGATAAAGTTCTACATCTGAAGCCGCTACCTTTATAGTTACTGAAGTAGGAATCTTAGTGACTGCCCCATTATTTTGTGTCTTGTAGTTAATCTTTTCAACCTCTTTTAAATCGAAAACACTAAATACTTGTGACATATAGCGTGGCTTAACAAACACTTGAACAAATTCACCTTCTTGAACATTTAATGAGCCGTTGATTTGAATATCAATAAATTGATATTCATTTACACTATCTGCCTTCACCAGCTTTTGAGAATTAATAATCTCACCCTCAAGAATAATGGTATTTGCAATAAGATCCTTTTTAACTTTTTTAAGTGAATTAACATAATCACCTATTAAAGCATCCTTATGAATCTTAATTTCTTTTAAATCAGATTGTTCAATAGCGTCACCAGCCGCAATCGCCTTACTAGCAACAACTACCGTCTGAAATTGCTTACTCTCTTTCGATTCTGAATAAAAAATGTTATAAGAAAACAATCCGACCACAACTACAAACATTAAACATAAAAATGCAATCAAACCTTTACTTGTTCGCATTTTCTTCACCTCCATCTTTTATTTTGTTCACTCACCCTAATATCGCTCAGAATAAATCAGTTTCTCAACCTGATGTGACCCCAAACTATGTCCCGAAGAATTACTAAAGAAACTCATTGCTGTATTAAGCATCTCTAACTTTAGTGGTACTCTAACAACTAATATCATGGCATCTAAATCTTCACGCTTAACATAAAAGCCGTTATCTATTTCAACAGGATCAATATTGTCTGACCTTACACCTGCTTCAGTGATTAAATTAATTTCAACTGATTCCGAATTATCCACAAATCCATACGAAGAAATTCGTGTTGTGAATTCCTGAACATCGTCTTCCGTCAATCCCCCTTGTATCGAGGCTAATTGAGCAATAGAGTTGCTTTCCTGCAAAATAACCACCCTCGGATATATTGCCAAAAATAAGCCTAAAACCGCCATAAAGATAAATAAAAACATAGATACTGAAACAACCGTTTCTATCGCCACATACCCATCTTTATTAGATTTTTTCTTTAATGACACAAGCATCCTTCACCTCCCCTTTCACTTACACATATTGGTAAAAAATATTGACAAACAATATTCCACTATATAAGTTACCGATTTCCATCTCGAATCATTCCAAAAAGATGCAATAAAAATAAAAAAGTAGACAATTTATTTAATTGCCTACTTTTTAACATTAAATATGTATAGTGGCGAGCAGTAAAACTACTCACCTCAGTCTATTAAAGACCTACATTACCTGGAGCTTTTGGAGCACCTAAGTTCGTGATGATTTCAGTTGCTGCATGTAACTGCTCAACAGCTGTATCCATTACGATAGATGCTACAGAAGAAAGCTCTTGTAAGCCGTAAAGACCTAACACGATCATGAATGATGCAACCACAACGGTTTCAATCGACACATAACCTGCTTTTTCTTGTAATTTTTGAATCATTGATATTCACCTCTTTTCAAGTTTGAATTCATAAGGTTTAATGCTTATGTATAGAGGCAAGCAGTGAAACTGCTCACCTCGGTCTATTAAAGACCTACATTACCTGGAGCTTTTGGAGCACCTAAGTTCGTGATGATTTCAGTTGCTGCATGTAACCGCTCAACAGCTGTATCCATTACGATAGATGCTACAGAAGAAAGCTCTTGTAAGCCGTAAAGACCTAACACGATCATGAATGATGCAACCACAACGGTTTCAATCGACACATAACCTGCTTTTTCTTGTAAT
Organism: Lysinibacillus sp. UGB7; assembly: GCF_049058285.1. NCBI lineage: Bacteria > Bacillati > Bacillota > Bacilli > Caryophanales > Bacillaceae > Lysinibacillus > Lysinibacillus sp. UGB7. Next base: position 345,317 of record NZ_JBMGUV010000001.1, read on the forward strand.
TTTTGAATCATTGATATTCACCTCTTTTCAAGTTTGAATTCATAAGGTTTAATGCTTATGTATAGAGGCAAGCAGTGAAACTGCTCACCTCGGTCTATTAAAGACCTACATTACCTGGAGCTTTTGGAGCACCTAAGTTCGTGATGATTTCAGTTGCTGCATGTAACTGCTCAACAGCTGTATCCATTACGATTGATGCTACAGAAGAAAGTTCTTGTAAGCCGTAAAGACCTAACACGATCATGAATGATGCAACCACAACGGTTTCAATCGACACATAACCTGCTTTTTCTTGTAATTTGTTTAACAAGGACATCGCCTCCTTTCGAAAATATTCATAAGATTTAATGCTTATGTATGGAGGCAAGCAGCTACGCCACTAACCTCGCCTGACTATTTGATTGCACCAGCTGGAGTACCTAAGTTCGTGATGATTTCAGTTGCTGCGTATAATTGTTCAACAGCCGTATCCATTACGATTGATGCTACAGAAGAAAGCTCTTGTAAGCCGTAAAGACCTAATACGATCATGAATGATGCGACCACAACGGTTTCAATCGACACATAACCTGCTTTTTCTTGTAATTTTTGAATCATTAACACTCACCTCCTTTCTAGTGTTTTTTTACTATTTTGTTTTTCATGTTATATAATATTCAGCTGTCATCCGATATATTCTTTACGCCCTTGACAATTTTTTATTATTGTCAATTTCGTTAAACAGTGTATTAAGAACTGAAATTTTCAATTCATAATTCTTTAAAACTATATTATCCATGCCTTTTATGTTTAACTACTAGCAATATCCGTTTTCTATGACCAATGACTTATTTAGGCAAAAAAAGAGTGTAAGAGGAAAATCCTCCCACACTCACTATTAAATGATAGAAATTATTGTAACTACTACACCTATCGCCAAATAAGGACCGAATGCTATTTTGCTATCCACCGTTTTCTTTTTTGAGATTAACAAAAGCAATGAAAGGAGTAACGCTGCTGCTAGAGTAAAAAATAAAAACTTCATTAAGAGTGCAAACCCTAAAAACACCCCTATCGAAAACGCCATTTTTACATCGCCCATGCCTAAATTACCGACAAATACCGCTACACTGAAAAATACTATGAAGTAAGCCATACCTCCAGCTAATAGTATCCATCCAACTTGATAATTTACGCCAATATACGCTAACCCTAGAATTGCTAAATAGAGATTTAGTCGATCAGGTATAAGTAAATGCTTTAAATCTATAAATGAAATAACTATAAATGCAGGTATAGTCGCCATGAGAATTAGCGAACTCACACTTATATCCATCATAAACACCATAACTCCAACTATCACACCTGTTAAAAGTATGGAAACATACTTTAATCGAATATCGTAATCGTATTTTTTCTTTGTGAAATAATTCATTCCTGCTGCTATAATCATAGCAACTAGCACAATCAACAATTTCATTTCCCCATCCTCCTATTTAATTAAGTGAAGCATATGATGCTCAACTTTAATTTTTTCTTTAATATCCGCCTCTATATACCCAATCGAAAATTCAGGAATATTTATCTCTAAAGCCGCTACATCACTATTTGTTGGAAACTCAGAATTTTCCACAACAACTGTTCCCTTCAATGTAACATTGCCTAATTGTTTTTCAGTAGGGAGCTCTAGGCTGAAATTTGCACCGTTTTCACTTCCATCGCCCATATAAGACAAATCTTGAATCTTTTCTCCATTCACACTTACCTGAAGAATAGCCCCTAATAAATTATTAAAAGTTATTGAAAATTCATTAATTGTACCACCTAACAACTCTACATCTTCACTATGCATTGAAATTGGATAAGAGATGTTTTCATATCCACGATACGGATTAACAATATTTGTCCACATCATTGCAGATTCAGCAGCATTGATAATAGGAGCTTTTTCATTTTTGATAAAACTTACTTGATAAATCTCGTCTACAGACTTCCCGAAGAATTTTTCTCCAATAATACCATCTACACGATATGTCCCTCTTATTCGAACATATGGATTTTCCACGCTTACATTCGATTGATCATTAAGCATAACAGTGTGTGGATTTAATTGATTGGAAACGTTAATTTCAAATTCCTGCTCCTTGAATTTTCCAGCTATATCCGTCAAGTTTGTATCCAGCACTTTAGAACCTATTGCCTTAACTTGATTTTCATCCAATTCTAACTCTCCATATTTGATTAAATCTTCATTTATAGACAATGCTGCAATGTGTCCCGAACGACTAAGAGCATCATCGGTATCTATCTTTACATATTGAAAAGTTGAAATATCAAATATGATAAACAAAAACAATGGCAACAATGCAGATATTAGCAAAACTGTCATGATTGAAACATTTCCATCTCTATTTTTAATCTTTTTCATCTATCACCCTCCTATTTTCGTTTTTTATATATTATTTAAGATAGACCTGAAATATAGATAAAATTCAAAAAAACATGTCTAATACTTTAAATCTCTTAAAGGAATCGGACATGTATGAAATGCATAAAGTATAAAATATTAAATTTAAGGAGGTATTATTGTGAATAAAATGCAATTAGCAATATTAAAGTTTATTAAAAAACAAATGGAGAAGCGAGCAGCTAAACCACATCGAAAACCTAATCAATGTAATGTATGCGAAGAGGTAGCTATTCCTCTCTATCAAATCAGCATTTTAAACATCATTCTATACTTTGTCATTGGGGCAATCGTAATGTTTAGTTGGAATATTTGGTTAGGAATCAGCATTGCCATAGCCAGCTTGATTTTGAATGTGATTTTGGCAAAGCCTCAATGTCCTAAATGTAAAAGTAAAGACATTGAACTTTATCAACAATCTCAACCAAATACGTTTGAACAAAAAATCATGGAAGTCGATCAACAGTTTGAGGTAAAACCTGATCCATCAGAAGAGGCAGAAAAAAGGATTGTTGAAGAAATGGATGAACTTGAAAAAGATGTTGAAAAAATATTACAGGAAAACAAAGATAAACAGGAGGCTTAAAAAGCTTCCTTTTTTTACACCCTAAATATGTCTAAAATGTGACAACTATGTACAACAAATTCCTATATGCGTGCTCATACTCGTTCTTCAGGAAAACACTCCTAGCGTATGGGTAACTCAAGATCCCTCTAAAGCCTTGTTTTATGCATAGCCCCTATTTAAAACCATTTCAATTAAAAGATTTATATTTGATTACCCTCTAATTTATAGGTGTAATTCGAAAGTTGACTTTATGACCATGTGCAAAAAATGCTCTCCACGAATTTGCTGCTGGTGAAAATTAGCTTGCTGCACGTCCATATAAGGTCTTTAATTGAAAAATAAAGTCACTCTCTGCCCCAAATAAATTAGGTTTAGAAAGTGACTTTTAGCTTACTGTTCATTTTGTATTTTTACTAAAGTTTTGTAATTAAGTTCCTCTAATGGTTTTAAAGTTTTAGTGTATTCAGGGTAAAATTGAGCAATCATAAAGCGAATTGCAATGTTAATAAATTCATATTCTACAATCTCACCATTTTGCTTCATATAACTAAGTGTTTCATTAATACCTTTTTCAATTTCGAAGGTTTTCGTCATATGATGTGGGCTTTTACCTTTGACATTGCCTCTTGATTTCATTTTAAATGCTTTTGCTATACCTTCTAATTCTAAATTAATCCGTTCATCAGAAACCTCTGAATCTTGAATTTGAACTGGATTCGTTTGAACTGGATTTGACTGACCGATTTCAGGAACATTTTGAGCGGCAGTCGTACTACCTTTTTCTTGTAGTTTGATTTTATCAAGTTGCTCAAATATTGCAGCACTAAAACGCTTAAAATACTTGCGTTGAGCCGATTGAACAGTTTCGCCATTTGAATAAAACCTAATTATATATGATGCTTGTTCTAACTCTTCTTTTGACACCATTGTTTTAATTATATTCAAAGCTTCTTCTATCCCATAATTAATAGCCGAACGATCAAACATTTTTGCTGATTCAAACTTGTTTTTAGATTTCGATTTCGTTGTAATACCTTGCAATGCTGAAATTAATTCCTCTACTTTCTTAGAATACGGACTAATTTCAGCTTCTAAAATGAACAATTCAGTTTCTTCAGGATCTTTTTTAAAAATTGGTTCGGCAGGCACTGAATTTTTTAAATTTTCAAATTCTAAATCAGACAATATTTTTACACCTCTTTCAATTTTATTTATTTGTTAAATTCGAAGAAATATTTCTTTTTATTTGCTAACGTTTGTTGTCTCATATTTTTATTTTTCACTTTTTCATCAATAGTTAGAGTGGGTTTTTTAGGGAATTTAAACTCCGCTCCGATACGTTTCCCTAAATCTGAAAATACTCTTCTGAACTCTGATAAACTTTCATATTCCTCGAATTCACTCATGCCATCATAGCCTGTATTTAAAATATTTTCGACGATTACCTTATTTTTGATATATCCATTAAGCACTAGATCAGGGTAGTGTTCTATCAGTAAATTCCTATACATTCTGTGATTTTTTTGATTATGACTTACTTTGTTCAACAAAATCCCTGCAATTTCTAAATAAGGATTATATAAGTTTTTTATAACAGGAAGCTTAGATTCGATCATTTTAAACACTTCTCCTGATGTTTTCAAATCTGGATTAGCGATGACTAATATATAATCTGAAGCTACAATAGCAGCTATCTCTAAGTTTTTGAAGTCAGGTGGTGAATCGATAATGATATAATCGTAATCATCTTTTATTTCTTCAAGCATATCTCTTAGATATGTTTGTTTGTCGTCATCACGCTCATCAAACATCGCATTTGTATCTACTACTTGCGAGCTGCCTGGAATAATATCGAAACCTTCTTTAAAAGATAAAATATGATCCGTCAGATCTCCGTCTAAAAACGCATTGTATAGATTTTGTTCTGCAAACGAGTTACTAGCATCTTGCTTCGTATCATCAATATCCATCACATAACTTGTGAAATGTGATTGAGAATCTATATCAATCGCTAAAACCTTATAGCCGCTCATGTGTAGCATTTTCGCCAATGTAGCTGAAATAGTTGTTTTACCAACTCCACCTTTTTGAAGCATTAGTGTGATAACTTTACCCATCTTTTCCCTCTCCCATTCTATTATTTTTAATTATGTTATAAGTATTATAACAGTTCGGTGTTATTTAAAAAACATTTTAAAAAGGATTTTAAAAAGGTTTTGTTTTTATAAAATAAAAAACCTTGTTTAAAACCTTGTTTTTTAAAATTCTAGTTTAATAGAGATATGTTAGGGATACTTAAAAAGGGGTGAAAATATTTTTATACATATTCTGAAATTCTTATGAATACACTGTTAGCAAAGTGAAACGATAAGCTAGTATATGGTTTCACTTTACCAACAACATACCAATTTTTAAATCTGTTATTTACAAGATGTTTATATTTTTAATAATTTTTATATAAAAGTTATATAACTTTTAAGCGTGTTTATATAGAAGTTATGTAACTTTTTATATTTTTTCTTTTCGTTTTTCTACTTGAATCGAGTTTTTTTGATTGATTCTTATTGTTAAACATATAAGTGTTGTGTAGAAGTTATATAACTTTTATATAGCACTTATATGTATGTTTTTATTAATAATTTTTACTACTTTTAATTTTACACAAAAAAAAAGAGAACTGGATAAATGATTATCCAATTCTCTGTCTCTTTTATTGTGTTACATGTGATTTTACATCATCGGCATTAGATCCTAATACTTCAATTGATAAGTTTGCTGAATCACATAGCAGGAATGGTACTGGCGTTTTAGGAGTATATCCATAGAATGCCTCCGTATCGACCTTGATGTTATATGTTCCATTTGCAACTGTTTCATTGAAATAAATTCTACGATTTGTTTCTTTACCAAATGCATCTCGTTGTGGCAATCCATAAGTGATTGTCTTATCATCCCAATTCCCTTTAATAGCAATCGGCTCTAATTTGTATCGAATAGGCTGTCCGTTTTCATCTGTGTAAGGCATCTCAATATATAGAGCTTCAGGCATTGTCACTGGAACTACAAGAGGATAAACATCTTCTCTTTGTCCTGGTCTGCCCATATTCCAGGGTTTAGGAGCAGTTTTATCAACATTTGTTTGGTAATTAACATCGATCTCTAGTTCAAATCCATAACCTGCTCGGATTTTCCCTTTATCCGTCATGATGTCGCCATCATAATCTCGACTTTTGAAGATCGCTTGCTCAATAGAATATGTTTCGTAATGAGCAACTGTTTCGTGATTTGTAAACAAGTATTCATCATAAGGATATGGTGCAGACCATCCAATGATATATCCATCTTCATCTCGTATCGAATCTTGTTTATACGTTTGGTAATATCGTGTTTTCGTATATTTTTGGCTCCAGTCATTTCTTGTATGAACTGTTTCACAATACTGCTCAGCAATATTTTGAACGACTAGAATTGATTGTTCGTCTACATTATCCGCATATGGATTTCCATTATTCAGATACTCTTTCCAACGTCTGCCGCCTCCAGTATCAGGGTTGACTTCAACCATAAATGGATTATCTCCAATAACTAAGTTTACTGTACCTAAGTCTTTACAAATTTTTTGTTCTTTATTTCCTACAAAAACATCGTCAAATGTCCATTTTTGACCTGTAATCATATTTGTGATTACATGCACGATCTGACGAGAATCGCCTTTAGGATTCATGTTGGTTACTTCATAACAAGCTTTTACATTTTCTGAACCAGCAGGTTGTCCTTGAGCACGATATACGACTTGAGGGAATAATTCAAAATTTTGAACAGCGATATTTACTTCTGATTGCCAACGTTGTTGGTATGGACCATCATTTTCAATTACTGTAGATTGTAAAAGATCTCGGTGAACTTGACGAATTTGCCACTCAGCTTCTAACCAGGGCTCATTACCGCTCATTACGTTTTTCACCGTCAATTGTATTGTTTGACCTTCATACAGCGTTTTTTCTGCAACAACATTATAAACTTTACTACCTTCGCTATTTTTCACAATTACTTGTAAGGAAGCGAATGGGTTAGCAGCTAAGTTGTTTGGATCACCTACAGGTGTTTCACCAAATGGTTTATTAACATAGAAATGAAGATCATACGCTGTGTTTGGCATAATATCTTCAGTCGGTAGACCACTAGCTTCTGTAAGGTTAGCAGTTTTTAGTGTACCAATATCTTCTTTCTCAATCGGTAATGTTATTTCAGCAAAGTCATCTTCAGAAATTACATTTTCACCTGCTAAGTAGTGTCCGATAGGAATTTCGATACGAATTTTCATTTCTTCTTTTGCAATATTTGCTTCAGGGACAGTAAATGACCATTCAGCACCTGTATTGTCTACTTCGAATCCAGCTGTTTGTAAATACTCAATTGATGTGCGTCCGACAGGTGATTTACCTGCTTTTTCGTGATTCAGTTCATTATAATGCGATTCATCGTAACTACCAACTAAATGAACGTTGTCATCATACGCTAAGTGTAAATCAAGACCTAAAGGCTCATATGTTGTCGCTTTGCCTTTGCCTTCGCCTTCAATTTCCATATTTTTTACTCTAGCTGTAATCTTGTATTCTTTACCACGTTTTAAATTAGCTTGAGGATCAATTTTGACATAAGTGGATAATACACTATTTTTTTCAGCATTACGATAAACATGACCTAATACTTTTCCGTTTTCAGGATCGATAATTTTAAAGTCTGTTACACGTAAGTTTGGCTGATCAGGTGTTTTTAGAACCCAAACCATGTACCATAATCCATCTTTACCTGGAGCATTTCCGTTGTGATACATACGAGCGATACCTGTAGACCATTCAGGATTGTTTTTAAGAAGAATTGCATCTTTCCAATAGTTTGCACTACGTTGATACACTTGTTTCTTAGTTTCACCTGGCTTTTGTTCAAGTACGAACTCAGGATTTTTTGTTAAGAATAATTCTTCAATCCATTTCGATTTTTTACCCGATAAATCATATGTTGTGCGTTGTGATTCTTCATAATGTCCAGCTCCTAAAGAACTGAAGTCTCTCCAGGGCTCCCAAATCCATAATTTTTTCGATGGATGCCAATCGGGTTCTGTGGGATATTCAGGTGGAAAATACGGGTTATCTACGATTGAGCCACTATCTGAATAGCCTAAATAACGCCATTCATAGTTTTTTCCAATATAGTTATAAACCTGATTTTTATAGCTATATGAAACTTTAATTTTTGTAGTACCTGTATTGTAACCGTTGTAGCCATATGTCCATCTTTTATCGATGTCATAGCTACCTTTCTTTAAGTTATGATTGAAAGTTCGATCTACAAACCATGTTCCTGCCTCAGCTGGATTAAAACCATTACCCCAAACACGCAAACGATTGTCACGAATTTGATAACGATCTTCATCCTTATTTGATTCGATTAATTGTGCTGGTGGAACAGGAGAGTACCATAGATATTCACCTTTATACATCTCTTGCCAAAACTTTTTATTAGCCCCATAGTAGTTTCCTAATGTAGAGCCTGATTTGTATGTGATGTAAATAGGTGGCTCGCTACTTTCCCTTTGAATCACTTCACCAGTAATAGGATTTTCCCATTTATGATGATGTATTACGCTGTTCGATAAATCTGATACTGCATGAGCGTTCGTACTTTGCCAAAAACCAAAATATGCGGAAGCAACGATTACGACTGCAATGCAGTAGTTGAACCATGTTAGAACAGATTTCTTAATGTTCATTTCGCAATTACCTCCTTTTATATTTAGTTTTCTATTTGTATGATATGCAACTAGATGATGTGTGATAACAAAAAGAGTAAGGCAGCAAGAAAATATGTAAAGAATTGTTTATCAAAATGTTTCCTTGCAAACATTGGTTTGAAAAAAAAATAGGCTGCTAGTAGCAACCTATTTTTATCCTACATATCTAATTTTTTATTTGGTTCGGAGATGTAAATGATGAACGATGACGCTGCTGTATTTACATATACTTCACGATTTCCAACTGTAATTTTCTTGTTGAATTTTTTGTATGCTTCTGCATTTTGCTCTGCACCTTTTTCAATTAAACTGTAGAATTCACTGCCTTTAGTAGTCCCAAAGAATAAATTTGAAATTTCTTTAAACGCATAAGGCGTTACGTTTTCAATTAGTCGATCTTTACCACTGGCACTCCAATAGTCGATTTGTACTGCATAATCATTGTGCTTTGTGCTGTAAGATACACTGATTGAATTTAACGTACTGTACGGATATAAGATGGCAGCATTGTCGGCTGCTTTTTCAAAACCTAGCTCATTAGCAAGGATATTGATATTTTTCTTATAATCAGTAGTAAATGCTGTTGTTTTAGCCTTGAACGGTTTAATTCCTTCAGGTAATGGATACTTCTTGTCTAGAGCTTGATAAAGTCCTGTTGGTGATTTTTTCCACTTATTAGGAACATAAGGGTTCTCTTCAACTCCTGGGTTTGTAGGTGGTGTAGTTGGCGGTTTGTCCTCTTTAATATCTTGAGATCCAACAATTACCGTATACGCTGCACCGCTCTTTTTCGAAGAAACTTCATAATCAAATAATTGATTTAGTGATTCATATGGAACAAATAAATCTGAACCGATCTTAATCGTTTTTAATCCAGTAGGAGCTGTAGTCCATTTAGATTCTTTAACGTGTAAGTATTCATTTGCTCCATCCACTTCAACTACTGCACTCGATAATGTAAAAATGTACTGTGAATTATCATGTGTAACTGTAGTCTTATTTTTACTTGAATTTAATTCGTATTTATCCCCCATACCTTCAACTGAAATTTCTAATGGAACATAAACTTGACCATTTTGTACAATTGGATTAATTTTCGCTTTTTCACCATTTACATAAAGGGAATGATTTGTTAATGAAAATTTAGGAATGTCTAAACTGAATGTACCTATAGCAATGATAAGTGTCAGTAATAGTACCCCAATTCCAATCTTCGACTTAAATAAACTACCTTTTTTCATGTTCTGCATTTAGAACGCCTCCTTTATTAATAATACGTTTTACTATATGCAGGTTTTATTTTTTTATAATTACAAATAATAAAAACCCATGCTCGATAATATCCCCCCTTCATTTCAATTATAAATCCCTAAATTATAACAATCCCACATATTATACCTAATATGTGGGATTGTGTGTTAATTTTATATTTATTTTACTAATCTAATATTAGTTATATTGTAGTTGTCATCACGCACAATCTCTCTGCCATCCATTTTGTCTACTATATAACGTAAGCTTGATACTTCCTTTTCTACTTTCTTGAAACGTATCTCAAGTTCATTGAGCGATTCACATTCTTTATCATAAGCACTCTTCCAAAATACGCTTTCACTATGCCATTTCTCACTTTGATTCTTGTAAAATTCAAGACCTTCCAATACGCTATTTAACTTATCATCCGTAATATTTAAAGGCTTATTTACAATTTCATCTTCTTTTGTAGTAACTAAACCTCTAATTGTTTTTGAAATTGAATCAACTTTCTTTTCTAAACCAAAATTCATTATAATACTAGCAACAGCGATACAACCAACAACAGCTAATAATAAATACATAACTAAAATTTGCATTCTCAATTATCCCCTTTATTAGTTAATTTGTATTTCCTCCGAGACATTAGCAACGTGTACGTGTATTTGATTACATGAATTTTTTATAAATCTATTCTTTTATTGGTGCAATTATGATTTCCTCATTTTCTACAATAATTTCTAATGAAAGTTGATTTAGTAATGTTGTAATTGGAATCATATATTTCATATCCTTATTAAAACGTACAGGAACGTTTAAGTCGATTTTTTCACCATTTAATAAAGCTTCACTTGAATCAAGCGTATACTCGATTATAGAGCCATTTAGGGACATCTGAATCGTTTTTGATTTTTCTTCACGCTTAATTTCGATATTTAGAATTTCAGCAATTTGCTCAGCCCCGAATAAAACTACATTGTTGTCAATGATAGGGCGTTCGTTTAATGCAAATGGATGGTCCTTGTATACAATTGTGTGGTTTTCTTTAATCTCAATCAAATCGATTATGCCCTGCTTTGTAGAGCTTCTAGTATCTTGAAGTTTTACACCAATGTTAGTTAGTTTGAAGTTATCTTTAAATTCTTCAAATGGTTTTAGTCCTTCATATGCTTCAATTCTGATGATTTGTCCATCTACTAAAGCTAATACTTGATTCATATCTTCAACAAATTGTCCTTTTGCTTGAATTGAGATAATTTGTAATGCACTTTTTGCTTGATCATAAGAGAGCTCTTTTTTTGCATTTACATTAACACCTGTATCAAAATAGTAAGGTGATTCATCATTTTTATTAAATGTGTATTGCACTGTAAGATCACTAGTCATTGCTTCTTCTAATTCTTTTTTCAATTGAAGATTTTTTAGCAAGGCTAGGCGTTGTTTTTTATCATACGGATTATAGCCAGTATATTTAACGCTGTTTGCAGATTTGTAATTGCTCTTACCTGATTGAGATAAGCAAGATTTTTTATCCACTTTTTCAGTGCCTTTTTTTATAACTTTACCATCCTTATAGTAATAAACAGTATTCTCACAACCGTTTTTATTAAATACAGTTTTGGTGTAGTCATAAGTAGCTTCAGGCAATGTTAGTACAGGTGGTTTAGCAGGTGGCTTTATGCCTCCGATGTAATCATTGTCGTTAGTTTTACCGTCATCAATCTTACCGTCATCAGGGTTTCCTTCAGCTGGTTTATTTTTATCAGGAATCCCATTGTTTAAATCTTCATCAGTAGGCTTGTTTTTATCAACAATGTCGTCTACCTTGTTTTGAATTTTGTCCTTAATTTCAGATGCAGGCATTTTTTCTAAAGCATTTGATAGGTTGACAAATTCTTGGGAATCATCTGTTAGCAATACCCAATCTAATGATAAATAAACAATTACTTCATAGGCTTTACCCTTAAATTCAGGATCTTTTATCTTATCTAATTCAACATACAAATTTTGAAGTAAATTTGCTTTAACACGCATATCCTCCATTTTATCATATTTGATTGGCATCATACCTAACAAGTAGGCTGCTTCTAATACCTTCTGAGGATCATTTGTCGCAGCGTTTAAATCTGTTTGAGCGAGTTCTTTAATGGCATCTTCCGCCTGTTTTAAATGTTTTTCATCGTCATTTGGAATAACCACGTTAGATGACCAACTATAAGTGTGATGGTCACCTACTTTTTGAGGTATTTCAGAAAATAATGGATTGTCCGATTCGATATTTGGGACATCAGGTGTTTCAGTCTTTGATGAAGTGTTTGTTTTATCAGGATTTGAAACAGGTGGATCAGTATTTGTTAGTTCCTCATTTGTAATATCTGAAGGCATATCTGTTGTCGTAGGTGATATTGCCAGTGCTGGTACTACAGATAGCTGAATTAGTAGTGTTGCAGAACAAAGCATTGTGATCCATTTAGATTTTTTCATAATTTTATTCCTCCTTTCGTCTTGATGTTGTATAACATATTTTATGTTAGAATGAAGCTAATTATTACAAATTGATAGATGTTTCTACTAGGATTATATTCATGTTCTTATCAATTCATTCAATCATATAAGATTATTGAATTAATAATGATAGTGTTTTGATTTTCCCTATATATAAAAAAAAGATGTATTTATATTAATATTTAAAAGATATATTAGTTATATTTAAAAGGTATATAGTAGATATAAGAGTAGAAATATAATAGATATATTCGTAAGCGACATTGTTTGATCCTAGAGCTGTAAGGGATTGAGCATTGTCGCTTTTTGATTTTTGACAAAGAGACTAGAAAATAAGTAAATAATTTATGAAAATCGCAAAAAAATATTGTATTTATGTATGTTCGACTGACCTTTTTCAAGTTCAGTCGTTTTTTTTAAAGTTAAGAAGGATGATTGCAATTTTCGTCGGATTATTGCAGCTTTAAGGCTTTAAAAATCCTGATTTGTAACTGCAAAATAGGATTAGTGTAATAAATTAGGATTGTTGTAAAAGTGAGTGAGGATTATTGTAGAAAATAATTATTATTAGTGCAGTAAGAATAGGATTATTGTAGTTTTTGTCGAAAAGGGAATATCTGTTGATAGAAAGGATATTTATTGTGGATAAATGGTGAATCTATTGTGGATTATTTGTTGATACTTTGTTGATAAAATGTGTATAAACATAGGTTGTGGATATATATATTTGTAGAATTAACAGATTAGATAGGAAAAATTGGTGAAAAGTGTAGAAGAGAGTGTTTTATAAAGTAATTATATTCCCTTGCACATCCAAAGTGACGTTGGGTGTTATGTCTTTAGAAGAATATATGCTGGATAAACAATTTTTATGCACGCAAATAGCCCTTCTTATAATAGCTAAGAAGGTTCGATGTGCATATTTTCTGTTTTTAATAATTAATGTAGATATTGGGAGGAATTTTGATCAATTGTTATTCTTATTAAAGCTCCTAATTCGTATAGCTGTTCGTTGATACTGTTTATCATAAAGAAATCAGACTTGATGATATTGATCGCTTCTAGTATCTTTCGTAAGCCATATTGATTTACCATTTGCTTAATATCTTTTACATCTTTTTTGCATAGATGAATCGTGTCCTCGTTCATTAGATGGACCATTGTTTGCATTATCGCATTGTCAACGTTGTTTTGATAGATTTCATTGAACATTTTAGGGCTCATTGTCATAAACACTACTGAATGGCTTTGTACATTGCCAAATTTAAAATTGAACAGACCTGTGGCGTTAAGTGTGTCAATCATTTTTTGTATAGCTGGTTTATTACCTACGTAAGATGGTAAGAATGATTGGATTTCACGCATTGAAAAATGAATAGATATTGTACGGATGCCTTTTTTTGCAGCAGTTGCTGTATCACGTGAAATTTTCATATAGGCACGAATGGCGAATCTTAAAATATTTACATCGTTAATTTCAAGCAACTTCAAATAAGCATACTTACTAAGGCTGATATATCCCCCTAGAGTATGATGCTTATCTTTATGACGCTCTAGTTTAAAAGAAAAGTGAGTGTAGTGTGCTCCAGCTTCATTTAAGCTGCCGTTCACAAGTTCGATATGCTTATTTTTCTCCATATTAATTAATTGAGTTTTTAAAGTTCGAACGGATACACCAACCTCTTCAGCAAATGGTTTTAAAGGCACATCAAAAAGGAAACCATCTTCGTTAATTGGCTTCATCATTAATGCTATTAAAATTTTGATATAAGAAGCTGGATTCTTTTTCTCCGCAACTTCTACATTTAGATTATAATTTGAAACTTCTTGCCATTTAATGTTTCTAATTTGCCCTTCTTTAGAACCTGCTTTGTTATATGTACGTGGAATAGTAACTTCGTCAATAACTCCAACGGCTTCAGCAATAGATGCTACAATTAGTTCGCCTTGTTCACGAATAGCTAAGTCATAAGAAAGTTCTTCAGGAATAATGATTTCAGGTAAATTGAAGTCTGAATAATTGTAATCTAATAATGGCTTTAAATGATGAATTTTGTCGGATTCAGAAAAATCTTTCAAAAGTCGTTGGCGTTTTTCTAAATCTTTATCAGTTAAAAGAGTTAGAGTTTCTTTATTGTGTTCTAAAAGTTGAATAGATGAATAACCGTTTTCAGGAGTGAGAGGTTTGATCTCAGCTGTGTAAATGTTATCTGAAAATAATGGAGATCTGTCAAAAATTTCTTCTACAGATGTATTAAAGCCTTGATTGACAAGAGATTCTGGGACAGTTACATTGATTTCCTTTTGCTGATTCATAATTCTCACCTTTTTTCTGAATAATATATAGTCTTAGTATAACTATAGTTGATTCGTAAAATAAAGTGAGTTTTGTGGTATCAAAAATACATGCAAACTTTAAAAAATGTATAACCTAGCAAATATTTAACTATATGAAAGTACAGTTAAACCCTTGATATTAAAGGATTCTTAGGTAATTAAATTGTAAAATTGGTTTTGTAGTACCAAAAAAACATGCAAACTTTAAAAAATATATAACCTAGAGAGAATTTAACTATAGTTAAGTATCATTAAGCCCTTGATGTTAAAGGGTTTTAAGCAATTTAATTATGAAATTAGTTTTGTAGTACCAAAATTTCGTGCAAAAGTGAATTAATCCTTGATTACAGGGCGTTTGTAAAGCTTTTAGACTTGATTTGACTATTTAATTATAGGTCTTTTTAACCCTTTTTTAACTATTATTTGCTAGTAATTATTCATCTGACTTAATAGATACGATATTTTCCTATATGTAGTCGAATTGTAAGAATATTTGTCTATATATAGTGACTTTATTGGGAGAACTGGTTTTGTAGTATCAAAATTACGTGCAAAACAATGAAGAACTAGTTTTGTAGTACCAAAATTACGTGTAAAACAATGAAAAACTGGTTTTGTAGTACCAAAATTACGTGCAAAACAAGAAGATCTGTGCTGGTTTCACTAAAATCCTTTTCTATTGCATATGCAGGTATAATACTAGAAGCTGCTGCCCCACTTACCTTGTGCAAAACAATATAGCTTTGTAGTACCAAAATCACGTGCAAAACAACGTGGTTTTCTAGTATCAAAATTACGTGTAAAACAATATAGCTTTGCAGTACCAAAATTACATGCAAAACAATATGGTTTTGTAGTACCAAAA